>JAIOPU010000169.1 GCA_021413725.1 Armatimonadota bacterium | reverse complement strand
GGCTTCGGTGGCGGCGGCATTGGCGGCGGCGGTGGCGGCGGATTCGGCGGCTCAGGCGGTGGCGGCGGTTTCGGTGGCGGCGGTCGTAGCGGCTTCTAGCTCCGTGTGCTAAGATATTTGACAGGATTAACGAGGAATATGTTGAGGTTGAACACTAACAAACTAAAGAGCGCTTGCCGAATGGGCTTGGTCTGCGCAGCACTCATGGTCACGGCATTCGCCGTGGCCCAAGACTCCGATCTGGCCAAGAGAGTGGATATTTCCCTCTCCGATGCTGATCTCTACACGGCGACTCAATTGCTTACCAGCCAAACTGGCCTGCAATTCGTCATTGAAGCCGGGGATAAGGCATTTGCTCCGATCAATGTTTCATTGAAGGATCGAACCGCAGAGGAGGCTATTCGCTACATCTGTGATGCGGCTGGTGCGTGGGCAGAAAGAGACGAGTCGGGCGTATTTATCATTCACCGTGGAAAACGGCCAATGGTAGGTACTTCCACAGCAAGCAATCCACAAGTCGTTCAACTGAAAGTCATCAAGAAGCTTCGAATGAAGCATGCCAGCGCCAGCGATGTGCTGTCACAAATCAATGCCGTTGATATCTTTGATCCGCTTCGCGGAATCAAGGAGATCAATGCCTTCAACGAAGCCCAAGCCCCTCGCAACCGAACAACGAGCAATATTTTCGTTGTCGGCAGCGGTCCAGTGCCAAACCAGGCTTATCCAATCTCAAGCCAACCTGGCGCGACAGAATCTCGGTTCCGAGGTACCAGCAATCCGCTGGAGTCCGGTAGCGATGTAGTCCTGCCTGGTGACGAGTCGGCTAATCAGCGCGGTGGCGGCGGAGCTGGTGGCTTCGGCGGTGGTGGCCAAGGCGGCGGACTCGGAAACCCCGGTGGCGGTGGTCAAGGTGGCGGTCAAGGACAGCAAGGCGGAACCACGATCACATCGGGTCAAGGCTTTGCCCCGGACGGACTGGACAGGGTTACATACGACCCGACAGACAATTCCCTCGTGGTTCAAGGAACGGAAGAGGCGATTCGCCAACTCCGCAACCTCGTCGACTTGTTCGACACGGTTCCTCAGCAGGTGATAATCAAGGTTGAGTTCATTCAAACTAGTATCGGTGTCGCTCGCGACCTCGGTTTCGACTGGCTCTACCAACGTGGCGGCGTCGCTGCTGGTAACCGACCTGGCACTTTCGCAAAGGTGGGCGACCCACTATTCATCAACTATGCAACAGGCAATGTCACCACGCGAATGAGAACGTTCATCCAAGACTCAGACGGTAAGACAGTGAATGCTCCTCTGATTCGAACGTTGAACAATCAGTTGGCTTCAGTTAATCAAACGACAACGACAACGATCTTTGTTGCGCAAACGACTGCATATGATGGATACATCACGATGATCCTGCAGCCACAGGTAAGTGACTTTGGTCAGTTGAGAACAGGACCGAGTGGTCAAGAGTTCCCAGACACCATTACTCAATCCCTGTTCGTGACGGCACGAGTCAAGAGTGGTTCAACGATTGCTCTCGGAGGAATCAACCGAAAGCAGTTCTCGAACTCCGTTCAAAAGTTCCCCGTCCTCGGAGACTTGCCGATCATTGGCCAGTTCTTCAGATCGACGTCGAAGCAACGAAACGACAGCGAAACCCTGATCTTTATTACTCCGACCATCGTGGCGGATGAAGATGCAGGCGGACTTCAGCCCTAAGTCGGAAGATTAAGGCTCATAATAGAAGCGACGGAGATTTTAGTCTCCGTCGCTTCTTTGTTATGGCGGACTGGTGGATTTTGGTGGGGATGATGGGTTCGGGGAAGTCGACCGTGGGTCGGCAGCTCGCCGAACTTGCCGGCCGCCAATTCGTCGACACAGACGTCCTGCTCCAAAATCGGTTCGGTCGCTCAATTTCCCAGGTTTTCAATATCTATGGTGAGGCGGCTTTCCGCGAACATGAGACGAGCATTTTGCGTAGTGTGTCCGACCAAGAAGGCGGGATTCTCTCTACCGGAGGAGGTATTGTCCAGCGCGACGAAAACTGGGAAGAGCTCCGACGATTGGGGAAAGTCATTTTTCTCAACGTGCCCACCGAACTCCTCGTCCGCAGGCTGACGATCAGCAAACGCCGCAGGCCCCTCCTAGAAACTGAGAATTGGGAAGAAAAACTTGCCGCCCTCGTCGCCGAGCGACTACCCATGTACCAACGGGCTGACCTGGTCTTCGATGTGCAGGAAGAGGACCTCCGACAAACCGCAGTCCAACTTCTCGCGAAAGTCCAGGAGGCAGGATGGTAGTAAAGCACTCCCGTGGAAGTTACGAGATCTCCACGATGAGCGTTGAAGAGGTTTTTCAAAAATTAGACCCTGAAGCCCCCATCATCACTGACAATAATCTTGAAGCCTATTACGCAAAATTCCTCAATGGCCGCAAGGTGCTGGTCTTGCAAGCGGGTGAGGGCACAAAGAACTTCGCCAACTATCAGAAGTGCCTAGAATGGCTCGCGACCCAAAAAGTGCAACGCAGCCAATCGATCGTCGCGCTCGGTGGTGGCGTTGTCGGTGACTTGGTCGGAATAGTTGCGGCCACGTACTTGAGAGGGGTGAAGCACATCCAAGTACCCACCTCATTACTCGCCATGGTGGATTCGTCCGTCGGCGGCAAGGTCGGAATAGATTTGCCCCAGGGCAAGAATCTTGTGGGCGCTTTTTGGCCCCCTTCCGAAGTCCTTCTCGCCACTGAATTCCTCAAAACTCTGCCCCACGAGCAAGTCATTAACGGGATGGCAGAAGTTTGGAAATACGCGTTCATCGTGGCTCCGGAACTCACGCCACTTCTTGAGGAAAGCGACAGAGACTACGCGAAAATAGTAAACCTCTGCATCGACCTAAAACGGCAGACGGTCGAGGCCGATGAATTCGAGACGACTGGCCAACGAGCGACCCTGAATTTCGGCCACACCATTGGTCACGCGATTGAGCAAGCGAGCGATTACCAGCTCCTGCACGGCCAAGCAATTTCCATTGGGATGGTTCTCGAAGCTCGACTCGGTGAAAACCTCGGTATCACACCCACCGGAACCGCCACAAAAATTCAAAGTTATCTCCAACGAACCGGGTTGCCTACGACACAGAAAGCCACAAACCCCGAGCAACTCCTAGATTTCATGCGCTCCGATAAAAAAGTTTCCGGCTCAGAATTAGCTTTTGCCCTCTTGACCGACCTTGGTGCGTGTAAACTCTTCCGGGGGATCAGTGAGAAAAATGTTCTTGAGGTGCTGTCCGCAAATTGAAGTTAGCTAAGCTCGTACTGGTGATCGGAATCGTTGCCTTGGTCGGGGGCGGCTACATCGCAAGTCAGATTGCCTGGTGGCAAGGCTCTGAACAGGCGATGGCTTACGCGGCAAAGGTTGACCAACCACCGATCCGAATCCTCGCATCCATCCTATTCTTCGGCGCCATCATCGTCGGGAGCATTCCGGAGAAGGAGCCAAAGCCATGATCGGCAAAATCCTCCGCATTCGGTACGAAATTCTCTCTGCAATGGAGGAGGGACCCCTCTTTCAGTCCTACCACGCCAAGGATAGAGTCCTTGGGCGCGAGGTTGTCATTCGGGTCATTAATGAGCCATTCGCGTCTGAGCCGACCTTCTTAATTGCTGTCGCTAAGATCGTCCAGAAATCAGCATCGATGCCCCATCCGGCGATTGAGCGTATGCTTGAAATGGACGACCACGAAGGCATCAAATTCATCGTGTGCGAAAGCTCACTGGGCGAACCCCTCAACGCAAGAATTCTAAAGTTAGCACCATTTTCTGCGGGGATTTGCATCGGAATCGGAATCGAACTTTGCGGAGCCCTTACCGTGCTTCACGAGGCGGGTGTCGTTCACGGGGATCTGAGCTCTCGCAATATAACCGCAACCGTGGAAAATCGGGTGCGCGTGGCAAACGCGGGCCTCTGGGAAACATTTAGCCAAAGCCGAACGGCCGGTTCTGTAGTCCTCCCCTATATGGCCCCCTACCTAGCTCCAGAAATTACTAATGGAGAGATGCCGAATCCCAGAAGCGATATTTACGCGCTCGGCGTAATCATGGTGGAACTCCTGATCGGGCGGCATCCCTTTGCCTCTGATACCCCGATGGGAATGGCAGTCAAACATGCGACCACGGATGTGCCGAGTCTGAGAACCATTAACCCCAACGTTCCCCTCGTATTAGATGAAATTGTCCTGAAGATGTTGAAGAAGGACAAGTTCGAGCGATACGCAGAAGTGAAGCAACTTCTTTCTGACTTGCGAATCGTGCAAGATTGCCTGCGATTCGGTCGCCAACTGACCTGGCCATTGGACCGCCCCAATCCCGATAACATCTTCGTGAATCCCAACGCATCTGCGGCGGCGAAAACCGTCGAAGAGGTCCTCGCCCAAGCTCCCGTGACAACCCAACCCGCCCTCAACATTGGGACCTACGAAAAAGCAAAACCGCTCGAAGCCGATGCCTCACTCGTTGCCCCTCGCATGGGCGCAGCGCGTAAAGAGAGCGGAAAGAAGGAGGACGTCAAAGAAATTAGCGATAGCGCGCCCAAGTGGCTCCAAGCAATAGCCTACGTCATGACCATGGGCGTTATTGTGATCGTCGGCGGGTTTTTCTACTGGAACCTGACCAAACCCAAAACGATCATGATGCCCAACATCAAGCTCATGAGCGCAAGGGACGCCGCCCTCAAGCTCAAGCCGCTCAAGCTCAAGCTCAAGGTCATCAAGCGCGAGTCCAGCAATACGTACGTCGAAAACACCATTCTCGAAGCCAACCCGGCATACAAGCAACAAATCAAAGAGGGAAGTACGGTCAACGTGATAATCAGCTCCGGAAGTCGAACCGTGACCGTTCCCAGCCTCATTGGGCACTCGGTGCAAGAAGCTAAAGATGACTTCCTCGCCCCTCTTGGCCTTCAGTTGCGCGAGCCTGTAAAACGCGCGTACAGTGATCGCTACCGCGCTGGCCAAATCATGGACCAGACGCCGGACAAGGGCATGACCATCGAAAAGGACTCCGGTAAGGTCACTGTTACTGTGAGTAAAGGTCCGCGCGAACCTGGCGGCGATCAAGCGAACGCCCCCGCGGAAAACGAAAAATTCGTCCTCAAGCTCAAAATGAACCCCTCGGACCCCATCACCGAAGTCTCGGTGACCGTCATTGACGACCAGGGTGAACGTGAAGTCTATCGAGGCGAACTCTCCGGCGAAAGCCCCGAACAAAGCATAATTATTGCTGCGACCGGGGCAAATCCCCAGTACAAAATCTACTACAACGGCACTGCCCGCTCAACCGGAGCCCTCAAGAAAAATGATGCGCGCTGAAATCGCCCCCTCCATCCTGTCGTTCCCCCTGGCAAGCGTTTTTGAGCCAGTCCGCGAGATTGTCGCCGCGGGTGCCGACCTCATCCACTTCGATGTGATGGACGGGCAGTTCGTGCCGCCCATCACCTTCGGGGCTGCCCTAGTGGAAAGCCTCAAGGGAGTCGGGGACATTCTTTTCGAAGCTCACCTGATGACCGAGACTCCCGAGGCTCACTTCGAAGCCTTCGCCGCCGCCGGTTGCAAGCGGATCATTTTTCACGCCGAAGCAACCAAGCATGCTCACCGGCTGTGCCAGCAACTCCATTCGATGGGAATCCAAGCCGGTCTTGCGATCAATCCCGCAACGCCAGTGAATGTCTTCGAACCCGTTCTCGCTGAACTCGACATGGGCCTCATCATGACGGTCAACCCCGGCTGGGGCGGGCAAAAGATGATTTCGGCTTGCTTGGACAAAGTAACAAAACTCCGAGCCATGGCCCCAAATCTCCCCATCCAAGTCGATGGCGGAATGGATCCCGTCAACCTCCCGATCGCTCGCCAAGCCGGTGCGAATATCTTTGTCGTCGGAAGCTACTTGACCGGCCCCGAAGGCATCCCCGCGCTCATGAAGAACTTGCGAAACGTATGCGGCTAAAAGTCATCACCACCGCCTCCATGATTACGGGCTTGATTTTGCTTTTCATGGTCCCCCAGATCGTCGGCCCGCGTCCGCCCACAACCGCAACCAGAGTCGCAAAGGCGCAGTTTGGCTTGCGATATCTGGAATGGTTCGGCGCGACCGCCTTCTTTTTCCTACTCGCCGCGTTTCTCTCCATTCTCATCATTCGGCAAGCGCGAAAAGAAATCCTCGAGGACATAAAAACCAACTTCACTGAGCTCGTCGAAGGGAGTTTGAAGGACCATGAACCACCCAAAGAGTGAGCAATGGATGATGGAGGCAATCCTTCTCTCGCGCGAAGGATTCCCCGCTCCGAACCCACATGTCGGTTGCGTCATCGTGCGAGATGGCATCGTCGTCGGCAGAGGATATCACGATTACGCGGGCGGCCCGCACGCGGAAATCGTCGCGTTGCAGGATGCGGGTGAAAAGGCGAATGGCGCAGAAGTTTACGTGACCCAAGAACCCTGCAACGCCACCGGGCGAACCGGCCCATGCTCACTCGCGCTCATCAAAGCCGGGGCCAAAAAAGTTACCATTGCGGTTCCCGACCCAAATCCAAAAATGGCAGGGGGAGCAAGCACGTTAGAACAAGCGGGGATTCAAGTCGAGTGGATGCAAGAGACGGGAGCCGAGTTCCCGAACCGCGCCTGGCTCCAAACCCAGCAAAACAAACGGCCGTTCGTAGTCGCCAAAGCCGCCATAACTCGCGATGGATTCATCGCCCGCGAAGACGGAACAAGCAAATGGATCACCGGCCCCGCCGCCCGAGAGATAGGGCACGAGATTCGAGCCGAAATGGGCGCAGTCCTCGTGGGTCGGCGCACGGTAGAACTCGACGATCCCGAACTCACCGCCCGCCTCCCTCGGGTCAAAAACCAACCCAAACGATACGTAGTCGACCCCCGCCGAACCCTGCACGACACTCACAAGATTTTCCAAAACGACCCCGCCCAACGGATCGTCATCAACAATCTCGCTCACCCTGAAGACATCGGACTCGATGACCTGAGCGCACCCAATATTCTATCGCACATTACCGGTCCGGGTTTACTGATTGAAGGGGGCGCGGCTACACTAAGCGAATTCCTTCTTGCGGATACCGTTGACCAAATCGAATTATTCCGATCCAAAGCGCACTTCGGCACCGGCCTCACTTGGCTCAATGAGCAAGCCATCAGTATCTTTAAGTCTGATTGGGCAGTCGCGCGATACCGAACAATTGGGGACGACGACTGGTTTACTTTTCGCAAATCTTAACATACAAAAGGTTGAAAAATCCGCAAAAAAGGTACCCTGTACAGATGACCTCTGAGGGTGCCCAGATCACCTTTCCCATTCGGAGCGACAAACTATCCCAGAGCGTCGCCGTAACGAAGACCATATTTCACGAAAAGTCCAAGTGGCAAACCATCGACATCCTCGACACCGAGGTCTTTGGTCGCGTCTTGCTCCTTGACGGGCACATCCAACTGACCGAATTCGACGAGCGCGCCTACCACGAAGGCCTCGTCCAAATCCCCCTCCTCAACCTTCCCACGGCGAAGCGCGCCTTGGTCGTTGGCGGCGGAGATGGTGGCGTTATTCGCGAACTTTGCCGCAGCGAAAGCATCCAGCACATCGACATCGTCGAGATCGACGAGGCCGTTATCCGGGCGAGCAAGGAACACTTGCCGAGCCTGAGTGCGAACGCTTTCAACGATCCCCGCGTACATCTTCATGTTGCGGATGCGTTTGCCTTCGTCAAGCAAGCCCTCAAGCCTTACGACCTCATCGTCGTGGATTCGACGGATACTTACGAAGACGAAGAGGGCGAGATTTCGGCGATGCTTTTTACTCGTGAGTTTTATCAAGATTGTTTTCGATTGCTCAGCGACCAAGGCATTGTCGTCACCCAGGCCGACAACCACATTTTCTGTCCCTACTCGTTGGTGGAAATCAAAGAACTCTTCAGTTCGATCTTCCCCAATGTGGGCTCATACCAAGCCCTCGTCCCCTCATTTGGCGGATTTTCCGCCTATTGCTATGCGAGCAAAGGGGTCCATATGGACCCGGCCAGCAAGGTTCCCTCGGATCGGTTTAAGTACCTCAATCCGGTGACTTACGCCCTCGCCTTTACCCCTCTCGAATTTAAATAAATCATGAGTTCTAACCTAAAAATCATTCCACTCGGCGGCAGCGGCGAGATTGGAAAAAATTGCACTGCCGTAATCCAAGGCGAAGACATGCTTATCGTCGACGTTGGACTATCCTTCCCGAACGAAGAAATGCCGGGCGTTGACATCGTCATCCCCGACTTCACCTACATTCTCGAGAACAAGAAACTGCTCAAGGGCATCGTTCTCACCCACGCCCACGAAGATCACATCGGCGCCCTCAGCTATCTTCTCCGCGACGTGAAATGCCCGGTCTACGCGACCGAATTCACGATGGCGATGATCAAAATGAAGATGGACGAGAAGATGGACATCCGCTCCGTTGATTTCCGCCAAATAAACTTCCGCGACAAGATCAAAGCGGGTTCCCTCGAATTTGAAATCATCCGGGTCACCCACTCGATCCCCGAATCCGGCGCGGTTGCGATCAATACCGAGCATGGATATGTCGTCTTCACTGGCGACTTCAAGCTGGATTTCACCCCCGTCGATGGCAAGCTCACCGACATCGCTCGCTTGACCGAGCTCGGCACCGAAGGCGTCTTAGTGCTCCTCAGCGACTCCACGAACGTCGAGCGACCAGGTTGGGGACCTAGCGAAAAGAGTGTTGCCGATGGCCTTCGCGCCGCCATTTCCCAAGCCAAGGGTCGCGTCCTACTCACAACTTTTGCCTCCAACGTCCACCGAATGCAGCAAGCCTTCGACGTCGCCCATGAACTGGGTCGGAAAGTTGCGGTTGCGGGTCGCCGAATGGAGCAAACACTCGACCTTTGCGAACGATTGAAGTACCTGAAGGTGCCGAAGAACGTTCGAATCAAGCTCGACGACGCGCGAAACCTGCAAGACGATCAGGTCGTCATCCTCACAACCGGATCGCAAGGCGAGCCCATGGCGGCTCTGAGCCAAATGTCCAGAGAAGAATATTCTCGGCTGAGAATTCGGGAGGGAGACACCATTCTCTACTCGGCGCGACCGATCCCCGGCAACGAAGCGGCGATCTGGCGCACCGTCAATCGCTTGTTCCGCATGGGCGCGGAAGTCATCTACGAAGGCAAAACCCCCGTCCACTGTTCGGGCCACGCCTACCAAGAGGAGCTGAAGATGATGGTCAACATCACCCGGCCCTTCTACCTCGCCCCCGTCCACGGCGAGCCTCGCCATCAGCATATTTATAAGAACATGGCGATGGACATGGGCTATCCCGAGCACCGAATCTTCACCATGGCCGATGGTCTCCCGCTCGAATTCGATGAGAATAAGGGCTGGCTAGGCGAGCCAGTAACCTGCGGCCGAGTCCTCGTGGACAACGGCGGAAGCGCTGGCGGCGTCGACGACGAAGTCCTACGCGATCGACTTTCGGTCGCCAACGACGGAATCATCATCCCCGTCATTGCCGTTGACGTCGAGCGCGGCGCGATCATCGGTCAGCCAAGTCTAGACGCAAAAGGCTTCTCCGGCTCCGAAGAAGTCCTTCGCGAAGCCGCCGAAGTCATGTGCGACGCCCTCGACCAGCTCAAGCCCAACGACATCAAGAGCGTGGACCACGTGAAGCACACGGCCGCAGACGCCGTACGCAAGTTTGTGCACCGAAAAACGAAAATGCGCCCACTGGTCGTTCCCGCGATCGTGGAAGTCTAGCTGACTCCGTAGGAGTCATGGAAATTAGCCAGGGTATCGAAGATCCCGGCTGGACGAATCAAGATCCTCGACCCCGGCAAGGGGTCGCGGTTTTTTTGCTTTCGCATACTGGCCTGAACGCGAGGTGTAAAATTCAGTGGGATGCAAAATATCGGTCCATGCACGGAAGCGCGAGAGGTACCGGAAATCATATTCCCGTTCACGGACCAATACATAGTTCTGAGAAAGCAAAGAGCACTTCTCGCTGCTAAATACTGGATGTACGGTCTGAGCCTAATCATCGGTGCAGTTACGATCCCGTATTCCATCCTCGCCGCCCTAACAATCCCGATCCTAATCCAAAGCTTGTACTGGGCCTCTGTTCGTGACCAGCGTGTGTTAATGGATTGTTTCTACAGGATGACGCCCGAACATATCCAATATAGCGGTGGCGGTCAGGAAATCACCCTGGTCTGGGATGACATTCAAGAAATGGAATTTACCGGCGAATCAGACATGGAGCTGAAATCAATATCCATTACCATGTTGATTTCGAGCAGCACTCCTCGATTCTGGGACTTGCACCGATTGATCGCAAAATTGCTGATTTCCAACCAAGCAGAGCGGCAAGATACTATAAGGAATCCTTCTGAAACCATTCAAAACGGAGAACGGCCCAAGTCATGGCGGCGAGTCCCGATCTCTTGGGTCAAGTTCGAAGACTGACCGATTACCCATAACTCCCATCCCCCGGTATTATGGAAAAATGCAGAAACTCCACGCCTTTTGGGCGAAATGCCAGGGTCTCGACGGTTCTCTCCAAGGTCGAACCGCCGAAGAAACCCTCGAACGATCCGGCTGGATTCGCTCCGTAGGCGGGAGCTCACCCTACCTAGGAATCATGGCCCGCACCGGCCTCTCTCGAGCCCAGATTGACCAAGAACTCGCGGAAATTCGCATCCACGAACTCCCCAGCGCCCGAGGATGCACCTACGTCCTCCCCGCATCTAATTTCGCCACCGGCCTCGCCAACGCACAAGGCAATGGCGATGCCGCCGACCTCACGACCGCAATCCGCTATCTGGGCGTAACCCGAGAGGAAATCGAAAGACTTCAAGACAATGTCCTCCAAGCCCTCCAAGGCAAAACCCTAACCCCGACAGAAATCAAAAAGGAACTCGGTGACGCCGTCCGAAGCCTCGGCGAAGATGGCAAAAAACGCGGAATGACGACAACCCTCGGCCTCGCCTTCACCCCCCTCCAAGTGACCGGCAAAATCCGAAGAATCCCTGTCAACGGTCGGCTCGATCAGCAGAAATACGCCTACACTGCATGGGAAAACGGCCCAACCCTGCCCTCCCAAGCGCAAGCCCAAGCAGACCTCGCGAGAAAATTCTTCACCTGGGCCGGTCCCGCCAGCCTGAAGCACTTCCGCTGGTTCGCGAACCTCACCGTCCCCGCCTGTGACCTCGCCATCGCTGACCTGAACCTTCAACCCTTCCTCGACACCGATCTCCTCGCCCTCCCCGAGCACATCGAGGAATTCGAGAAATTCACGCGCCCCGATGAACCAAAGATATCATTCGTCGGCAGCCTCGACAATATCAGCCACTTGCGCGGGAAATTCCAGGCCATTCTCAATCCCGAAGACGCCGAGCACCCCGTGTTCACCCACTCCGGACTCAAACCCAGTGGCTTCGTCGGCGAAATCCTGAGCAACGCGATCATCGATCGCGGCACTCTTAACGGAGTTTGGGACTTCGACCCCGAAGCTGGCAAACTCCTTTACAAAACCTTCCAAATCGAAACTCCGGAAGTGAAAAGGGCTGCCGAAGAACTCGAACAAATCATCCTCTCGGACCACGGCGACATCCGTACTTTCAGCCTAGACAGCCCTGCATCGCGCAAGCCGAGGCTCGATTCACTCCGTTAAGTACGGCTTGTTCCAACCATAAGGTGAATAACCAACTTCCTTCGGAGTGATCACCGCGCCATAAAGCCTCAGATCCGCAATCGTCCCGTGAAACGGTTGGTTGCGCGGACCCCGATCCCACTGAATATTCCCAACTCCAACCCCCGCCCCGTCGGTAGAAAGCTTTGCAAACGGTTTCACCTTTGTCCACTTTGTCTCCAAAATTTGCCCGTTTACGTACATCCGAAGCAAACCAATTTCAGCATCGAAAGAAGCAACAACATGTGTCCAAGAGTTCAGCGGAATCGCATGAGCAACCCATTCTCCGACATCCTTTTCATTTTGGACCGAAAAGTAAATGCGTCCATCCGGGTGAATCACAAAGGAATAGGGGTCCAGGCCGGAGCGGTCATCGCCCCGAAAGAGTATCTGAGCCCCCGGGCCACGATCCACATAGGTCTCTGGGTTGAGCCAAGCCGAAACGGTGATGCTCTTGCACAGGGCCAACTCTGGTGAATCGGGCACGCTCCAACCGCTCAAGATTCCGTCAAAATGCAAACCCGAGCCTCCTGGAGTGCGCACCACCTGAGTTCCCGGTCGCCACCGAACCGGTCTTGGAGAAACCACGGTTCCATCGAGTTGGAAAGCCAGAACCGGCTTAACCTGTGGCGCACCCATGCAACAACCCGCAATCAATAAATTCAACATACTCATATGCGACGACTCACCAAAGACAAGAATTCGCCAAAATAAGGCATGCTCTTGCCTTTGATCTTCAATCTCGTGCAGGCCGACATTTCGCTCACTCCAATCGTGGACCGAGCCTTAACCCAGTTTGCCAGCGAGAAAATTAAAAAGGATGATTTTGCGTTGACCTACATTGCCGTGGACCGCAAAACTGGGCAACACAAAATCGCGAGCTACAACGGC
>JAIOPU010000199.1 GCA_021413725.1 Armatimonadota bacterium | reverse complement strand
GCGCTGCCGGCTACAAAAAACCACTCGAAAAGCGCGTTGAGACTTTAAGCGGTCCGTAGAGTTTTTGGGAACTCTTGCGTAATCCAGTTGCCGTATCGGTAGGTGAGGAACCTAATGATATGAAAACAACACCCCTCTGGATCACCGCACTCTCAGCCCTTGCTCTTGGTGGAGCGTTCTCCCATCCGTTGCAAGCCGAGGCGAAAGAAAGGTCTGCACCTTTAGCCCAAGATAAGAAAGTAACGAAGCGAATCACCGTCGTGATCAACGGCAAGAGATTTCAAGTCGAGGATACGGGCAAACCGTTGCAAATCTCCATTGAAAAGGATGGCAAGCATGTCAGCGAATTGAATTTGATGCTTGATGGCGAGGGCAGAGGCTCTTTGCAAATCGATGGAGAACGGCTCAAGATGGGCGACAAGCAGTTTAAGTCGCTGAAGGAATTCGCGACTGCCGATGGGCTGAAGTTCAAGATTGATGCGCAGCACTTCAAGGAACTTGAAAAACTTCATAACCTCGACGGACTTAAGCCCGAGGGCCTTGCAAAAATCTACCGATTGGACGCCGAAAAACTCAAGGGGATGGAGAAGATGGATATCGCACCTCTGGCCGACTTGCCGTTCTTGTGGGATGGAGCAAGTTCCGGGGAAGTCAAAAAGGCACTTTCTGCCGCGCGAAAATCTCTGAGCGAACAATTGAAGCGGGCGAGCGATTCTGAACTCAAAAAATCACTGCAGCAAGCAATTAAAGCCATTGATGAAGCGATTAAGGACTCCGGCTCATCCTTTGCTCCCCGAGCTATGATCGCGCCTAAAATGTTCAAGAGCTATAAGATTGAGCCCGGAACGAAGGTCTGGGGCTCGCCCGAATCTAGTTCGCCCCGAAAGTTTCAGCTAAAAGTGAACCCGACGGGGACCGATTTCGGATCCCTTGTCAAGTCCCTCACTCCAGCCCAGCGTTCTAAAATGAAGGAAAAGGGGTTACTGAATGCGACCGAATTGACACCTGCTCAACTAGAAATGCTTGGTGTAAAGCCAGGATCGGATTCTTGGGAAGTGACCGTCAATATTGATGGAGCCGAGTACAGATTTTCGAGTAAATAATCTCAAGATTTGAAGTCTGATGCCCGACAATTCAAGTGTCGGGCTTTTTTGCGCCTGTTACAAGTAGTTTTGCGAGCCGGAATGTTTTCTGGCAAGTGGAATTACCTGACTAGGAATCAGTATGAGTAATTTAAAGGTCTGGGCATTCGCGGCCCTCTTTTTCGGTTTGGCTGGATGTGGCGGAGGGGGAGCAAGTACCCCTTCGGGTACTTCCGGAGGAACCACTGGCGGAACCACGACCACTGGGACGACGACCGGCGGCACCACAACGGGCGGGACGACGACAGGCGGTACTACAACGGGCGGTACTACAACGGGCTGTACTACAACGGGCGGTACTACAACAGGCGGAACATCCACGACCGGGACCACTACTGGAACTGATACAGGGGGAACTACCGCTGGAACTACCGGAACCACAACGACTGGAACCACAACGACAACCGGGGGCACGACGACAGGTTCCACATCTACCACGGGTAGCACAACCGGAACGACAACGACCGGGTCAACAAGTACAAGCGGAACAACGACTACTGGAACAACTTCGACATCGGGAACGACAACCACGGGAGGCACTTCGACCACAGGTACAACCGGAGGCGGGGGAGGGGGAGACCCATTCCCCACTGGAAATATTCAAGGGACTGTCTACGTCCCGACCAACCAATTGACTGGCCGGGGACCCACAGACTTGACCGCTCTGGGTCTTGCCACAGTGAACCTTCGGCTTGCCTCTGACAATTCATTTGTCGCAACAACCAACACAGACAGCCTTGGGCGATATGCTTTTCCGACTGTCAACGCTTCTACACAGTACATCGTTTCGGCAGCCAAGGTGCTCCTTGACGGCGCCACGATTCATGCCTACGCCACGATGAAGACGGGCGTCTCTTTGGCGTCTCCCGTGACATGCGATTTAGACGACACTACAACTTGCGGTGCCGATGCTGCCCAGTTGCAGTTGTCAAATTTGGTCGCCACCGATTCTCTCGCGACAATTGAAGACATGGCTGGGCTGTCCGATCAGTTTGAGGCGAAGTACCTTGCGGTAGGATCGACTCCCCCGGACATGACGAGCCTGTCTGCGATCCGGGCTGCGAGTCAACAACTCGTGACGAGTGTCACACCCGACGGTTCGTACGTCGGCACAATTTCTGGTTTGCCGGGCACGAACTTCAGCGGCAGGGTCGGCGCCCTCGTGAAGAACAACCAGTTCACTTTCGTTATTTTTGATGAACTTGAATTGAACCAGGTTTCGGTCTCGAATCCGGCTCTTGACAACGCAACAAATTCGACCGCATTTGCCGATGTCACAGATAACGGAATTCTCTCGGCGCAAACATTAGACGGTCAAGCTGACATTGTGGGCGTCTTTGCTGGGAATTACGGTCAGGGACAATGGCGCCTGGGATCTGCGCGAGCACGATTCTCGCTTACCAAAGTGAGTGGGTCCGGCCAAGGGGTCTTTATGGGCACGTTCACGGGCGACGATCACCTTGCTGGAGGACATGCAATCGTCATGGTGGACAGTCAAAATGCCGCTTGCGTGAGCTTTATGGACAGCTTTAGCGGTTTGCGGGTGATTGGAACGGGTTCAGTTTCAGGGGGCAGTTTAAGCTACGACTGGGCAGACAGCTTTGCGCAGAAGGGCTCCAGCACCGGCTCGCTCAGCGGAGATGTCTTCTCGGGGACGTACGTCGCCGGAAGTGACGATTCGATGCCGTGGACAGCAAGTCGTCTGTTCTTCCCGTTCTAGTCCTGTTCCGGTTTCATCATCGGGAACATCAGGATCTCGCGAAGATGCTCCGATCCGAGGAGCATCATCGCCATGCGGTCAAGGCCGATTCCGCAGCCACCGGCGGGTGGCATCCCGCATTCTAGGGCGTAGAGAAATTCTTCGTCCATGGGGTGCGCTTCATCGTCTCCTGCTGCGCGCGCGCCAAGTTGTTGCTCGAATCGCTCGCGCTGGTCGATCGGATCGTTGATCTCACTGAAGGCGTTGCAAACTTCGCGGCCACGGATGTAGCCCTCAAATCTTCTTGTGAATCCTGGGCGGTTCGGGTCTTTTTTGGCAAGGGGGGAAGTCTCGATGGGGTAGCCGACCACGAAGGTGGGTTCTTGGAGCTCGTTTTCGACGAATCTCTCCAGGAGTTTTTCGATGATCCCGCCGAGGTTGTTTTCCTTTGCCGTGGGGAGGCCGACACGGGCCATAGCAGCCTTTGCGGAGTCAAAGTCGCGCAGCTCTTCAGGCTTGATGCCGCTGAATTTTTCGATGCTCTCAAGGAGGTCAACTCGGTGCCAGGGCTTTTCGAAGTCAAAGCTATGACCTCCAAGGTCAATGGTCGTTGAGCCGAAAACCTCAAGGCAAACGAACTTGAAGCACTCCTCAACCCGCGTCATCATGTCCTCAAGATTGACGTAAGCTTCGTAGAATTCGAGCATCGTGAACTCGGGATTGTGGCGGTTGCTGACACCTTCATTGCGGAAGACACGACCTACCTCATAGACTTTTGGCACATCGGCATTGTAGTGAGTCAGAAATGGTCGTGCTGCCGCGCCCCCAGCTTCGAGTTGAAGTAAGGGTGTTTCGACTTCAAGATAGCCTTCTTGGTCGAAGTAGTGCCTTACAGCAGACACGATTTTTGCTCGGTTGATGAGCATCTTTCGGGCTTCGGGGTTGGCAAGTAGGTCCAGGTGGCGGTGGCGGTAACGCTGTTCTACATCGCTGAGCTTGCCCCAACTCTCTCCCTCCTTCTCCTTGCCGAGTGGCAAAATGTGTAGCGATTTGCTCATCGGTGTGATGACGCTCACATGGATTGATCGCTCTTCGGTGCGGGTGCGGAAAAGCTTGCCTGCAACGCCGATATGGTCGCCGAGGTCGAGCAGCATTGAGATTTCCCAGCCCGTTTCTCCGAGATCATCTTTCTTGATGTAAACCTGAATTCGGCCATCGCCGTCACTCAGTTGGAGGAACGAAGCCTTGCCCATTTCGCGCATGGCGACAATCCGCCCGGCGAAGGTGATTTCCTGATCTTCAGCCACAAGTGCGTCAAAGTTATCGAGCAATTCTTGGGCAGAGTGTTTAAATTCAAACTTCTCGACGGCGAATGGATCGTGCCCAAGTTCGCGCATTCGTGTGAGCTTGTCGAGACGTATTTGAGTGAATTCTTGATCTGCCATCGGAAGAGACTAGAATACCTTGGCGACCGGCCCAAGCCCTGAGCATCTTTTATCGTTATCGTTTCGTCCTATTCCTAAGCAAACATGATTCGGATTGTGGGGGTTCAGCGTGGGGAAACGGCGGGGCAAGAGTTTATTGTCCTGCAGAACCAGGGTGCGATGCGCGTTTTGCTCCGGGGTCACGTTTTGATGACCGAAGGCAAGATCGCCGGCATTGACCCGCAGGGCTTTTATGCGTTTCCGGATGAGGAGTTTATTGGGCCGGGCGCGTTTGTCGTTTTGGGAACCGGGGTTGGCCGCTCCCGCTGGTGCGCAATGGAAGATGGCCGATACGCGCTGAGAGCATTTATGGGAGCGAGCGAGCCAAAGTGGAATTTGTGTTTCGAGCCAATCCACATTCTCAATGTGCAACATTCCTACGCGGAGCGCAAGTTGGCTCCGGTCCTTGTGGGCTCCTAATTCTTCTTGCGCTGAGTATTAACCCAGGCGATCGCTCGGTCAACGTCCTCAGTCACAGTGCGCTCGATTGCATCGGCGCAGAGTTCCAGAGCGTCTAGGATTTCTTTCTTCTCGTCGGGTCGAAAGCGACTCAAAACGTGACTGATCGTGTCGTCGGAGCCTTTGCCGATTCCTACTTTCAGTCGGGCGTAATCTTGAGTTTGGAGGCTGTTGATGAGGGATTTGTGCCCGTTATGTCCTCCGGCACTGCCTTTTGGCGTGTATTTCACGTCACCGCATGCCAAATCGAGTTCGTCCGCGACCACCACTAAGTTCTCGGGAGATAACTTGTAGTCCCGTAGTAAAGGTGCTACCGCACGTCCGCTCAGGTTCATGAATGTGAGAGGTTTCGCGAGGACGACCCAAACTCCATCGATGGCGCCGATTCCGTAAATCGCGGTGTGTTTTCGGGTGCCCAGTTTGATCTTGTGCCTCTCGGCGAGAATGTCTATGACTTCAAATCCAACGTTGTGCCGGGTGCCCGCGTACTCTGCGCCGGGGTTGCCGAGTCCGCAGATCAGCCATTGGGGTGGCAATGTTGGCTCGGGGGGCTTGCGACGAAACATCTATTTGCTTTGACTTGCTTCCGTGGTCGCCGGCGCGAGTCCGGTGTCTGGTTTGAGCTGCCCAGAATTCAACAAGAACAGGAGTAAAACTCCCAAACAGATTCGGTAAACGACAAATCCGGTAGTCGAATTCTTCTGGAGAAACTTGACGAGGAAGGCGATGGACGCGTAGCCCACGACGAATGAAACCAAAGTGCAGACGATGACTGAGGACATGTTGAGCGAGCTAAGTTCGTGGCGCTCGGAAATGAGTTCTTTCACTCCGGCGGCGAGAACGCTTGGCACGGAAAGCAAGAAGGAAAACCTTGCGGCAGAGGCGCGGTCGAATCCAGCGAACATTCCGCCCGTGATCGTCGATCCGCTTCGACTCGAGCCGGGGATGAGCGCGACGGCTTGCCACAGACCGATGATGAGCCCATCGCGGGGTGTGATTTGTTCAACTGTGCGCTTCTTGGAACCTATCTTTTCAGCGACGAGCATCAGCAAACCTACAAAAATGAGGGCGTAGGCGACAATGTTCAGCCCGCGCAAGTTGCCGGTGATATTGTTTTTGAACAACAAACCAAAAATGATGATGGGAATAGTGCCGATGAAGATAGCCCAACCCATCTTGGCGTCCTGAGTTTTCGCGGCTTCGCCGCCTTTGAGCGATTTGAACCAGCCCGAAAACGCTCGACCGAGATCTTCGCGGAAGTAAATCAAGCATGCGGCGAGCGTGCCGAGTTGGATGACCGCTGTGAATGCCGAACCAGGGTCTTGCCAACCGAGGAGAGCCGGGATGATTCGGAGATGCGCGGTGCTGCTTATCGGCAGCCATTCCGTTAATCCTTGAATAATACCGAGAACGATCGCTTGAATTAGGTCCATGAGGTTGGTTCGGGAGAAGCGACTCCGAGCGCTTTGAGCGCAAGGAAGCGTATCCGCTGGGCTGCCTGCCCGTCCCCGTAAGGACTCGCAGATTGGGCCATAAGATTATAGGCGTTCTCATCTGCCAGTAGCTTCGAAGCTTCTGCAAATACAACTTTTCTGTCCGTTCCAACAAGCTTCGCGACCCCCGCATCGACCCCCTCTGGACGCTCCGTCGTAGTTCGAAGAACCAGCACAGGAATTCCGAAGGAAGGGGCTTCTTCCTGAACTCCACCAGAATCCGTAAGAATAAGATAGCTTCGCGACATCAGCTTTACGAAATCCTGATAGTCCGGCGGCTCGATCAGATGAGCGCGCTCGTGATCGCTCAAGATCGACGTGAGAGTTTCGCGCACAACAGGGTTTCGATGCATCGCCGCAACGAGGAAGGTGTCGGGGAATTCGTCAAGCAACTCCCTAGCCGCGTTGGCAATATCCGCCATCGGTTCACCCCAATTCTCCCGTCGATGAGTTGTGAGGAGAATGAGCCTACGCGTTTCTTCTGGATACCAATTTGTCGTGGATTTCTTGGCGATTTCCATGACGGCGTCGATGCCCGTGTTGCCTGTAATAAAAACTGACTCTTTCGCGATCCCCTCGTTTAGTAGATTCTGTGCTGAGACTGAGGTGGGAGCGTAGTGCTGAGCGGCAAAGAGCCCGACCGCGCGGCGGTTAAACTCTTCGGGAAAAGGGTTCCAGATGGACTCCGTGCGGAGTCCCGCCTCGATGTGGCCGAATGGAATTTGGCGGTAGAAAGATGCTAGTCCGGCGACGAATGTTGTTGTTGTATCGCCCTGAGCGAACACCCATTGCGGCTGAACTTCGGCGAGGACCTTGTCCAATCCCTCTAAGGCTCGCGTGGTCACCTGAGCGAGGGATTGGCCTGCCTGCATGATGTCGAGGTCGTGATCTGCCTTCAGATCGAATGCGGCTAACGCCTGGGCGAGCATCTCGCGATGCTGACCGGTTGACACCAAAATCGTCTCGACGAGCTCCGGAAAGCGCAAAAACTCCCGCACAGCGGGAGCGCTTTTGATCGCATCTGGGCGGGTGCCGACGACA
>JAIOPU010000176.1 GCA_021413725.1 Armatimonadota bacterium | reverse complement strand
TTCGGGACGCAGGAGCGTGCTCATGGATTTTAAAGGGCCGCGGAGAGACGTTTTACGCCGAGCGAGCCTTTTGTCACACCGTAGGGTTTGCCCTTGACGATCGAACAATCAAGCTCGTTCTTGATGACCAATTTGCCGAGCTTTTTCTCCCAAGCGTAGCTCCCGGTTGCAATGGCCACAACTCCATCGCGCATGGCGAGTTTTGCATCAAAAGCGCCCTTCATAAAAATATTCACTCTCGCCTTTCCATCTTCCGAGGCGATTTCAAAAGTCGTGGATTTGGCTCCCTTGACGTCTGTCTTGACCTTCATCCCTCGAATTGGCCCCACGACGGTAACGTCTCGCCTGTCCCACAGTTTGGCTTTTGTGGCAAAGACAGCTACGGGTAGCCGCGGAATAGACTTCACCACCGTGGTCTTGCCCGGCGGCGCGAGTTTCGCCTTGGTGGCGGGTGCCTTCTGAGCAATTACCGAGGCAGAAGCGGCGAGAATGAGCAGTGTTGTGATGATTTTCATGGCGAGCTTACTTAGTCTTCGCGACACCAAATGGCTTTCCGGCAACTTTAGTGCAGTCCACTTCGTTCTTGAAGACGAGTGTCCCAAGCTTTTTCTCCACAGAATACTTACCGGTCGCAACGACTACCATCCCATCTACGAGCTTCGGGTCCATCTTGTCCCGGCTGTACACGTTGACAGTCTTCTTGCCGTCAGCTGAACTCAGTTCAAATGTGGTGTAGGTGTTGCCCTTCTTGCTTGTTTTGAATTTGAGCTTAATAATCTTGCCTTGAACGGCAACGACTTTCTGATCAAAGCTCTTTGCCTTCGGCAAAAATGCTTCGACAGCCATCGGCTTGGGCGTAACGGGGGCACCAGCCTTTTGAGCGGAGCTGAAAGAAATCAGCGCAACCAGAGAAACGAGTCCAGCGAGTTTTTTCATAGTTTTAGTACGTGATAAGCGCGTCAATAGAGTAACCACCAAGCTTTGAGCGGCCCTCCAAGAAACTAAGTTCGACAAGAAATCCAAAGGCGGCGACTTGACCGTTCAGGCGTTCGATAAGTCGAGCCGCCGCAGCTGCGGTACCGCCGGTTGCGAGAAGATCGTCAACAACGTAAGCTCGTTGACCGGGGGAAATCGCGTCGGTGTGCATCTCAATAGTGTTTACTCCGTACTCCAGCGAATACTCTTCGCTAATTCGATCGTAAGGCAACTTACCGAGTTTTCTGGCCATGTTGAATGGCAATCCCATTTGCATTGCAAGAGGCACGCCGAAGAGGAATCCGCGACTCTCGATGCCAATGATCACATCTACATCATGAGACTTGGCAAGTTCTGCCATGCGCTCAATCGACTCCGCGAACGCGGCGGGGTCTTGCAGGACAGGCGTAATGTCCTTGAACATGATTCCTTCTCGGGGAAAATCGGGGACGTCGCGGATCAGACTTTGGGCTAACAATTCAGACATTGATGCTAATTGTAGCAGTTTGCCCCCGCTCCATTCCGGTATCCTCATAGAGTGCCAGAACCTGAACCCGTAGCCTATGGCGGCCAAGCCATCCTCGAGGGCGTCATGATGCGCTCTCCCCATTACTATTCGGTCGCCTGCCGCGCACCCAATGGCGAGATCGTTGTGGATACCGTGCCGGTGGAAAAGACCTGGATCGGGCGACAGAAGTGGCTTCGCTTGCCCTTTTTGAGGGGGTCGTTTGCAATTCTGGATTCAATGATGTTGGGTCACAAAGCGATGAACTTCGCGGGTAACGTCCAGGTTGAAGACAAATACCAGAAAGTTGACCCCGAAGCCGTCGCTGTTGAAAAGAAAGAAGAGAAACCCAAGACCAAGTCCATGGAATTCTTCGAATCCATCGCGGTGCCGCTTGCCATGGTCGTGGGTCTGGGGCTCGGGTTGCTGATATTTGACTACGTCCCGCAACTGGTGGCGCAAGTAATCGGGACCAAGTCGCTTAAGGATCAGGGCGGGACGCTTACAAACTATGTGGCTGAGGTGGTCAAAATCATTATTTTCATCGGCTACCTCGCGCTAATTGCGCGAGTTGCGGCGATCAAAGAACTCTTCAAGTATCACGGCGCTGAGCATAAGGCGATTAACGCCCTCGAACTTGCCCCGGAAGTCACGGTCGAAACATCCCGGGCGCAGTCAAGGCTACATCCACGATGCGGAACGAGCTTCATGGTGATCGTTCTCGTAGTGGGCTTCTTGTTTATGCCCCTGGTTCCAAGGTATCCATTGACCGGCAAACCGGGTCACATCTTGATGGACGCATCCTTTAGGTTCTTGATTGTCCTTATGCTACTGCCGATCGTTGCGGGCATTAGCTATGAACTCTTGAAGATCGCGGGCAAGTTCAGAAACGAAAAATGGGTTAATTACGCGTTCGCACCAGGCCTTTTGAGTCAGAAGGTGCTGACCACGGTCGAACCCGAAACTCCCCACCTAGAAGTCGCGGTCGCCTCTCTCCACGCGGTGATGAAAGCAGAAAAAACGGGAGAATTAACAAAGACCGACCCCGACCTTAAATAAAATGATTGCGACCGCCATTGCAGCACTGCTCCTCGCTCCCGCGACCGTCAAAACCGGACTAGACGTTTGGCGCGACGAGCAGTTTGTCTCATTGATGGGCCGTGTCGGGCTCATCACGAATCCAACTGGCGTAGATTCTGGCCTCTCGACGAACCTTGATTTGATGCTCGAAGCAGGCGTGAACGTGACCGCCCTCTACGGCCCCGAACACGGGGTGAGAGGTGGAACCCCAGCGGGAGTCAAAATAGAAAACGCGACCGACCCCGAAACCGGAATCCCTGAATTCTCCCTCTACGGAAGCACCCGCCGCCCAACCGCCGCGATGCTCAAAAACGTGGATGTTCTGGTGTTCGACATCCAAGACATTGGGTCGCGGAGTTATACGTACATCGCCACGCTCGGCGCATGCATGGAGTCCGCCGCGGAGTTCAAGAAGCCGATCTACGTAATCGATCGCCCAAATCCAATCGGTGGCGATCGCATCGAAGGGAACATCGCCGAACCCGCCTACCAATCCTTCGTCTCGCCCTACGCAATCCCCTACTGCCACGGCCTCACAATCGGCGAACTCGCCCAAATGATTAAGGGCGAAAAGTGGAATCGCGCTGGAGCCGCCGACCTACACATCGTGAAGATGAAAGGCTGGCGCCGCTCGATGAGCTGGGCCGAAACCGGTCTCCCTTGGGTCGCAACATCTCCCCATATTCCGCACCCTGCGACCGCCGCATTTTACGCTGCGACCGGCATCATCGGCGAACTGCAATCAGTCTCCATTGGCGTTGGCTACACGTCTCCATTCGAATTGGTAGGAGCACCCAAACTCTCCGCCCGAACTCTCGCAAAGGACCTAACCGCGCAAAATCTCTCAGGCATAACCTTCCGCTCAACCTGGTGGACCCCCTACTACGCGGCGTTCAAAGGCGAAAGTTGCGCTGGAGTGCAAGTCCACATTACCGACGAAGGCAAAGCTCCTCTCACCCGAGTCAACTTCGAACTCATGGATGCGATTCGAAAACAACAACCGGACTTTGACTTTTTCGTCGGAGGTCGCGCCGACATGTTCGACAAAGTCTGTGGTACGGCGTCAATCCGTAAGGGATTCCTAGCCGGAAAATCCGCTGCAACAATGTGGTCGGAGTGGAATACAGGGGCGGATAATTTCCGAAAATCTCGCAAAAAGTACCTGCTTTACTAGGCAGGGAGTCTGGTTCCGTCCCCGATTTGCAATGAGGATAAAAACTGTCTATATTGTGATAGTAGTCTGTGCTTCAGGCGCGGCATATTGGATTGCCAGGTACTTTAACTCGCCTAGAGGGGTACTCATGGCAAATGGAAGTGTCGAGTCCACTGACTTACGACTGAAAATCGCGCTGTACAGAAGTGAATCTAGCGACTACGCTTTAGTCCAGGTATTCAATCAAAGTAAGAGATCAGTATTCTTCGAGAAATTTGCATATCTCGAACTCACAGATTCTACAGGCGCAATTGTGTGCGACCTGACTGAGGATTGTTTACGGGCGGCAGCTCTACCGGAGTACATTGAGTTTCTGGCACCCGGTCATTCTGAGGAGTTTAGAGTGGACTTTTTCCCAAAGCAAAGGCTTGCTCTGAATCCTGGTCATCGATTGAGAGTAACCTTTACTGATGTTCTACGCAGCGTTGATGCCGCTCGAGATGGCTACATTAAGTTCGTACCTTTGCTAGGGCGGATAAAAGCAAACAATTCCGTGCCAGCGACTTTTAGGGGCGAGGCGCCCTTGGTGCTAGCAACTGACCAGTAAGCTGCCGCGTGACTGGTAAGACCAAATTTGACCGAAGAGGCAAGCGGCCCCATATTACCGTCGACAAGCGAGGGCACCTGCCCGATCCTTACGCACCAAAGGTGCAATTCCATATCAGCCTAGGTCGCCAGGCCTAGGATCGCAATCGCCCAAACCCAAGGGCTGAAGGCCCGCACTATTCCTCAATCCCAAACTTCAGCACTCGCGCCCGATATGGCATAATAGAGGGGTAGCTGAGGAGCGCTGCGATCCCGATGGCGGGACCAGGCTCAGCCACAGTGAAACGGCGCTCGTAAGGAATGAACCTTGCGGGCGCTAATTTTTTTGCCCGGTCCATTCCGAGAATGAAGGATCAAGCAAATGAACACAACATCAACTACGAATCCCATCAAAACCGACTTTTACGTGGCCGATCTCGGGCTTGCCGCCTGGGGCCGCAAAGAAATGAACATCGCTGAGACCGAAATGCCCGGCCTAATGGCGATTCGCGAAGAGTTCGCCAAGTCCAAGCCCCTCACCGGAGCGCGAATCTGCGGATCGCTCCACATGACGATCCAAACTGAGGTCCTAATCGAGACCCTGACCGCTCTCGGCGCCGAAGTCCGATGGGCAAGCTGCAACATCTACAGCACTCAAGACCAAGCTGCCGCCGCGATCGCCGAGTCCGGCGTCCCGGTCTTTGCCTTCAAGGGTGAGAATCTCGATGAGTACTGGGCCTTCACCCACCGCATCATGGAGTGGCACGATGGCGGAACGCCAAACATGATCCTCGACGACGGCGGCGACGCCACGATGCTCGTGTTGCTCGGCTCCGATGCCGAGAAAGACATCACTGTTCTAGAAAATCCGTCAAGCGAAGAAGCAGTCTGCCTTTTCAACTCGATCAAAGAGAAACTCAAGGTCGATCCGACTTACTACAGCCGCATCAAGGCGAATATTCTTGGCGTGAGCGAAGAAACGACCACTGGCGTTTTACGTCTCTACCAACTCCAGAAAGACGGAAAGCTACCGTTTGCCTGCTTTAATGTGAACGACAGCGTCACCAAGAGCAAGTTTGACAACCTCTACGGATGTCGCGAGTCTCTCGTTGACGGAATCAAGCGCGCGACCGACGTAATGATCGCGGGCAAGATTGCCCTAGTCTGCGGCTACGGCGACGTTGGAAAGGGAAGTGCCCAAGCTCTTCGAGCTCTCAGCGCCCAAGTCTGGGTTACCGAGTGCGACCCAATCTGCGCCCTCCAAGCCGCGATGGAAGGCTATCGAGTCGTGACAATGGACTACGCCGCCGACAAGGCCGACATCTTCGTCACCGCCACTGGCAATTACAAAGTCATCAACCACGACCACATGACCAAGATGAAGAACAACGCCATTGTCTGCAACATCGGCCACTTCGACAACGAAATCGACGTCGCTTCGCTCGAAAGTTATGCGTGGGATGAGATCAAGCCACAGGTCGACCACATCACGTTCCCAGATGGTAAGAAGATCATTCTCCTCGCCAAGGGTCGCCTAATCAACCTCGGCTGCGGAACCGGTCACCCATCCTACGTGATGAGCAGCTCCTTCGCAAACCAAGTCCTCGCTCAGATAGAACTCTGGACCAAGAAGGGAGAGTATGCGCCAGGCGTGTATGTCCTTCCCAAGAACCTCGACGAGAAGGTTGCGCGTCTCCAACTCACAAAATTGGGAGTTGAGCTAACCACTCTCCGCAAGGATCAAGCGGACTATATCGGCGTAGCCGTCGAAGGTCCATATAAGGCTGACTCTTACCGGTATTGAGCTAGCTAGACATAACGCAAATAGGGCCCCCAAAGTTGGTGGGCCCTTTTTTGTGAACCGGCGAAGCGCCAGCGGTCCGGGGAACGTGCTACAACTAAGGCATGGTCGAACCGATTCCAACTGGGGCACTGTTGCACGGGCAATACACAATTGATCGTGTATTGGGTCAAGGCGGATTCGGCATCACCTACCTTGCCCACAACTCCACCGGCAAGGCCTTTGCGATTAAGGAACTGGCCCCGAGCCAAGCCCGCCGCGAAGACGACGATTCCCTAGCCTTCGGAGACGCGAGCCCGGACGCGACCCAGATGGTTAAGCGTGCCTTCGTAGACGAGGCAAGGCTGCTCCAACGCTTGAAAGCTCCAGGAATACTGCAAGTTCGCGACATCTTCGCCGAAAACGAAACGGTCTACTACGCGACCGACTATCGTCCCCATTCGCAGACCCTCGAGCATATGCTCCGAACTCAGCGCAGGCTAAACGTAACCGAGGTCGCGGACATCCTCATGCAACTCGCAGAGACATTGGATGTGATCCACAAGGCGGGAATTGTTCATCGAGATGTAAAGCCCAGCAACGTGCTCTGGGAGCCGAGCGGGAAGGTGACTCTGATCGACTTTGGCGCGGCGCGGGAGTGGCAAGCGGACTTTGCCTCATCCCACACTATTTTGTTTACTCCGGGGTACGCGCCGATTGAGCAGATGAGCGAACGAGCGAGACGCGGTCCGGCGACCGACATTTACGGACTGTGCGCAACCGGTTATGCGCTGTTGACGGGGGATGCACCGCCAAGTGCCCCCGATCGTCTGTCTGGAGAGGTTTTGGTTGACCTTCTTGCCGTACGCCAAGACCTGGACTATGGGCTAGCATACGCACTGACGCAAGGTCTGGCGATACAGTCTGGGGACAGGCCCCAGTCCATTGCCGAGTGGCTTACGCTTCTGGAGTGGCAACCCGAGCCGACTTCACCGCGAGCACAACTTGATGAGATTGATCGAAAGCTCATTGCGATTGACAAACTGACCTACTCAAAGCGGCAATGTCCGGAATGCGGTGGGACGCTTGACGAACCCAAGCCGCTGGCGCTGTTGACTTGTCCCGTTTGTCAGCAAGGCAAAATCGAGCGACGTAAGATTGAGCCAAACCTGTGTCCTGTATGTCGAATCGGACGATTGCATATTCACAAGAACGCATCGCCACTTATTCGATGCCCAATTTGCAAATGGGGTCCGCTTGTTGCTCGTACGAAGGCATTGCCCTGGCAACAAAAATCGTATGAGTGCTTGGAATGTGATGCGACATTCTCGGCCAGCAAAGGGTTTGTCACGCACGAGGCTTCTGGCGAATGTTTGACTTGGGATGAGTGGGGCACTCGTTCAGGTCGAAGTACACAAATTCACGTTTGTGATGGCTGCGCGGCGGAATTCGATGTGATTCAAAAGGGTCGGCGTCGGCAAGTCAAGCCCGTGCCAACACAGGGGCTCAGCGAACTCTATCCCGATGAGTGGGCGATGGTTGCCCTGGGTCTTGCGCCCGATGCAGGCAATGCAAGTTGCTTGAATTGCTTTGCTGACTACTTTTTGGAGGGAGATCAGGTGACGCTCTTGGAGACGAGTTCCAGAGATCCCTTTCACTTTGCCGAACTCTATATGGGGCGCTCATTCGATACCCATGACCTCAGATTCATCGCAGTTGGAAAATCCAGCGGGCAAAAAGGGTTGGTTTGCGCAGACTGCGGGCTTGAGGTGGACGAAGATCGAGGACTCTTTTCCGTGGTTCATGCCACCGCAACTGGATTGCGCAACCTGCGGGGGGAAGGTGTCACATTCGGCGAACTACACCGCGCCGCAAGAGGACTGCCATTTGATGAAGATATTCCCGATCTGGAATCAGAGCTAGGGAAGCTTATTCGAGTTTGCTACCGGGATGGGTCACTCGACTTTGATAGCAAGAATCCGAATACCCACTGGCGCGGTCCTGCCCGTGACCCGGACGATCCGAAAGAAGGCGAAAAGACCCTCACAGTGACCAGTTCGGAAATTACATTCGGTGGCCTGCTCAAGAGGGAAACTTTTTTGCTGTCGGACTTCGATCAGATACAGAGTGATGATCAGACTATCCGCTTGCTTTCAGACAGTGCGGAAGTGGCATTTAGGGTCACTCCGCTGGACTTTAAAGTCGCATTAGACTCGGGAGCGGTAATGATCCAAATAAATGCTGACGATCTCGCGGCTAGACTCTCAAATTTAGCCGACTAAGTGACCTAGAATCTTTCGAGACTTCACGGGGCGACAGCAAGGTCTTGAACATTGTCTCCGTTCGCAATGACCCCGATGAGCGTGGTCGCGCCTGTCGTAAGATTCACGCTGTAAAGGTTGTTTTTGAATTCTCCAAATGGGTTGATAACCGGATCAAAGGAGACGTTGTTGGTCACGTATGCGAATTCACCGGCACTTGTGGACAGAATATCAAAGCCAGCATAAAGGTCAATGTCAATTCCAAGTTGTCCGATCGTTGCAACTGAACCAGCGTTGGGAGAGGGTGTGCCATCCGGTCCTCCGATTCGAGTGAGTGCATCCGTGGACCCGTCAATGCCAAACAGAGTCGTGGTGGTTGAACCGGTCGTGCTTTTGGAGTGAGCAAACGCCGCAATATTGGGAGTTTCCAACGCATTAATATCCCCCGAGGCATACTCAAGGTCGGTATCCGTCCCCAATACCGTTCCATCGGTGGGGTTGATTCTGAGATTCACATTGAGTTGGGTGATCAGCCGAATGTTGCCGGAGACCGGATCCCACTCAATCTGCTTGGGGTCACCGGGAGCAAGAACGTCAATCGGGTCGCCGATTGGTGTCGCCACCGCTGTAGTTGGGTCGATGGCATAAATTTGGTTATTGTCATCAAGACCGATAAGTTTTTTGTCAGAGACTCTGAAGTCAATGGAGAACAAAACTGCTCCGCCAAGGATTCCCGTAATCAGAACGGAAGCCGCCGCGGTTGTAGGAGCACTGAGCTTGAACGTGGTGAGGCGGTTCTCTGGGTTAATGACGTAAAGCTTTGGATCTGCTGGGGGTGGAGTAATGCCTCCGCCCCCACCTCCACCGCCGCAGCCAGCAAGGAGTATCAGTGAAGCGATCATCAGCGGAAGCTTTGACATATAGCTATAGACGGAATCAGACGGGCAATAGTTTTGCCATTCTCTAACGTGACTTCGTGCTTGGACTGGCGTTCAGGACAATTTTCAATTGGCCAACACCTAAAAGGACATACCAGAACATTCCCATTGTGGTTCCAGTTTGCGCACAGTCAAAGGTCACGGTCTCTCCGGAGGCGACATGAAACGAGAGTTCTTTGCTCCGGGCGGTGTTGGTGATGACAAGAGTATGTTTTCCGGGTCGGATGGGGAAAATTTTTGACTCTCCAAACTCCAGCATTGTAAGCAGTTCGCCATCCAATATTGCTCGAACTTGGCGCATCTTAACGTCTCCCCGCAACTGCCTTCTGATTTCCAGGAATCCCGGAATCAGAAGGCTTATGGGATCGTCAGCAACTTGAGCATGCGGAGGAAGCACTACATTATTGTATACGTAATCGTAAAGGAGAAATCAACCTTTCTCTGCGGGCAAAAGTCCCGGCCAATGAATTTGGACCGTTATAATGGTATAGGTAACTTTAGCTGGTAGAAAAACAACATGAAAAAATTAACTCAGGGTCGCGGAATGATCACCACCATCGTAGGTACGGCAGCACTTGCTGGGGCTAGCCTTTACGGGTACAAGGTTCTCACGAACCGCTCTGGGGAGGCTGCGATTCAGTACCTTCCGGCGGACGTTGCCTTTGTTTTAACATTGGACACGAAGCCATCAGAGCGTCAAGCCGTGACTTTTGCCAATATCAGCAATTCGCTTTCGGCCCAAGGATTGCCGAACAAGTTTGACAAGTGGATGGACTCGATGCTCACCAAAGAGCCGATGGCCAACGAAATCCGGGAGCAACTAAGTAAAGACTTTGCCTTGGGCGTTTGGCCTGCCGAAGGGAAGGACAGTCCCCATGTGGTCTGCCTCATGGCGGTCAAAGACCCTGCGAAAGTCACAGGCCTGCTCACCAAGAACCCGCCCAACATGCCTGGTGGAGTGATCAAGGTTTTGGAGAATTATCTAGTCATTGCAGACAGCGAGAACTCGTACACGAAGATTCTCGGAGTGAAGGGCGGTTCATCTCCGAGTGTTGCTTCCCTGGCCAACTACAAAGAAGCCCGCGCCGCACTTCCGGCTGACGCGAATTTGATGGCCTTTGTCTCCTATGATAAAGCCCAGAAGTTTGCCAAAGATATGGGCGGCGATTTGGTCGCTAATAATGGCGTGACCGGATACATGTCAATGGGGCTAACGATTGAGCCGGATGGGCTGGCCATAGACTGTTTTGGCAATGCTAAGGACGCAAAGGGCTTGCTGAGTAAGTTGGGTGAGACCTATGCTGAACTCAAAACGGGCAACGTTGAGACCTTGCCGGGAAACACGATGGGCCTGATGGCGGTCGAAAACGCCTCCCGATGGGTGACCTACATGCGTGATGCCATGAAGGATCAGAAGGCACTAGATGTCAACAAATCTTTGGACGAATTCACCAAGCAGACCGGGATGGACATTGACAAAGATATCATGCCTGCGTTCGAGGGTACTTTCTCCGTTGCGGCATATCCTGGCAAGAGCGGGAAGCCCGAAGATTTGGACATTCTGATCGCCCTTCACGGTGACGCGGATGCGACTTCCAATCTTGCCCAAAAGATCAAGGCACTGGTATCCAAGCCTCGCGACAATGCCAAGCCGCTCACTTGGAACTCTAAGTCCATCGGTAACAACACGATCTGGACGTTGCAGGACTCACTTAGCGATGCAATTGGCGATAAGTCACAGAGCAACGCATTCATGCAGAAGCGAATGGGATTTGTCGAGACTCCTCAAGGCGTCCTTTTTGGAACATCAGAGACCGTTCTTTACAGGGCTATGAGCGCAGCAGAAGGAAGCCAGAGTTTGAAGCATGATGCAGCTTACATCGGCAGCTTTAAGAAGGCCGAAGGCAAGACCGAAATGCTCGTGATGATAAACGCGCATCGGATTATGCAGATGTTCCGCGAGCCGATCACGAGCAGCCTGAAGGGGTCGGATGTAATTGCGGAGGACGTCCTCGGAATCTTTGGACCCGACAACTCGTCGATTGTCAGCACCGGTCGATTGGAGGGCGGAAAGAGCTACAGCAAGGTGTTTATTCCGCTTGACTACGACAAGCTGATTCGAGTGATTGGGGCGTCTACGGCTGAACGAAAGAACAGCTCGTCTGATTCAGAAATGCAGATTAAGTAAGTTGAACACGAGGCGGGGAAGTCTCGTACAATAGAGTGATGGCGTCGTTCGATAAGCATTGGGTCATTTGGGATGGAGGTTGCGGCATGTGCGCAGCCAGCATCGAATGGATCCGAAGGCACGATCGACGCCAGCTTTTTCAATCTATCCCCTTCCAAGACTGCCCAACCCCGCCGATGACGCCCGAAATTTTCGAAGGGGCCACTTCCGCAGTGTACGTAGTTTCTAAGGAAGGGCAAACGTACCGAGGTGCGGACGCCGCGTTCTTCATCTTGGCGCGAACCGGCTGGGGTTGGTTTGCTCAGTTCCTTGCTCTTCCCCCGTTCATCTGGTTTGCTCGGATGGCGTATTCGGTGGTCGCGAAGAATCGAGGGTGGATCAGCCAGCGCTTTTTCGGCGGGGAAGCCTGTAGGTTAGATCAGCGTCCGCCGCGCACGTAGTTATTACTATTACTACTGTCCCGCAATATTCTGCGTCCAAAGCACTGCTTCCCACCGGCCCGTTGCCATTCTGTATGCATAACCCGAAACATAAACATGCTTGCCATCGGATGACATGGCATAAGCTTCGGAGTCCCGATATACTGACGGCAGAAACCGGCTAAGGTCAACCCACGATTCTGCGCTTCCAGCCCAAAGGCTCGCGTGCTTACGCGTGGGCTTTCCAAAAGCCTCACTAAAATAAACGTGTCCAACCTGATAGTTGCCCCATGCTCCGTAGCAATCAGAAAAGCCTCCCAACTCCTTTGCAATGGGATGCAAGTTTACGGCCGAGGCGGCAGTCCCTCTCCAAATCGTAGCGCGGCCACCACCTGTCCCGTAATAAGCCGTTCCCGCTTGAATGTTCTTTCCGGCACCCTGTCCAAACGATTCCTTGGCTCCACGTGGATTCAAGTCAACCCACGATTCTGCGGTTCCTTTCCATAGTCCCGCGTGGGGCGTTGACTTATCGCGTCCCCTTAGATCAGAAGTGCCCACTTGGATTTCTTCGCACACACCATTCGCGATCGAACCAACGTACGCGCCCGACTTCGGGTGTAAATCCACCCAGGATTTCGCCGATCCCTTCCACAGGCTCGCATGAAAGCTCCCGCTAATTTTTGCCATGCCGACTTGAGTTTTTCCGTCCATACCCGCCGCATCGGACAGCGTTGCACTCTCCGGATGTAGATCGACGAAGGAGTCGGCCGATCCGGACCAGAGGCCTACGTGGGGTTCCCTCTGGCCGCGTGCAATCACTGTCCCAAACTGGTTCTCCCCATGGCAAGCGTTGAGGACAGCCGCCGCGGCTCCCGGTGGGGTAAGGTCCTTCCAAGTAAGAGTCGGAGAAACCGACCACAGAATGGCTCCCCCACTGTTGCGCGAAAAATCCGCCTTCCCCACCAGGTATTTCCCACTCGCTCCAAGGACTGAGGAACTTGTGGCCCCGTCAGGGTTCAAGTTCGTTACAGTCCAGGTGACTTCAGTTTTTTGGGTCAGAGCAATCAGCAAGGTTAGGCAGGCTATTGACATAGATGCACTTCTTTACCTCCATATTGAGGCACATTCTTAGGACGGTTGGCTAGCGTCCGGATGTTCAAATACGAAAGAATTCTAGGAGAATTTTCTGTTTAATTTGAGCCTAACTCACTCTGAAATTCGGGGTGTTAGGTTCAATGTGTCTTCTTCTGCTGGTTTGTTTTTTCGGGTGTGGGCGGTTATTATGAATATGATTGCCATCTATGGGTTGGGTCTTGGCGGGAGAATTCGTAAACTAGGCGGCCCTCAGGTTTCGCTCAGGAGAGAGTTTCTTGGCATGGTTGTGCGATCCCTTTCGGGATGGGGCTCTACAACCCCAGCCATGGGTGTCGCTTCGCAAAACCCACGGCTGGGGTTGTTTGATCCCGGTCGGGATCAGGGAGTGCCAGTTTTGCAATGGGCATTGTTGGTCGGTTCTCTTGAGAACGAGCATCCCTGCGACAGATTATATCTGGGGCGGGAACTTGATCTGCGCCCCTGGTGCAAGTAAATGCGCCAAGTACAAAAAAGGAGTGACTACTTTTGACAGTAGTCACCCCCCAGATAACAAGAATTACGGATTAGCCCTTCTTTTCCGTCGGAGTTGTGGACTTCAGAATCTTATCGACCGCCGGATCGGGATCGGCCTTCGACCGAGGAGTCCCTGCAATCAGATTCGGCTCCACGCCGTTACCCTCTAGTCTCACGCCCTTGATCGTCACATAATCCTGGAACGGATATTGAATCTGGAAGTTGTACTTCAGCGGCCGCATCAGTGATCCCAGCACCGCGCCTGCGGAACGTGTGCCGATGACAACTCCGCCGGTAGTGTCTTGCACTCCCGCCGCAAAGATTTCGGAAGCGCTACCGGTGCCGCCGTTGATCAGACACATTAAACGGCCGGAGAATGGCTCAGCCGTGGTTTTCAGAGGAGCAAGCTTGTTTTGCGCAAAGTCAGCGATCTTCTTGAAATCAGTTGCTTCGCCTTTGGTTTTGGCAATATAGCTGTCTACGATGGAGCGGGTGATAAAAACGCCGATCTTGTCGTCTTTTGACATCGTCAGTCCCATGAGGTGCTGAAGATTAAAGACATAGCCGCCGCCGTTGGATCGAAGATCGACCGCGAGGGTTTTGGCGTTCTTATCCTTAACCTCTTTCATCAGGCTCTCAACTCGCCCACGGTCGTACTGCATGAAGGATGGAATCTTGAGAATCGCAGTGTCCGCGTTGAGCCACTTTAATTCTTCTTTTTGAAAAATCGAAAACGCTCGTCGCGTAATCGTGAGTTCCTTGATAGAACCGTCTTTGGCTTTCTTGACCTTGATCTTGATCTTGGTGCCCTCTTCGCCGCGAAGAGCAGTCACATTGTCCGGCTTTTTGCCGTTACCTTCGATGATGATATCCCCGGCTTCCAGTCCAGCCTCGAATGCCGCAGAACCTTCAAAAACATCGTTGATCTTGAGTCCCTCGGGCACGAGTTCAGGGGCGATGCCGAGACCGACTACGTTTCCGGTCCTTTGTTGGGCTACGGCTTCAGGGGTACTGAAAACGATATGACTCGCGCCGAATCGGGCGAGGGCAGAATTGACGGCACGGGCAAACTCATTCGGCGTTGTCGCTTTGTCAAGCAGGTCCTTTTGAGTTGCCAGGTATTCCGGCCATTTCGCAAACTCAACTCCCGGTACGAACGCGACTTTGGTCACGATACCATTGAGCTCCGTAAGTACTTCCTCACGCTGTTCTTTGGTCAGAACGGTGAGAGGGGCATCGGTTTTTTTGGAAGTCGGCCCGGAGGTAAATTGGGCAAAGGAAACTGCGGTCAGAGCTGCAAATGCGGCAAGCGAAAGGCTAAGTCGGCGATTCATTATTTTCATCCTACATTATTTATAGGCGTTTCCGTCGGAATTGTTACCTCGAATTCAAATTTCCGCCAAAAACTCTTAGGGCAATCTCAAAATAAATGATCAAACCGGTCGCATCCACAAGAGTCGAGATGAAAGGTGCGCTCATCACGGCAGGGTCAATGTGGAGGCGTTTTGCCGCCATTGGGAGCAACGATCCGACCGAAGCGGCCCACAAAATGATCAGCGGAAGTGAGAGACCCACGATCAAGCTAATCTGAGGAGCGGCATTCCAGCCGAAATGGGCACGCGCCGATCCGGCAATTCCTAGGACGGCTCCACAGATACATGCGGTCAAGATTTCACGCCCGAGAACGCTTAACCAGTCGCCTGGAGTAAGTTCGCCGAGGGCGAGTCCGCGGGTAACCATTGTTGTCACCTGCGATCCGACGTTGCCGCCCACTCCGAGAATCAGCGGAAGAAAGAGTGTGAGAGTGGGGAGATCAAGTCCAGCCTGATAGTGTCGAAGGACCGTGCCCGTGAGGGTTTCCGCGACAAAGAGTCCAAGAAGCCAAGGAAGTCGCTTCCAAGCGAGCTTGAAAATCGACAGAGACATGTAGGCCTCCGCGTCACCGCTGACGGCTCCCATTTTGAGGACGTCTTCGGTGTCCGCCTCGCGCAGAATCGCCTGCGCGTCGTCGCCGGTGAAGAGTCCAACCATCCGCCCCCGACTGTCCAGAATCGGTAGCGAGTAAAAACCGTAACGCGACATGCGACGGGCGGCGTCTTCGGCAGAAGTGCTGCCTTGGGCGCTGACCACATCGGTGTTCATCAGCTCGCGTGCCGGAGTTTTCAGGGTTGCACGGAGAGCCTTTCTGAGGCTAAAAACACCAAGAAGATGCCGGTCTTCATTCAGGACATAAATGTCATTGACCATCTCGTACTTATCCATCGGCGAGCGACGGATGTCGTTGAGAAGCTCCTGCATCGTGGTCTCGGGCGTGACTTCAAAGAACGCTTCCGTCATCAGACGACCGACTGAGTCCTCAGGATAAGTTAGAAGGCGGCGAACTTCCTGAGCGTCAGCCTTCGGAATGACCTGAAGAAGAGCGTCAAACCGGTCGTCCCCGAGTATTTCGCGCAGTTCGAGCGCATCGTCCATTGGCAGGATGTCAAGGTAGTGCGCAACCGTCGCGTCGTCAAGCTCGGCAATAATCTCGCGAGCCGTTTCGGTCGGCATTTCGACCAAAGTATCCGCCGCATCGGCTGGAGCCATCTGCTGGAGAATAGTAATCGCCTCTGAGGTCTCGAGGCGAGGCATGGCCTCGGCGATGTCTTCGACTCGCTGGGTGAGAAGATGCTCACGAATAGTTTCTCGCGAGGAAACGCGGGAAAGAGAGCGTAGGGTTTCAACAAAGGCACGTAGATCTGGTCGCATGAAATTATCCGAATTGGGGGTCGGGCCGTCACCAGGTCACGGTCAAGAATGTTGTTGAAGGTTTTTCGTCTCTCTATTAAACCTCAAAAAGCGCGACCGTGTTCCTGGATTTGATGCTGGTTTTGGCGTAGAATAGCCCTTATGGAGCTAACGCTGGATAATTTGAATGTCCACCTCTCTCGGACTGGCCTTCTCCCCCCAGGAAGTACAGTCGTCGTTGGCTACAGCGGCGGCGCGGATTCGACCGCTTTGCTCCACCTGCTTCACCTTGCCGGATATGACGTGATCGCGGCCCATTTGCATCATGGCATGCGCGTTGAAGCCGACACAGAACTCAAACTTTGCGAGGCGTTCGCTCAAGAGCTGGGCATCCCCTTCGTGAGCGGAAGGGCGGACATTCCGAAAATGGCTGCAGATTTCGGCATCGGCCTAGAGGAAGCTGGGCGCAACGCGCGATTAGAGTTTTTGCAACGCTCCGCTCTGCAACTCGCAGCGGATTGGATTGCCACCGGCCATACTCGGGACGACCAGATTGAAACGGTGCTTTTTCATATTGCGAGGGGCAGTGGCTTGGCGGGTCTGGCGGGAATTCCGGAGGTGCGCCAGAATATCGTCCGCCCGATCCTGCCCTTTAGTCGTGCGGAGACCCGCCGCTATTGCGATGAAAACGGCTTCTGGACTCACGACGATCCCAGCAACACCGACCTTTCTTTTTCGAGAGCGCGGATTCGACACCGTGTGGTGCCGGAGATGCGTCTGGTGCATCCGGGTTTCGACGAGGCGGTGGTTCGGCTTTCGCAGATTGCCGGCGAAGAAGATAGATTCCTGAACGGTGCGGCCGCGGCGGCGCTAGAGCAAGCCGAAAGGCCCGTAAACGGGAACCTTGGCTTTCTGACTCGCGACTGCGAAATCATCTTGCAAACTGCGATGTTGCGAGGATTTCCGGAAGTCTTGCTTCGTCGCGGAATTCGTCTGGTCGCCGAAGCATTGGGGGCGCAGGCAAGCTTCGACCAAGTTGCCCTGACAATAGCCGGGATTGCAAACAACGGTACCGGGAGCGTGACTTTGGAAGGCGGCGACGTGACGATCACTTGGGACCCAGAGGTTGTCCACGCCCAAATCATCAAGCCCGATGAGCCGTACCGCTTCCCGCTCACAGTTCCGGGCGAGACCCTCAGCGAGGAGTTTGGTTGGAAGTTTACGGTCTATTCCACGCCGCCTTCTGACTTTAAGAGAGAGCCGAGGTCGCTAGAAGTTGTCCTCGACGCGGGGGCGGTGAAGGGAAGTCTGTACTTTAGGACCTTGCAAGCCGGAGACCGCATGATTCCCTTGGGAATGTCTCAGGAGAAGCTTGTCGCGGACATTCTCTCGGATCAGCACATTACCAGCGCGGGTCGCAAACGTCTGCCGATCGTTTGCGATCTTGTGGGCCCGGTCTGGATTCCGGGTTGCGCGATGTCGGAGCGCGTTAAGATTCGGCCCGAGTCGGAGAAGGGGATGCTTTTAAGATTCGGACCCGCGTTAGATCTTCACGAGTGAAGCAAGAGTGGAGTTCCAGTTGCGCGCGTCGCGGTTCGATTCAAAGCAAAGCTGCACGCCGTGTCGCCATTCCCGCTGCTCGGTCCCTTGCTCGGACCACATCACTTTGCCCATCGCAAGCACGGTCGAGAACGGGCTGGTGATTTGGAGCGACAACGATTCGCCGGTCTCGTAGTGGTATTGCCCGACCAGGCAGATTCCTTCCTCGCCAATATTTTCAATCGCCGCCGTCTTGAGAGTCACGGTGTTCTTAACACGAACGGTAAAGCCACAAACTCGGACGCGCGCTTTCTCGGCGGCCTTCGTGATTTTTGCAAAGCTGAGAGGGCGGATGACGAACTGTCGCTGGTTCCGGCGGATGATTTCACCGTGCACAATCCCTCGGTAAGTGGTTCCGTAGAATTCGCACACGACCACGTCCCCGGCCTCAACGGCAGACGAGTTTTGGGATTCGACCACGAGTTCGGATTCGGTGGCAAGTTCGACCCAGACTTGGCACTGTTCGCCGGTCCCCAGTCGAATCAGGGTGCCTCTGAGGCCAATAAATGTTTCGGGGTCAAAAGAACTCGCCCATTCTCGTGCTGCTTCCATCGCTTATCATTATCGGCAGGAATCTGGCGTTCTTTAGCGTGACCATTCGGTCGAGCAAGTGAGGCTCTGCCGGAGCAAACGACTGTACTCCCGAGCAGGAACCTCGTAAGCCCCAAGAGACTCAAGGTGCGGATTCATGATCTGTGCGTCGAAAACCTGAAACCCAAGCTCCCGACATCGGTTCACCATCGCCCAAAGCGCGACCTTGGAAGCATCCGTCCGTCGGTGGAACATTGACTCCGCGTTGAAGCACGCCCCAATCGCAACCCCATACACCCCGCCCACAAGTTCCTCGCCAGCCCAAACCTCGCAGGAATGCGCCCAACCGGCGGCGTGAATGACTTCGTACCACTGGATAAGCTCTTCGTTGATCCAGTTGTCCTTGGGGCGGCGGCAGTTTCGCATGACTTGCCCAAAACACTCGTCAAAAGTGACCCGAAACTCTCCGCCGCGCAGAGTCTTGGCGAGGGACTTTGAAACATGAATTCCTGAGATAGGAAACAAAGCACGCTGGCTCACCGAATACCAATCAATGCGCCCATCATCTCCCGCCATTGGGAAGTAGCCTTGCTCGTAGAGGCCATGAATCCAGTCGAGAAAGTTGTTGGGCATGGGCTAGTTCGACCATTTTACGCTACTGCACCAACAAAATAGCCGCCCCCCAAAGGGAGCGGCTAGGAGATCTTTGCGAAGCTTATCGGCGTTTTACCGTGAGAATGGTCGCTTGGCTCGCAAAAATTCTTGGTTTTGTCGCTTGGATCGTTATCCTCATACGCTTTTTCAGGTTTTCTGTTAAGATAGATGCAGTGTGACCCGCTTTCGGGTTGCCATTTGACTTAAAGGAGCAAATATGAAACTACTTTTGATCGCCGCGGCTGCGGTGCTTTCGGCAACTTCGGCGTTCGCCTCGGTGGTGACTGCCTACGACGACGCGTCTGATCCGATCTACAATTCGGGCTGGGCGGGGGGTTCCAATGGCGGCTACGGTTTCGGGCCTTGGCTCCACAGTCCATTCGGAATCTACGCGATGGGAGATTCGAATCTGAACGGCACTCTCGGCGGCCCCGGCATCAATGTCGGCGGGCGCGCTTGGCAAGGGAACATGCAGCCGAATAGCGGCGGAGCCGTGGCGGGAAGATCGCTGGGCGGGTACACCATCGGCGATTCCTTTGAGATTGACGTCGACTTTGGCATCGCCGGAAATCAGGGGGTGGCGCTTCTGGGCAACAGCGATTATTGCCAAGTGCAAGCCACGAGCTCATCCCCGACCTTGGTCTTGAACACCGGCTCGGGCACGTTTGCGACGACCGTCGGCTACAGCGATGGCGGCTACCGCATTCGCTACGATCTGCTCAGCGCGAGCGCGGTCGATATCACCATCACGTCGTTCGCTTCGAGTTTGGCGAGTACCTACAATTTAGCCTTCGCATCCGTTCCCGGCGGGACGATCATGACGATCCAGGCCGATCCCACGGCCGGACAAGCCGTCTACGCAAGCCGAATGAGGGTCATCTCGCCCGTACCGGAGCCGGCATCTTTGTCTGCGCTCGCCCTGGGGACGCTCTTGGTCGCTCGGCGAAGACGGAAGAATTAGATCGAGGCGACTGGGTGGGGAAAAAACCCTCATCCGGTTCGTTCCTCACCGGCTTCTCCCCCGGGGAGAAGCAACGTGATTAGTAGTTTGCTTTTGGTTTCTTTCCCTCTCCGTGAGGGAGAGGGCCTGTGACCGAAGGGAACTGGGGTGAGGTTTTACTCCCGAGGTAACACACCAAAAAACTCAGTGACGAGGGGAGCTTGGTGGACATCATCCAGCAAAAACGAGTCGTGCCCGAGCGGACTGGGCAGATCGTGGTGGACGGCATTGACGCCGATCAATGAAGCAAGCTCCGCGCTGAGGTGCGAAGGGTAAATCCAGTCGCTGACAAAGCTCGTGATCAGGTAATCCGTGTCTGCCTTCGGCTCGTGCCTGTATTCGTAGAGGTCAATCGCATCGCTGAGGACGATGAGCGAATTGGCGTCAAAGCGGTGCGTAAACTTCTCGCCTTGGTGCTGAAGGTAGCTTTCAACCTGAAACTGCTCGCGCTTGTCCTCAAGGGGCTTGGTCGAACGACCAAACTTCTTTTCAA
>JAIOPU010000233.1 GCA_021413725.1 Armatimonadota bacterium | reverse complement strand
GCCCCACCCGTCTGCAATGCGACGAGGAGCAGTAAGGGGAGAAAATTACGCCTCATGGTAGGAAAGGTAGAAATTACCCCTAAACCACCAAGAGGCAACCATATCCTGCTCTAATGAGGCAAAAATCAGGCGGTTATCTTTACAGCGCGTCCCGTATCGGCGCTTTTGATCGCCCCAATGACCATGGCAAGGCTGTGGATATTATCCTCGGCGTGGGTTTCGGGGCGTTTTCCACGGGCCACGGTCTGAAGAAAGTCCTCAATGGCACCGGAGTGGCCTTCGAGGAAACTCTTCCTTGAGAGAAAGGGAACCTTGATTTTTTTGATAAGGGGCGGGGCGTCTTTATTTTCCTTACCGATTTCCGCTTCCAGTTTTTCGCGCCCGTCCCAGCTTACGGAACCTTTATCGCCCACAATGTGCCAGCTTGATTCGTAGGAAGTGCCAAGTCCTTTGGCAGTCCAGGTGCCGCGATAATTATAAACAATTTCCTTCTCCATGCGAAAGATCGCCTGGGCACAGGCGTCCTTACTGATGCAGGAACCCGGAGGATTCCATTCATGGCAGTAGACACTCTCCGCATTCACGCCTGAGAGCATGCGGGCGGCGTCGAAAGTATGAATCGCCATGTCCAGAAGCAGGGTGTGCCTGTTATCCTTGCGGAAACCAGGAACGTGAAGGAAGCGCCGGAAATCGCTCATCACGGTCGTCACTCTGCCGATGCGGCCTGATTGCAAAAAAGACTGGAGGCTGCGCATGCCGCGGTCATGGCGCCAGTTCTGCATCACAGAGAGGACTTTCTTTTTGCTTTTGGCGGCGGCGATCATTTTGCGCGCTTCGGGAAGCGAAATGGCCAGCGGTTTTTCCGTAAGGACATGGCAGCCGTATTTGAGAGCAGTCATGGTGACAAAGCCATGCGCCTCCGCGATGGTGCAGCAGAACACCATTTCAGGTTTCGTCTGCCGGAGAACTGCGTCCAGATCCGTGCCGATCCGGGTGGTTTTCAAGCCGAACTGGCGCACGCGCTGCTCCGCACTTTCCAGGCGAAGATCGACCAGACCGACGAGATCGATATCGGAACGCAGCTTAAGGGTCTCCAGCCACCACTCGCTGATGGCACCGCAACCAACCAGCACGATCCGGATTTTTGATTTCGATTTAACCATTATTGTTCCCTAAAAATTCCATTCCGGTTTCACCTCACCTACGGAGAATACTTCCTCGACATGCAGTCCGCTGTAGGGAGTCGGGGGAATCGGTCCCTGCACCTCGGCCTGCGCGAGAACGCGATAGCACAACAGGTGATGCCAGCGACCGTCCGAGAGACGCAGCGTCATGGCGGTGGGATGATCGCTTGTCCAGTCCCTCCCTTTATTCATCTGCCCCGCATCACCCTCATTGACCACGGAGTATGTGGAGTAAGTCGGCGGCGGGCCGTATTCATAGCGAGGAAAGCTGGCAATGTGCGGAGAGTGCAATGCATCGCGAGTGGGATTCAACGCCCAAACCGCGAGCATCTCGCGGCAGGTCGTGCGTGCGGAACCATCCATGAAACCCTCCTCATAATCCATGAGGGCGGAGAGAAGATGATTACACACGATGTAAGGCGTTCCATCGGCTGCCGTGTTCAGAGTGATCGGGCTCTGGAAGCGGATGTTTTTCGCATGAATGATTTTTTCCCACGATTTCCCCCCGTCCTTTGAGCGCCAGACCAGAATGCTGCGTTTTTCCGGGCTTTCATAAGCAGGACGCACCGTGAAGAGGAGTGAGCCATCCGTATCGCGAACCAGTGTCGGCTCGAAACTCATCATGTCCTCGACCACGGGAATGTATTCGACGGCACGCCAGCCATTTTCGCCTTTTCTCCAGCGGAAAATACCGCATTTGCTTATCTCACCCCGCATGATGTCCTGCACGGTCGAGCCCGGAGCACCAACCACTCCCGCGGACAAAAGATCGTCCCCGTCGGCAATGGCTGTGCGCATGGGCGAATTATAAACGAACTGGCCCGGGAGGAGATCATTGACGCCCAACTTTTCGACAGCCGGGACTGTGAATTTTTCACCGTCAAAAGCGAACTGATATAATTCGTAATAAATATGCGTTTTTTCCTCGCGGAAATTCCCGGGATACGGCTTCGAGAGATCGCCGTCATCGACCGCGTAGGAAAGAGCCATCCCCCAGCCGAACCCCGTGCCCGCATGCGGATGCGGGGACCCATCCGGGCGCTTTGCGCCGAGCGGAACAAACCCGCCGACGAGGCACTGCTTGGACATCGTGCCCATTTCCTTCGCGGCAGGATTATACTCCTCGTGATTGCGCGATACGGGGATGACACGATCTGCCGTGAGATGACGGAGATCGTCGAAAAGAACGACATCCGTTCCGAGTTCAAAATCCTCGGTGCGAGCCATCTTGCAGTGAATATTCGCAAAGATCGCCGCCGTGGTGGAAGAAACCTGAAATGGGAAGCCGTATCCGTAACGGGCAATGGTGCCCTGCGGCAAACGGGACGGAGTTTGGAGCACGCTCAAGCCACGGGTGATGCTGCGGATGGGGTTGATGGTTTGCATAATGGATTTTAGTAATCAGGCGTTAAGGGTGTCCTGACGCAGAGTCACAAAGGCGTCGGCGATCCGTTTTTCCAGACCGGGTTCAAACGGACCGGAGAACACTTCATATAAATAACTTTCTGCTTCGTAACCGCCGCGGCGGAGTTCGGTTTCATCCGGCACATAGCCGAAGCAGCCATTGGTGTAGCCCAAGGCCAGCGCCTGCTGCGGGGCGAGCGCCTTTTCGATGGAGAATCCCAGTCCGCAGACCGGTTCGCAGTCCATGCCGAGGAAGGCGAAATTTTCTGTAAGCTGAAAATAATGGAGGCGGAGAGAGGCGTGATCGGGAATGATTTCGCCCCGCCCAAGACGGCGCAGGCATTCCTCCGCGTATTTGACGACCGTTGGCCGATCCGAAGCGAGCAATGCCTTATAGTCCTCCGTATGCGTGCACGGAACCGATATCGTGCGGGAACCAAAGGCCAACGAGAGCGGACCGAGGTCACGCAGCATCCCTTCCAGCGCCGAACGAGTCTCGTCAAGAAGCTGACTACCCATGACTTCCAACTCATCAAAGGAAACGCGGCGAAAATGTTCACCGTCGCGTGTCTGCGCTGGGCGAGCGTCTCCGGCGCAAGCCTGAAGGAACGCCATCGGTGACTCTCCATTCATGAAACTTTCCACCTGATCGCGCCAGGTGCCGACATAATCCGCGGAAATCCGGTGCTGGGCACCGAGCGAAGTGGGGTGGCAGGCAAGGATGGGAAGCAGAATTTTTATTGCACCCTGATCATCGCGGACGACAAGAAGCCGAAGACGGTCGTCGATGACGCCTTCGGGATCAGGCTCCATTTCCACACGGCCATTGATCAGCTTTCGACGGTTGATGGGAAAATTCGTTTTTGCTTCTCCGTAATGCAACGAACCGCAGAATGCACTCTGGCGCGCGGAATCCATGGCATCGCCCGCCTGCGACCACAGAAATTCAAAATAGCGCAGAACATCGTGGAGATTTTCGCCGACACACGCGTATAAAGAATCCGGATCGTCGATGTTACGCGTCGTGCAGGCCAGAGGACCGCCATGGGTGTGTGAGGCATTGAGAAAAATCGCGTCGCGCGAGCAGTGCAGGCGGGAGGAGAGAATATCCAGCGCGTGTTCGATATGTTCCTTATCGGGAAACTGGCAGATATCCGCGGAAACAATCCACGATTCTTTCGTGCCATCGTTAAAATAAACTGCTGTCAAGGTTAGCGAATCGTGAACTCCGTCAAACGGATCAAGCAACCCGTATCCTCCCATCAGCATGGGAAAAGGCGGTGTAATCTCCGTGCGGCTGACTCCAAACTTCATCTGAGAAAAGTGATAGGTTTCAAAATTGCAGGCAAGACAAATGTATTGATGATGTGTTAATTTAGTAATATAAAAGGATCTCCATTAAGCTGAATTTGATTTAATCATCAGTGAAACTATAGAATAGTATGTATCAGTTTCGTTCATATTTCATGGAAACCATCTTATGAAAACCCTCGATATCCGCATAGGCACGGTGGTCAATGTCAATGACCGCACGCTCTCCACCATCCGGGAAATTCTGGATCATGGTTTTGAGAGTTTCAATTTATGCATGGGCAACCGCCTGCCTGAAATGGGTGTGGAAAAATTTGCCAAAGAGCTTCGCGAAGTCATTTCGGATCGCGCGGTCATCAGTGCGCTGAGTCTTTTTGGAAACGCCTTGGAGGACGAAATGGCAGTACGCGACTGGGAGCGCTGCATCGATATGGCATCGCTCTTTCATTGTGAACTGGTCAGCGGATTTCCGGGTGCATTGAAAGGAAGGCCAGTGCCAGATTCCCTTCCCCGATTCAAAGCGGTATGGAGCGAACTCGCCCGACGCGCGGAAGGCAAGGGAATCAAAATTGCCTTTGAAAACTGCGCGATGGAAGGCTACTGGGAGGCTTCCGGCAGGAACATGGCGCATGCACCCTCCGCCTGGGAAATGATGTTTCACGAAGTGCCCAGCGATGCGCTGGGCCTGGAGTGGGAGCCGTGTCATCAGATGATTTCCCTCATTGACCCGCTGCCGCAACTGCGGAAATGGCTGCCGAAAATTTACCATGTTCACGGAAAGGATGCGACCATTGCGTGGGATATCATCAGTACATATGGGATTCGCGGAGGGAAGGAATACGCATGGCACCGCACGCCGGGATTTGGAGACACCAATTGGACGGATGTGATCAGCATCCTGCGCATGGGAAAATTCCGCGGCAGCATCGATATTGAGGGCTTTCACGATCCTGTCTATGTCGAGGAGCTGGAAATGACAGGGCAGGTCCATGCGCTGAATTATTTGAAGAATTGTCGTGGGGGAAAATTTATTCCGAATCCATAGACAGAGTTGTGATTTTGAAGAGAACATAGGACGGGAAGATTCCCGCGGGCGGCAGCATGG
>JAIOPU010000232.1 GCA_021413725.1 Armatimonadota bacterium | reverse complement strand
TGAATCCTGCTCCCAATTGCCATGTACCTGAATAATCAGCCATATGATCCTTTCCGTAGCCGCACCCTTCAGGGAGCGGCTGTGTTGTTTGTGTTCTCCGCCGCCGCCCCAGCGACAGCGGAGGTGTTTGAAAATTGTCCCCGAACGACATGGGGTCAGGTCTAGACATTGGACAAATGAACAGTTGGAACAATGGCGGAGAACGATTTGAAGAACGGTGATTGGGTGAACATCAATTGCGGAGTCTCTGCCAATAAGGTGAGCATATATTGTCTAATGTCTAGACCTGACCCAACAACGACACTTACGCAGCAAGTATTCGAAAGCAGAGAATCGCCAGAACAACTACTTAACACACGAAATCGAAATTGTAGGGCAAGCGCTCCGCTTGCCCCCATCAAATCCCACGGGCATAATCCGGTTGATGCGCGGGATCTTGAATAATCAAATGCGCCAACTGGCACTAATCATCTTGTGCCTGTCGGTATTCGGCGGTTGCACACCACGAGGACCAAAAACGCCTGCTGAACCAATTGGGGAATATGTTTTCCCCGTCCGCAACGGTGATGTTGAAGTAATCATCCTGCAGGCCAACTTTGCGTATCGCCACGAACTGTATTCAAGCATCGATTCGTATCGGCAGGGGAGCAGTCCGGTCTACACAAACACCGGAACCTGGTATTACAAGGGCAACACGTTGGGTTTCAGCGAATGGGTGGAGTTTATCAACTATTTGCAGCCCATCAAGCGCACCGAGCCCCCGGAACCGGTTGCAAAAATCGACTGCGGCTGGGTGGCCCCGACCCGCCATGCGGATGCCATTCTACTATTTTCAGAAAGCGCCAATTATTTGTTCTTGCGCGTAAAAGACCGCCACGAAGGGGCCAGAATTTTAACCGAAGCGACGAAGTGATCCCTGAGTCATACGCTGACCGTTGACGAAGAAGCACCGGCGGCCAGGAATCAGAAACAGGCTGGGAGACTTGATTAACGGAAACAACGATCAACGTCTGACACCTTGAATAACCACGAAACACACCAAATACACGAACTCGAAATTGTAGGGCGAGCGCTCCGCTTGCCACATACTTGGTCTGTCTCCAACTCCCCCTCCCGAAACCCTCTTGCCCCCACCTGATCACACGGGCATAATCCGGTTGATGCGTGGAATCTCGATAAACTAAAATAACTGTCAATGATCAAGGGCTGACCCTTTAATATGAGTACGTTCATCATCAACAAAGTTTCATTTTCAGTGACGGAAATGCTCGAAAAGATTGAACAAGGTAAGCTTCCATTGTGCCCTGTATGTAAATCCCCCGCTCTAGTTGCTCGAACATCCGAAGCCGCCAAGAAGCTTTTAATTCCTCCAGGAATGCAATGCTCAAAGTCGCCCAGCCATTTCCAAGTTGAATTTAAATTACCGCCGAAAAGAATCGAAGGGTTCAGACGCTGACTGTTGACAAATATGTGTCACAGATAGTTGAGGTGGGGCTGTTGCCCCGAATGCTTGCAGGGTTTCGGGATGTGATGCCAGGCTGTTATTCCCCCTCAAGTTGTAGTGCAAGCGCTCTGCTTGCCGCAGATTAGGAGTAGGCGAGAGAGCGACGGTGTTTTGATAACATCATCCCACGAGTGGGTGGGCAGATTTGCCAGCCGATAAATCAATCCTTCCAATCTTGCCAGTGGTTGTGCCGTTTGTTAAAAGACCAGAAGTTACCATATCAATATCCGTGCCGAGGATGCCACAAATGCCAGATGAAATATCTAGTCTCACCCCTGATCAAATTGCCGAATCACGCATTGCCGAATCACGCATTGCGGAAGCACTTCATGCGAAATCAGAGTCACTCGACCTCTCTGGTTTAGGTTTGACCAAAGTGCCTCTTTCAGTCGGCCAGTTGACCCAGTTGGGAAAACTGAGCCTCAGCGGTAACCAACTGAGGGAACTACCAGTAGTCATCAGCCAACTGACCCAGTTGCAGACTTTGGACCTAAATGGCAACAAATTTGAGGAACTGCCGACGTTCATTGGGCAGCTGACCCAGTTGAGAAACCTAAGCCTCAGCGGTAATCAACTGAGGGAGCTACCAGTAGCCATTAGCCAATTGACCCAGTTGCAGGCTCTAAACCTCAGTGGTAATAAACTGAATAAACTACCGGCGGTCATTGGTCGGTTGGTCCGATTACGGACCCTAAACCTCATTATAACCCCACTGTCCGAGCTGCCTGCAACCATCGGGGAACTAACCCGCTTGGAGAATTTATTACTCATTGGTACTCGGCTGACGGAACTGCCTATAGGCATCGGTCAGTTGACCCGGTTGCAGCAATTATTTCTCGACGGTAACCGTCTGAAAGAGTTTCCCGCGGCCATCGTCCAATTGGCCCAGCTACGAACCCTGTCCCTCACAAACACTCAACTGACGGAACTCCCTGCAGATATTAGTCAGTTGACTCAGTTGCAGACCCTTTACCTTGATGGCAACCAATTGTCGGAACTGCCGACAACCATTGGTCATCTAACTAAGCTTGAACAGCTTGTCTTGGAAGATAATCGGCTAAGCAATTTACCTGAAGAGCTTTCTACTTTATCCAAGTTGACTCGCCTCTTTTTACACGGCAACAATCTTTTGGGTTTGCCCGCAGAGATTCTTGGCCCCCGACTACGGGAAATGGAGTCCAAAAAGTCACAGAGAGTCCGTGCCTCCGATATTCTTGACTATTATTTTAAGACTCGAAAGGCAGGTCGTCCGTTAAACGAAGTGAAATTATTACTAGTCGGACGTGGCTCCGCTGGAAAAACATCGATCATTCGACGGTTGCGTGAGAACAAATTCAGTCCTGGCCAACGTGAGACATCCGGCATCACAATCAAACCGTGGCCCATTAAAATCGGGAAAGATAAGGTTCATGTTCACGTGTGGGATTTCGCCGGCCAGGTGATAACTCACGCCACCCACCAGTTCTTTTTGACGCAGCGGAGTGTTTATATTCTCGTGCTCACGGGACGTGAAAATAGTGAGAAAACCGATGCTGAATACTGGTTGCGTTTGATTCGTGCTTTTGCCACTGAGGAACGGGGTGGAGCCAATACAGAACCGATTACGGCTCCGGTTCTCATTGTGCTCAACAAATGTCGCGGCAAGTCGCCCTGTCGCATTGATCAAAACGCCCTTCGGGAAAAATATCCGTTTATTGTCGATTTTGTCGACACCGACTGCAAGACCGGCACGGGAATTCGTATTTTGAAACGCCAACTTCTCGAAACGATCAGACAAATGCCGACCGTGCGCGAGGCGTTTCCAATGGCATGGTTTGCCATCAAGGAAAAGCTTTCCAAGATGGAATGCGACTACCTGATGTACCCGCAATATCGCGCCCTCTGTGAACAGCATGGTGTGAAAGATCAAGAGGATCAAGATCGGCTAGCACGAGCATTGCATCGGTTGGGCGTCGCCTTGAATTATTCGGAAGACCAGCGGTTGCGTGAAACGACGGTGCTCAACCCGCAATGGGTGACCAATGGTATCTATTCGATTCTGCGCCATGCAGTCAATCCTACGCATCCCGAAGAGACCTTGATGAGCGATGTCGAGCGGGTGCTGCCGAAGGAGAGACCGGAGATGCGGCGGTTCCTGATTGAATTGATGCGGCGGTTCGAACTTGTCTTTCCGTTGACAGAGGAGGGTGAACGCTGGCTTGTGCCGCAACGTCTCGCCGACAGCCAACCACCACTCGGTTCCGAATGGACATCCAAGGATGTGACTCGTGTGCGTTTCCGCTATACCGCCTTGCCTGAGGGGCTGCTTCCTCGTTTCATTACGCGGACCTATCCGCTCAGCGACGATCAGCCCCGCTGGTTAAACGGTGTGATTCTAGCGGATGATCACGCTCGAGCTCTTGTACGAGCTGATCCGGCGGAAAGACTCGTGACGATTGCCGTCATAGGTCCGGCGGATGCTCGCCAAGGACTCGCCGCCGTTGTCCGCGCCGAATTGAAGCGCATTCACACTGACATAAAGGGTTTGGATCCTGCAGAAGAAATGGAATTAGCTGACCAACCCGGCGTTTACGTCTCTACCGATACACTTGTTGCGGATGAAAAGGCCGGACGGAAGTCTTCAGCCTCTACCAAGTTTGGCACCATCGAGGTAAACTCCAAGAACGAACTGAACCGTGTTTCATCCCCGGCTGCCCGGGATCAGAAACGTATTCGACCCCGGCTTTTCATCAGTTACTCCAGCAGCGACTCCAAGCTGCGTGATGAATTCGTCATGCGTTTAAAAACTCTGGAGGCCCATGGTTTGCTTAAGTCGTGGAGTGACCGTTGTTTGATCGTCGGCGAAGACTGGGATCATCGAATCAAGGAAGAACTGGAAAAGGCCGATTTTGTCGTATTTCTAGTCAGCGCAAAATTTGAAGCAACAGACTACATCAATGATGTGGAGGTATCTCGCGCTTGTGAGCGAGCTGACAAAGGCGAATGCCAAATTTTGCCCATCATATTGGAAGAATGTGATTGGAAAAATGGACGCTTGAGCAAATACACGGCTCTCCCAGCCAAAGCCCTTCCAATTCGCGATACAAAACCCCAACGGAAAGCGTGGCAGGCCGTCCAGCAGTCCCTGCGTACACTGCTGGAACAAGAATCAACCAATCTGTCACGCGCCCTGACCGACGACGACTTCCCCGACTTGATAAATTAATCTTCACATTCCGGTAAGCAACTCCCCTCGCTCATTTTCGCAGCCCTCCCACTTTCATGTGTTGTGTGGTGTAACTTCCTCCTCATTCTCCCGTAACCTTGGTCTAAGGAGTCAGCCGCTGGCTGTTGACAAATGGATGTCCCAGGCAGTGGAGATAGGAATGACCGTAGCGGTACGGATCGGGATTTGACAGAAGAACTTGAAGAACTGGAGCAAGTGCAAACAATCAACGTCTGACCATTGAACTGTTTCGTGTGATTCTGGAGCGGATCGGGCGGCTGCGACTGCCGACACCGGTACCGGGTCGATGCCCACGGGATGGAATAACGGGAAAGCATGCAGGATAAAAGAAGGATTGTTCCGATGATGGGTCAAAATTCGCTCCATCATCTGCTTATGGGTAGAAAAAAGTGATCCGAGTCAATAAATTGTGCCGTGGAAGGAAGAATTGAGCTTGTGGACAAAATCAGAGAGAATAAAATGACCGCAAATGAACCTCAACAGCCAGCGATGGTCGTTGGTAACAGGTCATTTGGGAAATGTCGGCTATGGGAAATAAACTAAGGTAAAAGCGGTCGGCGAAAGGCTTAGATATAGTCACTAATTACATGGACACTAATTTAAGTCTGTTTGGAGCTGCAATCACTGGCGTGAGTAGTCAGATGACAACCACGGCAGCCGACCTAATCAATGCCTTGGGATCGCATAGTGAAAATTTCAGTAATTCGGCTGCCTCGATCGGAACTTCGGTCAGTACACTGAATAAATCGATGGACTCTCTTGCGGTAGCTGTGCGTGGATTAAGTAACACGGTCGGAATCCTGGCTGAGTCCACTGCAACACCTTCAAATAGTGTTCCGTTTACAACAACTGCCGTGTCTGGATCACACTCAGCATTGGCAGGGGTGCTTGCGGGATTCGCATTGACGGCGCTTTTCTTACTTATCGAGCGATCACCGAAGAAACGAGAAGTCGGCTCCTACAACAATGCCGAACAAAAGACCTTTTCACAGGCAATGCTTCTGCTATTTATTGCATTCCTTACCGGCGGGCTGTCCTCCTATCTGTACTCTACGATGACGGGTGATATTGCCACGCCTAGGCGTGGTTTTTTTCTTTTCACCTTCCCAAGTGAAATATTTGCTTTGCTAATCTTTACTCTCTTTGGAGGTATTAATTTTACATTTGATGTATTTCCGATAGACGTTCAAATTCGCACACTAGCTCGGCGGATTAGCTACGGTGTATTTCTCTTCACCATATTTGTGGTCTGCGATGAGTTGTATGACACGTTCAAGTGGTTTCACCCTGGATATGAGCCTTGGGGGCTTTTTCTCGCAGTAGGCGTTAGTGGCATCTTGGCGCCAATGTGCATACTCGGGTGGAAAAGTCGTTCTTCCGATAGTTTGGTCCGAAGAACATTTAGTTGCTTCTGCTATGCCGTAGTTGTCTTAACCTTGACTTGTGCTTGGATCCAGAGTTATAACTTTAACATAGGTGAACATGAAGTAGTCATGACCCTGCCAATGGCACTTGGTCTGGATTTCGCGATTGCCGCTGTGGGTACATGGATGGGGGTTATAGTTCACGCTTGGTCCACCAAAGAACTTACTTCTTCATTGGCGTCGACTCCCCACATATGACGCTCAGGCGGCTATATGGACCACTTCGAATCTGAGCCAGATCGAATAGGCGAGGGATAATATTAATGACTAAAACCAGCGTTGCCAAACGTATCCCCATTGAGCCAAAAGACTTGTTACTGCCGCTTATCGGCGCACTCTGGGCATGTGCAACATTAGTACTTTCATTAACCCTAGAGCTGAACAAACTCAGAGATAAGATACTTGTGGGGAGCGATGGTGGTTGTGTACTAGGGCCCGAACATCGCCTTCTAATGATCGAGAGTGACTGGATTCCGCTTGGTTGGCTAGTAGTAGGCTTGTGTTTCGCGTTCGGTGCGATGGCTTGCGCTATGCTTTTCTTGATGTCAAAGGAAGATAGGAGTCACCTAGCAATCCGCGCAGTAGTGCTAATCGTGGTCCTTGTCTCTTTCAGTTCGGGGGTTGCATGGAAAATAACCTCCTACCGGGACTTGGCCGCAATGCGGAAGGAACTTACCCTTCCAGCACTGAATCCGGCGCAGTCGCATTAATCGTCGTCGGGAGCAACTCCCTTAAACAGGGGCGGGAGCCAGAGTATGATCCGGGGCAGCTCAAATTATTTGTTGTCAGAACAGAAAGATCAAATCGGGCGTGGGAAGAAATAAAACGGCGTTGGTTTTCAAACAGTCTTATTTTACTCGTCTTTTACTACCGTTGATCTTCTGCATTGGTGTCGCGATTATTTTTGCTTGGTGCTAATTTCATTAGGTTCTGCTTTTAAGCCTGCGCAGGCTGGAGCAGTAGTTTAGTGACCAGCCCTTGACTGTTGATGAATAGTCGTCGCGGATCCGTCCCGCTCAACGCTCCACTCTCTCCAAACGCTCCCCACGACCGACCTCCGGCAGGGGATTGCCGTAGATCTTTGCCGACCAACGACTGAAGGCGTCGTACATGTAACGTTTTACCGAGGGGTCGGTCACACCGATGGCTTTGTCATCGCCATAGTCACTGAAGACAAAGCCGCCTGCGGTGTCGGCCCAATGGGTCATCAACGCTGCGACGTCGGCGTCGATCTTCGCCTTGTCGCCCGTCGGCAGGGTGGTTTGAATATCCGCCAGGCTCTCAAAGGCGATCCGGCCCCGGTAGCGTTTCCCAATGGCTTCGATTCCCAGTGCCCGCGGTTGTTGGAGGTTGACGATGTCCACGCCCGCCTGGATGTAGCCTTCGATGAGATCGTTGATCTTCCCGCACGAGTGCAGCCAGACATCGCATCCGGCGGCATGCATGGCGTCGAAGATCCGTTTGTAGCGCGGGTAAAAGAAATCCATCCAGAGGTCGTAGCTGATGAACGCATTCTGTTGCGTTCCCCAATCGTCGGTCATGCACCAGCCGTCGATGCGTCCCGGGAACCGGCGGGCCACTTCGCGCACGAAGGTGAGATGCGTCTCGACGATCCGGTCGGCCAGGGCTTCCATGGCGGGGCGGTCGGCATACAGATCCATCAGCGTGTTTTCAAAGCCGTGGAGACTGTGCATCCGTTCAAAGAGCACCATGAAGACGAAGGCGACGCGGTATTGGCCGGCGGCTTCGGCCTGCTGGAGCGCGGCGTCCACGGCGACATAGCGCGTAGGGTCCCGGTAATCGGGGGTGGCGCATGAGTCCAAGAGGCGGATATCGGCGAGCGGGTGTTCAATGACCTGGCCCATGTTGGGCACGTCGGTCTTGTCCCAGATACAGCCCCATTCGTCGGCGCCCGGGCGAGCGGGCACGAAGCGGGCGGGCGGTTGGAAGGGCATCACCGCGCGGTCATCCACTCCCAGGCCCGGCATGGACACCGCCAGCCGTGGCGGCCCCTGCCGTCGCAGGGTTTTGCGGACGATCTCGCGGGAGGTAAGCCTGACATTTCCCATACGACGAGTCTCCACCACCATCACGGGACGGTGGACTTGATTGCTGTCAGTGTACCCCGAAGAGAAGCGCCCGCAAGTTGATAATCCTGCTAGAACGACCTCCCGGCTCGCGTTTTCGCTCAGCGAACGTGCCCCCCGTGGTCGGCAACGAATGCGGTCAGTCTTGGCTGGCGGTACAACAAGGTGAGGTGTATGTCTGCACTAATAAGGTAGGAAGTGCGGAGAACCAAAATGCGGTTCTGTATACCGCCCCGCCCAACCGTCCAGCATTCGTTGCCATCCACATAGTCTCTCCCGGAGACTCCCAACTTCTACCGTGGTAGGAGCATAGGTGGAGAGAGGAAAGTTGTCCATCGGACTGCTGGCGGAAACCGGACTAGGAATTTATCTTAGGGAGACTCCCGCGAGGTGTGGGAGAGG
>JAIOPU010000007.1 GCA_021413725.1 Armatimonadota bacterium | reverse complement strand
GCACACGCAGTAGGCCGCAAACGAAACGATGTCACGGCTCAGAAGGTTGCCGTAGACTGGGTCAAGTTCTTCGCAGAAGTACCATCGGTCCGCGTCGGGGATGTCGGTCGGCTTTCGCGCATCCATCGGATCGCGCGGAGTCCAGAGTCTTCCGCCTTCGCCCCTGACCGATTCGGACATCAGGCGGCACTTGTCCTCGCCCACAATCGCGGTCGGGTGAATTTGCACCATTTCCGGATTACCGTAAACCGCGCCCTCTTCGTAGCAAATCGAAACCGCAGAGCCGGAGTTGATGACGCTATTCGTGGTTCGGCCAAAGATCATGCCGTTTCCGCCAGTGGCGATAACTACCGCATCGGCGGGATGTCCGGCGATTTCCATGGTGCGGAGGTCTTGGGCGACGATTCCGCGGCAAGCCCCGGCTCCATCCTTAATTAGGCCGACAAACTCAAATGCTTCGTATTTCTCGACAAGGTGCTGGTCTTCGAACCGTCGAACCTGCTCGTCTAGCGCATACAGCAACTGCTGACCCGTGGTGGCTCCTGCGTGCGCGGTTCGATGTTTTAGCGTTCCGCCGAATCGGCGGAAAGAAAGCAGACCTTCTGAGGTTCGATTGAACGGGACGCCCATGCGGTCGAGCAAATAGATGATTGCGGGGGCGCGCTCTGCCATACGCATAACGGGGGCTTGGTGGTTCAGAAAGTCTCCGCCCGTGATCGTGTCTTCGAAGTGGAGGTAGGGCGAATCGCCTTCGCCGCGAAGGTTCACCGCGCCGTTGATTCCACCTTGGGCGCAAACGCTGTGACTCCGTTTCACCGGAACAATGCTAAAAAGTTTGACTTTTACGCCCGCCTCTGCGAGCTTTAGGGTGGTCATGAGCCCCGCAAGGCCTCCACCAACGACGACTACTGTCCTCTGTCCTGCCATTCCAATTTTCCTACGCGAGAACTCAGTGTACCGCCTGCGCGGGAACCCTTAATTTTTGACAAAATTGTGCTTTTTGGGAGGATTTCCATCATTTCCACGCAAACTTAGCATAAAATAGTATTGACCGCCGAAAACGCGGCAATTTAGGATATTACTACTATGGCAAGTATTGAAGATATTGAAGGTGTAGGACCCGCTTCTGCGGAAAAGTTGAAGGCTGCAGGCGTCAGCACAGTGGAAAAGTTGCTCGAAATGGGCGCGGCCAAGAAAGATCGTGTGGCCCTAGCCGAGTCGACCGGACTCTCTGAGACGAACATTTTGACCTGGGTCAACCATGCGGACCTGTTCCGAATCAACGGCGTTGCGGGTCAGTTCTCCGAGCTCCTAGAAGCCTCCGGAGTAGACTCCGTGGCCGAGCTCGCCCAGCGACGCCCCGACAACCTGGCGGCGAAGATGAAGGAAGTCAACGAGGCCAAGAATCTCGCGAATCGAACGCCGAGCGAAGCAGAAGTCACCAAGTGGGTAGAAGAGGCCAAGACTCTTCCGAAGCTGGTCACGCACTAAGGTAGTTCAAAAAAACTCAGGGCCACTCGCGATGCGAGTGGCCCTTTTTGTATTACCGTCGCTTGCGACCGAAGATGCCGCCGAGGATGCCGCCAAGAATTCCTCGCATTACCTGTCGTCCCAACTGTGATCCTGCCGCACGCATCGTGCTCTTGATCACCGACTCAACCACCGTATCCGAACGTCTCGCGGGGGCTTTCTCGGGCTCAGGGTTATCTTCAGCCGCCTGCTGAGCTTCTTGCTGTCTCTTCAAAAGCACCTCGTACGCCGACTCGGAATCCAGAGTCTCTTCGTACTTGCTGAAGATCGGACTTTTCTGAATGATCGCTTGGCGCTCGGCGGGGACTACCGGGCCGAGGCGTGAGCCGGGAGGCTTGATCAGCGTTCGCTCGACCACCGTCGGTGCGCCATCCGCGCCGAGCATGGAGACGAGGGCTTCGCCGACCACCATGTTCGTGATGACATCCTTAGTCTCGAATTTCGGGTTCTGCCGGAAGGTGTCGGCGGCGGTGGAAACTGCCTTTTGATCGCGAGGAGTGAAGGCTCGCAAGGCGTGCTGCACTCGGTTTGAAAGCTGTGAGGAGACCGAATCGGGGATGTCCAGAGGGTGCTGGGTGACGAAGAAAACGCCCACACCTTTGGACCGGATCAGCCTCACAACTTGCTCGATTTTCTCCAACAGCGATTGCGGAGCTTCGTCGAAAAGCAGGTGCGCTTCGTCGAAGAAAAAGACAAGCTTGGGCTGGGGCAAATCGCCGACCTCGGGGAGCGTTTCCCAGAGTTCGCTGAGCATCCAGAGCAAGAACGTCGCGTAGAGACGCGGACTTTGCATAAGTTTGTCTGCCGCGAGGATGTTGACGATTCCGCGTCCATCGTTTGTCGTTCGGATCAGGTCGGATAGTTGGAGAGCCGGTTCGCCAAAAAACTTATCCGCGCCTTGCTCCTCTAGGACAAGCAGTTGACGCTGGATCGTACCGACCGTGGTTGAGGTCACGTTGCCGTATTCGGCTCGAAACTCGGCCGCATTGTCTGCGACAAAGTTGAGCATGGAGCGCAGGTCTTTCATATCCAGCAGCAAAAGTCCGCGCTCATCGGCGACCTTAAACACGACATTCAAAACGCCTTCTTGGACTTCATTGAGTTGCAATAGCCGAGAGAGAAGCAGTGGCCCCATCTCTGAGACGGTCGCCCGAACCGGATGCCCTTGCTCGCCGAAAACATCCCAGAATATGACCGGAAACGCAGAGTGCTCGTAGGGATCAAGTCCGATTTGTGCGGCTCTTGCGTCGAGTTTTGGATTCCCTCCGCCGATTTGCGATAGGCCGGCGAGGTCGCCTTTGACATCCGCCATAAAGACGCTCGTCCCCAGCGAGGACAGCCCTTCGGCGAGAGTCTGCAGAGTTACGGTTTTTCCTGTTCCTGTTGCCCCTGCGATCAACCCGTGGCGGTTTGCGTACTTCGGCAACAAGACGACTGGGATATCCCCTTTTCCAACATAAATTCCATTCAAATCAGCCATAGCTTGGGGCTTAGTGTATCACTTGGCGCAAAAAAAGGCGAGCGTAGGATTCTGCGCTCGCCTTAGGTGTTTTGGGATCAGTCCGCGATGGAGTTGAAGTTCGTGACCACAGAGGTGTAGTCTGTCAAGTCGACAACGCCGTCGCCCGTGATATCCGCTCGGCTCGGAGCAATACCGTCACCATCTGGTGTGTTCCAGTCGGAATCGACATCGGTCTTGTTAAAGTACGTGACCAATTTCGTGTAGTCCGAAAGATCAATGACCGTGTCGCTGATAATGTTGCCGTTCAACAATGCGGCGTTGATTCCGGAAGCGGACCCAGTCGTGACTGATACCGACCCGACCTTGCGGCGGAGCCAAGTGCCGTTCTGAACTTCAATGTAAACATCGTAGGTTCCTGTAGCAACTGTGCTCGCAATCGAGAAGTTTCCGGATGCGTCTAGAGCAACGTTGGTATACGTTTCGACAAGAGTCGCGCCGTTGTAGAGTTCCACCTTAGCTTGCTTGGCGGCGACGTTTCCGCTGAAGTCGCCCAGCGTCAAGGTTCCGGTCAAGTTACCACCCGGAAGTGGGTCGCCTTGGCGCAGGTTGTCAATAAAGACTTCTTGCGAATCAGGAAGCGCTTCATTTCCAGCGGCAGGAGTAAAAATGAGCGAGCTCAGACTTACCCAGCCTGGCGTTACAGGATTGAGAACTGCGTCACCGCCCGAGAAGTTTCGCATGCTCGGCGTATCTTGGAAGTCAAAGACCACAGTTGTCCAAGTGCCTGCAGGAATGACGAAACCGCCAGCCGATCCGGTTGCTTTCAGTGCATTTGGTCCACCGATTTTGCCAGCGATCAACTCAAGCGGAGCAGCGACAGAACCAGCCAAGCCGATTGCCGGTGAAGTGACTGCACCTTCAGAAATGAGGGCAGCGACTCGAAGACTCTTGACCGAGTAGATGTCGAAGCGGAACTTCTTTGTGGTGTCCAGCATTGGTGCTTTCAGATCAGGCACTCCGCCGGGGTTTGCTACGCGATTTTGGCTGGTGTAGCATCGAAGAAATGTTCGATTGGAGTCTGTATTTCGGTTAGCAGGAGTTGCGCCGTTGAGGGGGTCCCATGGAGCCATGAAGGAGAACTTCATTCGATACAGATTGTCGTTGCCATTTCCGACCGGAGTTGAGGGATTGGATCCGGCTGTAATCGTGCTCAGATTTGTCTGCGTTCCACTGGTCTGCAAGGAAGGGTCCGTGAACCAACCGATATTGTTATTCGAGCCGCTCGAATCTGTATCGATAAAGCTGAAGAACCATCGTCCGCTGGCATAAGTTGCCGGGTTAGAGATCGCGTTAAGTTGGTTGTCAAAATCGACAATCATCGTTTCCTGAGCGAAAGCAACACTGCTCCCGATCGCGGCCACCGTGGCCATCAATATAAGTTTTTTCATCGTTATTCCGTTCCTTTTTTAAAAAATTGGAGCAAAGCTCACTACCATTTTAACCTGAATTGACTAATCATGGTCAACTTTTCGCAAAAAAAGTTAAAACCTGGTAATTGGCTGAAATCGGGGATACTGAAATAATGACAAGTACGGAATCCCACGACCAGCACTCCAAGCCCATGGAGGGCATCGGACTTCCTGGGGAAATTAGTCGACCGCTTAACATCACTATGCTCGGGGCGGGGAGCTTTTTCGCCTACGCGATCCTTCGCGATGTTCTCACGATCCCTGGCAACCGAGGCGGAGAGTTGCGACTGGTGGACATTGACGAAAAGCGACTCCGGCTCTGCGAAAAGCTTATTCTCAAAATGGTTGCCGACTCAGGTCAAGAGTGGACAGTCCGGGCGTCCACGGATCGTTTGGAAGTCCTCGCGGGAACCGACTACATCATCAACAGCATCGAAGTTTTTGGCATGGAGTGCGTGCGGCACGACAACGACATCCCGCTCAAATACGGTGTCAGCCAGAACATCGGCGACACGATCGGGCCGGGCGGGCTGTTCAAGGCACTGCGTACCGTGCCCGAATATCTAGCGATTCTCCGGGATTGCGAACGCCTCTGCCCTCGGGCATGGGTGCTCAACTACACCAACCCGATGAGTATCATGTGCCTCGCGGCGAGCCGGGCCAGCACGATGCGCACGGTCGGGCTTTGCCATTCCGTACAAGGGACTTCCCGAATGCTCGCTCGACATGCCGACACAGAATACGAAAAAGTCCAGTGGCAATGCGCGGGAATCAACCACTTGGCGTGGTTCACGGAATTCAACGGCCCCAGCGGTTCGCTCTATCCCGCGCTATTCGCGAAAGCCGAAGACCGCGCGAGCGAGTTCGCCGTCGCCGAGCCTATCCGGACCGATATGATGCTGCACTTCGGGGCATTCATCACCGAGTCAAGCGGCCATCTCAGCGAATATCTTCCCTACTATCGAAAGCGCAAGGACCTATTGGAAAAATACACCGACTCCGGATATCGCGGAGAGGAGAGTTTTTACGCGAACAACTGGCCCACTTGGCGACAAGGGCAAGACGACCGACGTCTGCGAATTCTGTCCGGCGAAGAGCAAATCGACTGGAAGCGAAGCTACGAATACGGCTCGTGGATCATTGAGTCCATCGAGAAAAATCAGCCTTTCGTCATCCACGGCAACGTCGCCAACCATGGATTTATCGACAATTTGCCTCAAGACGGTTGCGTCGAAGTAGCGTGTTTGGTCGATCAAAACGGTGTTCAACCCACCCGGTTCGGGTCCTTGCCCAAACAGATGGCGGCAATTTGCGATTCGAACATGGGGATGTTCGATCTTGCCGCCCAGGCTTGCATCGAAAAGTCAAAGACTCTCGCAGAATACGCGCTGATGCTCGACCCGCTCACCTCGGCGGTTTGTTCTCCAGCGGAGATTCGAGCGATGACGAAGGAATTGTTCGCAGCCGAGGCGGATTATTTGCCCGGGTTCTGATCTGCGGCTGTCCCCCTCTCTGCGTGAGGAACGCCCTTCTGAGATTCGCTATAAAGCTTGATCCCGCGGTTCGAAATGATCGAGCCGATCAAAGTCATCAGGAAGAGCAACGCTATCCGGTAAACGATCGTTGCCCCCGACTGCGCGGCGACATTGACATCGAGCGTGTTGCCTTTCTTGATATTCAGAGCCGTCTCGGGCGGGACGGAAAACATGGTGTACGCTTGTTGAAACGTCCACAGAATGATCGCGACGCCGATCAAAAACACGATCAAACCCACGAATGCCCCCATCCAGTCCCGTTTTCTAAGCAAGAATCTTCACCATAGCCACAACTGCAACGAGATTACCTTTCTCGGTACGCTCCTGTCCGTGCAACCCGAACTCATCATTTTTGACTGCGACGGCGTCCTGATCGACAGTGAATTGCTGTCGAATCAGACGGAGATTGAGGTTTTCGAAGAATTTGGAGTGCACTACGAGTTACACGCCTATATGGCGCGATTTGTTGGCAAGAGCTCCAAGGACGCGACCACAGAGTGGGAACGGGATTTCGGCGGGCCGCTTCCGGCTTCATTTCGTCCGAGGTTGGATGAGTGCTTGGCGGCTGCGTTTGAACGGGAACTGCGTGCGATGCCGGGAATACACGATTTTCTGGACAGGTTAGAGACCAGGGTCTGTGTCGCATCCAGCAGTTCTCCGGCGCGTCTCGCTCTGACTTTGGGGTTGGTGGGGCTTAGTGAGTATTTTGGTGAGAATATCTTCAGCGCGACGATGGTTACGCGCGGAAAGCCAGAACCCGATATTTTTCTCTACACGGCCGCGCAAATGGGTGTCGATCCAGGTGCGTGCGTAGTGATTGAGGACAGCGCCCTCGGGGCTACCGGGGCTGTTGCGGCGGGGATGCGGACGATTGGGTTCGTCGGCGGCAGTCATTGCACGGACAAAACTCGGGAGGATTTGCTGAGAGTCGGGGTGGAGGCGGTGGCGGAAACCCATTTGGAGTGCGCGAATCTCATACACGCTTTGGAGGCAGGGCGTCCTGTGCGCAGTCACGACCAATGACTCGTTTGAACTTGTCGCGAGGTCGGCATCACTGAAAATCCACGGTTCTAGACTGCTCCTTCTCGAATTGGCAAATTATTTTGGCAATTTCACGCGCTGAAACAGGTGAAATAGTTTCTAAAACGAGGAAAAAAGTTTTTGAAACACCTGAAATAGTTTTTGAAACATGTGAAAAAGTTTCTAAAACACATGAAAAAGTTTCCAAAACACGTGAAAAAGTTTTTGAAACACGTGAAACAGAAACTAAAACACCAAGAAAATTTACTGAATCTACAATTCGAAACAATCAAACTGCCAAGCGAAAGTTGCGATTAGCCTCATGAATTCCTTCTATCCGAGCAATAAGAATAAAACATAACGGCCCAGACCCTTCGCAATGAAGGATTCAGGCCGTCACGCCCAGCGAACAGTCAGCAACATTAGATACGCGCGAGGATTTGCTCCCGAGTGAACATCTTCAGCACCAGCCCAAACCCAATCGCCGCTAAAACCAGACTCGTAAACACCGTGATCCCCATCAACTGCATGTCTGGCTTCCCGAGCAATGCACCGCGAATCACTAGAGCCGTGTTCAGAACCGGCACGAACTTGATCCAGATCGCCTGGCTCAGATCCGTGAACCCGAGAACTTGGCTGAAGACCGCAGGAGTGATCACGACGAAGTTCGCGATTCCAAGATAGGTCTGCGCCTCGCGCATGTTCTTCGCAAACGCACTGATCGCGAGCATCATGCCCGAGAAGAAAAACACCAGCGGAAGCAAAACGCCGAGCAAAGTGAGCACCATGCTCAAGTTGAGGCCTGATCCCTCGGGAAAGAGCATTTTCCCTGCCGCCATGCCCGAAGCACCAATCACAACCAGCGAAAGAACCATTGAGATCGCGCTCAAAAAGGACACCACGGAGAGGCTAAAGAACTTGCCCAGAGCAATATCGCGGCGCGTCACCGGCGAAATCAGCAGGGTCTCCAAAGTCCCCCGTTCCTTCTCTCCCGCAACCAGGTCCGAAACCACCGACATCCCGCCTACGAACGCAAAGACAATCATCAGATAAGGAAGGAGACCGACGAGCATCGAGCCGCTGAGGCCCTCCTTTTTGGCGATGTCCTTGCGCTCGACTTTAATCGGCTCCATTTGGTCGGCAGAAATCGAAGCAGTTGCGAGCTTCAGCTTCAACATTTCTTTGTTCTTGGCATCCACAATCTTGTCAAAAGTGGATAGGGCAATCCCTGAGGTTTCCGTGCCGGAGTCGTAGTAAGCATCCACCGTAGCCTTGCCAACCGTGACTTTAGCGTCAAAATCAGCCGGGAAGGAGAGTACATATTTTGCCTTTCCGTCCTCGATCAACTTGCGTCCCGCCGCGACGGATTCGATTTCGGTGATCTTGAATTCGGCTCCGCCCGTCACTTTCGGGTCAATCGACTTGGAAACCATTTGAAGGTCCGAATACAGGGAGTTTGGCGCAGCAGGTTTGACGACAAAGATTTCCTGCTTCTTCACGGTCTTCTGAATTGAGGAGCCGATGAACCCGAAAAGCTGGATCATCATGAACACGACGACGAACGGCATCACAAACGCGCCAAAAACCACGCGCCGGTCGCGCATCATCTCGCGAAACTCTTTCTTAAAAACAACAATCGCCAATTTCATTCGTTTACCTGCCCTTGTTGGTAGCCCACCAGATTCAAAAATGCCTTCTCAAGCGTGTTCGCTTGCGTCTGCGCCAGCAAATCCGCTACCGTTCCGGTCGCTTTGATCTCACCCGCGTGGATCACCGCGATTTTGTCGCAAAGCCTCTCGGCCTCACTCATAATGTGCGTCGAAAACACCACAGTCTTGCCCTGTGCCTTCGTTTCTTCGATGAATTCCATAATCGTCTGGCTCGTCACAACGTCCAGGCCGGCGGTCGGCTCATCAAAGAAGATGACGGGAGGATCATGGAGGATCGCACGACTGATCGAAACGCGCTGCTTTTGCCCGGTTGAAAGCTTGTCGCACTGGCGATCGATGTACTCCTGCAGTCGCAACTTCTCGATCACGAATTCCAAGCGCTCCTTTAACCGTGCGGGGGACAACTGGTTGAGTTCGCCGAAATAAGTAAGCATCTCCCGCGCCGTGAGACGGCCATAGAGGGCGGTCGAAGTCGAAAGAAAACCTATCTGTCCTCGCACTTCTTGTCCGTGAGTGACCACATCAAACCCATTCACCGAAGCATGACCACTCGTTGGCGCAATGACCGTCGAAAGCATCCGCAAGCAAGTAGTCTTCCCCGCGCCATTCACGCCCAAAAGCCCAAAAATCTCCCCCACCTGCGCCTCAAAGCTCACGTTTTTCACAGCATGAACCGGTCCTTTCTTGGGGTCAATGAAGGACTTGCACAGATTCTCCGTCTTTATCATTCCTAACTTAATACGCGGGCGGATAGGCAAAGGAAGCCAAAAGACCTATTTCCTCAAGAAATTGACCGAACCCCATGTGCCACCGTATTTTTGCTGGTTAATTTGCTAAAAGTTCGCAGAGTTTCTTTAAGCTGTGGCAATTAGTTGTAGAATTCTGGAATGCGCTCCCTTGTCGCCCTTGCAATATTCGCCACTTCAAGCTCCTTCGGGTTCGCTTCCTTCGATATGTTGCTGATAGGCAATAACTATCTGGGAAACGGTGAATCATACAAGGTCACGCGATATGATCCGGTGAATCGAGTCGACCTTGGCTCCTTTGGTTCGGGGGTTTTGCCCGATGCAGTCCTTGATGTCGCCGTGGACCAGGCATCAAATACTGCCTACGTTCTCACCGCCACAAAGATCGCCATGTTCGACTACAATACCGGCGAACTAAAGGGGGCAGCGGAGTCGCCTGTCTTAGGTTCGCGAAGTATCCATTTTAACCGTGAGTCAAGCACGGTTACATTCGGCCCCGGGGATGGTGGCGTCTTGAACAATAGTCCCATTTACTCTCAAAGTTTGGCGTTTACGGGAGCTTTCTTCGTCAGTGCCTTTCAGGGCCACGCGCCGATTCAAAGATCCGGTAGCACGAACTACTTTGGATTCGGAGCGACGCAGGTTTTCGGCAACAACTTACAGAGCGCGGTTTGGAATCCTTCTGGCGCCCTCATCAATAGTGGTGTAACAAACATTGCGTTTAGCGGCAGTAACGTGCTCAGAGATGCGGCATGGTCCGGCACCAATCTGTATGGTGTAAGTTCTGTCTCGGGAGGCCCAGGAACTGCAATCTGGCTTTCATCTACCACTGCAAGTACAGCCTCGGCCCCAATCCAGCAACTAACGATCCACGCGGCTGTTCCTGGCATAGGAGCCTCCTCGGCTCGCAATATCGTTGCCGGTCACGGAGGCGGCCTCTGGATTAAAACAGGGAATGTTTTCTCAAGCTATCACCCAGTTCTGGGGGCAGGCCCGACCATCAGCCTCGGAGCGATCGGCGGTGTAGCCGATTTGACGGGCATGGCCATCGTCCTCGCACCCGAACCTGGCCCAATCGCGGTGCTCTGCCTCGGCGCGACCTATATTTTGAAGCGTCGGCGAGGTTAAACCGAATACTATCCCGCCTCCGTTTGCGCCATTTGTTCCAGGCGGTGAACGGAGCGAATAGCTTATGTGAGTAATACGGTACAAACAATAGGAGAATTACTACCGAGAGACCCAGCGCAAACAGGACGGCGCCACCAAAATAAATCAGCGGTTCCAGAACAAAATCTCTCGGCCTCAAGAAGGAGTCCTCCTGCGCTTGCGACAACTTAGGATATCGACAATTAAGTTCGGAATGTCGATGATCCACTCGGCGGCAAATCTGAAAACGCCGAGTAGAGCCCGTAGCACCCATCCACCGCCCTCAAAAATTATCTCGCCTGCATCCATCGATCTATCCTTTACCAGGGCTAACACGAAATCTCTGAGGAAAGTTGCGATAGACCTTTCTGTCCCGATGCCGGAAGAGGTCACACAATTCCTTCAAAATTTCAATAGGGCAACTTAATTGGCGGAGCGTCGCGGGAAATGCGATGGAAGACAAGTCGGTTTTTCTCGGCATTTCCAACCATCGTTAAGGTTGACCCATCTACAGAAACAGAGAAATTGGCGACATCCGGTTTCTTCATTTTGCCGTTCGGAGCATCATACCAAGTAATTTGAACAGAGCCGCCTGCCGACTTAAAATGTCCCTGAAAGCCGGACATAGGGTTCATCAGTGCGCAATTCGTTCCCTGAATATAAAGGGTGAGTTGGGCCGAGCGCGGAGTACCTGCGGGAAAGGCAGGCTCGGCCTCAGACTTCCCGGCCTTGATCACCAAAGATTCATACGCCCCATCGAAATTGAAAGCCCCTGGCTTGGGATTGCAACCCAATAAAAGCACCCCTACCAAGAGAACCCCAGACTTCATCATCACCTACTTCGGCAACATCGCCGCGAAAGCCTGCAGCGTCATCGCGCCAAGATCGCCCTTCTCCCGGCTTCTGACCCCGATCGTGCCCGCCTCAATATCGTTGTCGCCCACAATCAGCATGAAGGGGACCTTCATGCGCTGAGTCTCGCGGATTTTCTTCCCGAGTGTCTCCCGAGAATCATCTATCGAAACCCGATAACGTAAATCGCCCAATCCAGCGAGTGCCGCCGCGGGATAGTGGGCACAATCCGCAGGGACTGCCCCGACCTTAAAGCCTGGGCCGCGCAACGCTTCCGCGATGTCGTACGCCGCCTGGATATGCCGGTCGGCGATCGGGAGAATCGCGATCTGAACGGGGTTCAGCCAGAACGGGAATGCGCCCGAATACTGCTCCGTCAAGAGCCCGATCATGCGCTCCAGCGAACCAAACGGTGCGCGGTGAATCATCACCGGACGATGCGGCTTGCCATCGTCACCGATGTATTCCAGATCGAACCGCTCCGGCAAGTTGTAGTCCACCTGCACCGTGCCCATCTGCCACTCGCGACCGAGGGCGTCCTTGATAATGAGGTCCAGCTTCGGCCCGTAAAACGCGGCGTCCCCCGGCGAAATTTCGTAGTCCAACCCAATCGAGTCGCAAGCCTCCGTGATCGCGTTTGTCGCCGCCGTCCAGTTGTCGTCGTGCCCAACGTACTTGTCGCTCAAGGGGTCCTTGGTTCCAACGCGCACCCTAAACTCAGTCAAACCGAGCTTATCGAGAACCGCCTTCATCAGCTCGACGACGCCGATAAACTCGCTTTGGAGTTGATCGGGCGTGACAAAAAGATGGGCGTCGTCTTGGGTGAATCCGCGACACCGCAGAATCCCCGCGACTTCCCCACTCTGCTCATAACGGTGAACCGTGCCGAACTCCGCGTAGCGCACCGGAAGATCGCGATAGCTCCGCATCTGAGACGCATAAATCTCGATGTGGAACGGGCAATTCATCGGCTTGAGGATGTAAGTCTCCTTCTCCTCATCCTCCATGAATGGGAACATTTTGTCGCGATAATTGATAATGTGGCCCGACTTTTCGTAGAGCTTGATGCTCGCGATATGCGGCGTCACCACCGGCTCATAGCCGCGCTTGAGCTGCTCTTGCTGCAGAAACTCGATCATCGTCTGGCGCAAAGTCGCGCCCTTTGGGAGCCAAAGCGGAAGCCCCGTGCCCACGCGTGGCGAGAACATAAAGAGTCCCAGTTCGCGACCGAGCAAGCGGTGATCGCGCTTTTTGGCTTCTTCGAGCATGTAGAGGTGCGCGTCGAGCGCTTCCTGAGTCTCGAACGCCGTTCCGTAGATTCGCGTGAGTTGCTTGTTGTTGACATTTCCGCGCCAATACGCCCCGGCGATCGTCATCAGCTTGAAGAACTTGATTTCCTTCGTCGTCTCCACGTGAGGTCCTCGACAAAGATCAATAAAGCGATGCAACGTCCCCTCGCGATCCGTGCGTTGTTGGTCATAGAAGCTCAAGACCTGATCTTCAGCAATCGCGTCGAGAAGTTGGAGTTTGTATTCGGCCACCGCCGTGCCCATGCCGGGAATGGTTTCATCGAGAATCATCGCGCGCGCATCGTCGCGGGCGACTTCCATGCGGAGAATGCGCATGTCGAGCTTTGCAAGCTCTTTCATCTTCTTCTCGATCTTCGCAAGGTCCTCTTCTTTCAGAGGGGCGGGGAAATCAATGTCGTAATAGAACCCGTTTTCAATCGGAGGACCGATGCTGAGCTTTGCGCCGGGATAGAGTTCTTGGACGGCTTGGGCCATCAAGTGAGCGGCGGAATGCCGCAGTTTATAAAGGTACGAGTCTTCGTATCGTTCTGCCATAGTCTGTGCCTCCCTGACGAAGGGAATAGGTTGTGACAGATATTATGGCTTGAAAACGTACTTTATGCCAAGGCTGGACTGTAAATCAGCGAAGACCTGCTCCGCATCTTCCAGCTCGCGCTCACCCGAAATCACAGCGTCGATCTGAAAATCTGGGTCAAGCAACCAACTCCGCGCCATGCGCACTGCTCCTGTCCCGAAGTGGAACGGACTCATCAAAGTGATCTGATCGTAGTGCAGCCTTTGGGTGTTGAAGGCGACGAGGGTGCCGGCGGGACAGCCGCCGAAGAGCATGACTCGTCCGCCTCGGCGGACGTAATTGATGCTGGATTGCCAGACCTCGACATTGCCAGTGCACTCGATGACAAGATCGTAACCCCGCCCCACCGAGTGCTCCACATCGCTAACGTGCATGGGTCTTGCCCCAAGGCATTCTCCCACCGCGAGACGCTTCTTATTGCGTCCGGCGAGGGTGATGTCTCGCAGACCGAGGTGTCGCAACGCAGAAACAAACATCAGCCCAATCGCGCCCGGCCCAATGATCAGAACCCTGGAATAGGGAGGTAATTGACCCAACTCATGGATTCCCTGCGCGACGCAAGCCAAGGGCTCCAGCAAAGAAGCGCGCTCGAAACTGATCGAATCGGGCTTCTCAAAAACGTTGACGCGGGCGATATGCGCGGGGATTCGCAGGAACTGGGCGTAAGAGCCTAGCACCTTCGTCTCCATAATCTTCTCGCAAAGATTCTCCTGTCCGCTTTCGCACCAAAAACAGGCTTGGCAAGGCGCAGAATGCACTCCCATAACGTTCTGTCCTGTTTGGAAAGGTGCGCCTACGCCAGAAGCGACAACGGTACCGCTATATTCGTGGCCCAGAACTCCCGGCATCGGAATCTGCGGGTGTCCACGCAAGTAGGCTTTGAGATCTGTACCACAAGTGGTCGCGGCTTTGACTTCAATAAGGAGTTCGCCGGGGCCGGGTTGGGGGATTTCGACGTGTTGGAGCGAGAGCCGACCGGGTTCTTCAAGCACGAGCGCCCGCATTGTAGTCGCGAAACTCGAACGAGGTGCGACCGCACCCTCACCCAATTCCCTGCGGTCATTGCCTCTCCCAGAGGGAGAGGATG
>JAIOPU010000198.1 GCA_021413725.1 Armatimonadota bacterium | reverse complement strand
GCGAAGAGTTCGTTCGCACCGACCGCAAGGCGCGTAGATGGGTGGACTACCACCTCTTCCTCAGCGACATGATCATGGAGCGCATTGGCAAGCTCGCCTATGCCGTCAAGGAAGTCAGCGAAGGCTACCTTCTCGTCGGCGTCAGCTACGGCTACACCTTCGAGTGGTCGCATCCAGCGAACGGTCACCTTGCACTTGGCAAGCTCCTCCGAACCCCGGAGGTCGACTTCATCGCCGGACCGCCGAGCTACAAGAACCGCGAAGCTGGTGGGTCCGCGGCATTCCCTTGCCCGATTGACAGCATTGTCCTCAATGGGAAACTCTATATCAGCGAGGAGGACTTCAAGACGCCATTCAGCGGTCGTCAAGAACCCGACGACTTCAACCCCGTCATCAACACCCCGCAGGCGCTCGAAAGCGTCCACTGGCGAGGTGCAGGTGCGGCATTCGCCCATCAAAGCGGCATCGCCTGGATGGATCTTTGGGGCAATGGCTGGTTGAACACGCCAGGGATTTGGCAACGTGGTGCAGCGATCCGCGAAGCCCTCGCCCGTCGAGTTGCGGCTCCTGCCAATACTCCCGATGTCGCCGTCTTTGTTGACGAGCGATCCCTGAGCTACCTTGTTGATCAGCGCGCTTTCCAACTCCTGGTCCAAGATGTCCGGGAGTCCGTGATGCGTTCGGGCATGAGCGTCGGATTTTATCTTCTCAGCGACTTTGCCCACAGAGAGCAGTTCCCAGAGAGCCGACTCTACGTGTTTATGAACGCATGGGACGTCCGCCCCGAGGTTCGCAGTGCGATCAAAGAGCGACTCCAGCGCGACGGTAAGGTCCTCTTCTGGCTCTATGCAGCCGGACTCTTTGACGGGGGTCGCGAGTCGCTCGAAAGAGTACGCGAGATTACAGGTATCGCCCTCAAGCCTCAGCCATTCGGCTCGAAGCCAGGCACAACCCTCCTACAAAACCGCCATCCGCTAGTCGAAGCCCTTCCCGAAAAGTCGCTCGCCCAAGGTGGAACCCTGGAGCCAAGCTACTTCGCAATTCCCGAAGACGGCATCGTCCTCGGCGAATACACCGAAACCGGACTTCCGAGCTTCGTGGTTCGCAATTGTGACTCCGACCGCCCGGTAGCTGAGCGATGGACTTCGGTCTTCCTTGGCGAACCGACGGTCACTCCCGCACTATTCCGAGCCCTCGGCCAGATGGCTGGAGCGCACGTTTGGAGCTACCAAGACGACGTGGTCCACGTCCGCGAGCCGTTCCTCACCGTCCACTGCAAGCAGGGTGGAACCCGCACGATTGCGCTACCCGAGAAGTGGTCGGCGTACAACCTCCAAACCCAGGAATGGGCGACGGTGGACGCGACGCACCTTCGTTTCAACGCCATCGACGGCATGACGTACACCTTCCTCGTAGGACCGCGAAATGACATTGAAACGCTCCTCCAAACGCCGATGGACGATCTTCTGCGCGTGGACGAAATCCCCGCCCGAACCGAGAACACCATCCGGCTCGATCAACTCAACTTCGACGTCTCTGTCGTCCAACTCGACGAGTTCATGGAAGACTCGTGGAGTGACGATTTCGCAGACGACCTCTTGCTCCGACCGAGCGCAATGGATCTTGACGCGCCTGCGCTGGACGATGACTTTGGGCGTGATATGAGTCCGCGAACGACTTCGCGCGAGAGAGGACGTGGGAGAGGCCGAACCGCTTCCATCGACGAGTTTAGCGCCAAGGGAGAAGTTGCCGAGGATGGCAGCATGTCCATGAACGTCGTGTTCAGGAAGCGAGAATAGCCATGGCATTCAAGTCAGGCGCAGTGGCCCTTCTAGGCAAGCCGAATACGGGAAAGAGCACTCTGACCAACCTACTGGTTGGTCAGAAAGTGACCATCGTCAGCAACAAGCCCCAAACGACACGAACGCGCGTTCGGGGAATCATCACCGAGCCCGATTATCAGCTTGTGCTGGTTGACACTCCAGGACTCCACGATGCCCACACCGAGCTCCAAAAGCTCATGAATCGCACCGCTGAAGGCGCGATGGGCGACGTGGATCTCGTCCTCGTCGTGGTCGATTGTAGTCGCCTTCCCGACAAGGAAGATGAAACCCTCGCGACCCTCATCAATCGCGGCTGGAAGTACCCCTACGCCGAAGAGAACCCCGGTTTCTCAGGCGTGATTCTGTGCCTCAACAAGATGGATAAGCTCAAAGCCGAGGACGTAAATGACCACGTCGAAGCCTATTGCAAGCTGTTCAAGACCGAGCACTACATGATGACCTGCTTCACCAAGAAGCAAAATCACGAAAAGCTCGTTGATCTGATATTGCAATTCTTGCCCGAAGGCGAAGCCGTGTTCCCCGAGGACATGGTCACCGACGTGCCGATGCGTAGCCTCGCCGCCGAGCTTATCCGCGAAAAGACTCTAGAAGCCACCCGCCAAGAAGTCCCCCACAGCATCGCCGTTTTCGTTGACCAGTGGGAAGAGGAGGACGACAAACTAATCATCCACGCCTCGATTATCGTCGAGAAGGACGGCCAGAAGGCGATTATTATTGGCAAGCAAGGCGCAATGATTAAGCAAATCGGCTCCAAGGCTCGGCCTTTGATCGAGGAGATGTTAGAGCGGCACATTTTCTTGAATCTGCACGTAAAAGTGCGTCCGGAATGGCGACAGAGTCCGCGGATGTTGCATGAGTTGGAATATTTGTAGATCTGAAAATTATCTGAACAAACTACCGATCCGAACGCACAGAGTATAGATGCGAATAGTTAAGTCCATCGGAATCGCATTGATTAGGCTCAGTGCAATTGCAATCTTGCTTTTGTCGGTCGGTTGCGGCGAAGACGCACCCGAGGTACTCGTTGTCACGCGCTTGGAGGCCTCGAAACGAAACATATCGGAGTACGAGTACTATGAGGTTGAAGCTGATATTTTGATCACTAACCTCAGCAATTCAAAGCTCCTCTTCCCCAACCACCGCAGTTTTTTCCGAATAAACGTCTTCGTAAACGGCAGGTATATCGACTTCGACTCAGCGGCTGAGTTTGCACCAATGTCTGCGCAAAACGTCTTACTCTTCAATCCCAATGAGAAGCGAGTTCTAAAGCTAAAGTCTCTCGAATTTCCGCTCAAAGAAGATGAATCCATAGTTGCGAGCGTTGAGCTAAAATCGGCAAAAGACTTCGCCCTCCGCAACGGCCTTGATAATTTGGAAAAGCAGCACAACGCTCTGTGGGACGTGAAGAGCTACCAAAGTCCCGAATTTCCCGTCGCAAAATCGTAACCCAAGGCCACGGTTTCTAGCTACCCAGCATTTTTGAGGCAACGCAGAATTGCACGCACCAAAACCCAAAAGACAAACCAAGCCTGATCCCAAAAGGGATCAAACAACCCCAGCCGTCGGTTGAGTCCCGCCTTAGCGGGACGACACCCATGGAAACGATTGCCAAGCCCCTCGATCCCGAAGGGCATCGCACAAACTCTCCAGTTGACAAAATAGCCCTACCACGCCTACAGCACAAAGCCCAATCCCGAACACTCCACTTCGCTCCCGTCCAATATAAGAGGGCTCCGGGAGGAGGAGCCAAAGGCTCCCCCAGCAATCTTGCCCCCAGCACTTGCACTGCTAGCAGAACCACTGCCAGTGCTTCTGCAAGATTCTCGCGGACTCGGTGGAGTTACTGGGATGCCATGACAACTCCACGCGGAAAACCATTATCAGAATGGACATGATGTTGAATGTGGTTGGAATAGTTCTTGGGTTTGCGTCCATCGCAAGTTGCCTCGTCCTCGTAAAAGAGGCTATGAAGCCGCGGCTAGATGAGTCTGAATTGGAGTATTAAGCGGCTCTGCCGTATAATAGAAGGGTGAAGTTTGATTCGGCCTTTCTTGACGCTCTCAATGAGCGAGTGCTCATTTTTGATGGGGCCACTGGGACTCAGTTCCAAAATGCGGGTCTCAGCCAAGCTGACTTCACGCTCACGCCCTCTGCGAGTTTGCCACCGAAGATCAACGCCGCCGCTGAACGCTTGAACGGCGAGTACCTCGAAGGTTGCAACGAGATCCTGGTTTTCACAAGGCCCGACGTGGTCGAAAACGTCCACGCCGCCTACTTTACGGCGGGTTCCGACCTTGCCGAGACCAATACTTTCGGCAACACGAGCATCGTGATGGCGGAGTACAACGTCGCCGAAATCGTCTACGAAACGAGTATCGCCGCCGCCCAGATCGCCCGACGCGCGGCCGACCGGTTTACCGACCGACAACGGTTCGTATGCGGAGCCCTCGGACCCGGTACCAAGCTGATTTCCCTGGGGCAAACCACGTGGGACGAGCTGGAAACGACCTATTGCGAAGGTTTCCGCGGCCTCATCGAGGGCGGCGCGGACTTCCTGCTCTTGGAAACTCTGCAAGACCTGCTGATGGTCAAGGCCACGATCCACTCGGCGCGCCGTGCGATGCAGGAGACCGGCAAGATGCTTCCGCTGATTGTCCAAGTGACGATGGAGCAGACAGGCACAATGCTTCTCGGAAGCGACCTTGCTGCCGCCGTTAACATGCTGGAGTGCTTCCCCGAAGTGGTCGCAATCGGCATGAACTGCGCAACCGGGCCGGTCGAAATGACCCCGCACGTTCGGTTCCTTTCGCAGAATTCGACGCGCCCGATCAGCATCCAGCCTAACGCCGGTCTTCCAATGATGGAAGGCGGAAAGGCAGTCTACAAACTCAGCCCCGACGAACTCGCTAACCACCATGCGCGATTTGTCGAGGAGTATGGCGTTGCGATTTGCGGCGGATGTTGCGGAACGACCCCTGCGCACATCAAGGCCGTCGCCGACCGAGTGGGCGGCATGCGCCACGGCGCGAATGCGCACTGGCAAAAGGTTCGCACTCTGTTCCCAGGTTTCGATTTCGACATGAAAACCGAGGAGCAAGCCAAGGCCCTGCAACTCGTAGGCTGTTCAAGCCTCTACATGTTCCAGCCCTACAAGCAGGATAACAGCTTCCTGATTGTGGGCGAAAAGACCAACGCCAACGGCTCGAAGGCGTTCCGCGAGATGCTCGCTGCGGAGAATTGGGACGGTTTGACCGAACTCGCTCGCGAGCTAGAGGCCGAAGGCTCTCACGTCCTTGATGTCTGCACCGCCTACGTTGGGCGCGACGAAGTTCGGGATATGGATGAGCTTTTGGGTCGTTACAATCGGCACACGACCGTTCCTCTCATGATCGACTCTACGGAGTGGCAGGTCGTCGAGCGATCATTGCAGAAGCTAGCAGGGAAGCCGATCATCAATTCAATTAATTTTGAAGATGGCGAAGAGCGGACGGAGAGGGTTTTGAAGCTCTGCCGAGACTACGGTGCGGCAGTGGTTGCCCTGACGATTGACGAAGCGGGCATGGCCAAGACAGTTGAGAAGAAGCTAGAGGTCGCCAAGCGAATCCTCGACCGAACGCGAGCGCACGGCTTGCCGGACCATGATGTTTTTATTGACTGTTTGACTTTCACGCTCGGCTCCGGCGATGAGGAATTCCGGAAAGCGGGGATCGCGACAATTGAGGCGATTGAGGCTCTGCGAGCTTATGCACCGCTGGTCAACACGACGCTTGGAATCAGCAATATCAGCTTCGGGCTGAAGGCGGCGACGCGGCAGATCATTAACAGCGTCTTCCTTCATTACTCATTGGAGGCGGGTCTTTCGAGCGCGATCGTTCACTTCAGCAAGATCAAACCGGAAAGCAAAATCGAACCCGATATCTGGAAGCTCGCGACGGACTTGGTTTATGACAAGCGGGAATTTTCTGGGGCGGCTTCTTAGTCTAGAGGAGTACATCTTTCCCTCTCCGTGAGGGAGAGGGACTGTGACCGAAGGGAACTGGGGAGAGGTTTTTTCCTAATTTTGGAAGTCAACGTACCGTAACAAGCCCGCCCGAGGCAATCAGGTTGACCGCCAGCCAACTCAAATCCGTATCTATATCGGCAACAAAATCCAATCTCAAACATCTTCACATGACACAACCCCAGGGGGAAAGAACATTAGTGATGAACATGAGAATAAGTTCAAAATTATTCGAGCCAGGTTCAACGAAATTCACAACTTCCCAAAATTTCCCCGAAAATATAAGTATTATAGTAAGTATGAATATCAGTTATCAAACACAGTGTTACAAAAGATGCCCACACGGAGAGCAGGTCATTGACCTGCATCTGAGCCAGATCATTGATCTAGCTCAGATTTGAGACGCGAAGCCAATACCTAACCACGCGAGTCAGCGAACTTCCAACATGAGGGGTCTCGGTCGGCCCAATTCCTGACATCGTTTGAAGTTTTTGCAACAGCAAGAGCTTCAAAATCGAGGTCGGCGATGGCTGCGCCTTCTTCATTCATGGCAGTTTCTGCTAAAATCGCGCTCTCAGGAAACGGTTCGAGGCAGGGCGAAATAATCGCGCTGGTGCCAACCGCATTCGGGATAGGCTCCTTTCCGATAGAGCCGACCAGTGAGCTGTGAATGACGAAGTTCTGGTTTTCAATGGCTCGTGCAAGACAACTCCATCGAACTCGCTGGAACCCCCGCAAGGTCTCTGTGAATGCCGGGACGGCAAGCGCGGTGAGTCCTTCTTCGGCAAGGAGCCTTGCGGCTTCGGGGAACTCGGCGTCGTAGCAAGTCAGGCTAGAGATTCCCTTGATCGGGCGCTTGAACCCTGTGCCGGGGCGACAACCCATTTCGTCTTTCTCAAAGACGGTCATTTTGAGCTTCGGTTGAAGAATGATATCGCCAGGAGTGACGATAGGGCAGAGGTTCTGGAGCGTAGGGCCGACCCGGGCGAGGTGGGACCCACCGATGATGGTGGCTCCAGAATTGACGCTTGCGCGTTGAAGATGCTCAACAATGGGGATGAACTGTTGGACGACGGAATCTTGATCGGGCAGAATTTGGAGCAGTTCAAGAGAAAAAAATTCAGGAAGCACGATAAGCTGAGCGTCACCGGCGAGTCGGAGGACTTCATCGATATGGTTGAAGAAGTCCAGGAGTGAGATGATGGGGCGAATTTTCCAGTTGATGGCGGCGGCACGCATCACTCATTATGGACCTTCGTTTCCCGCTGCCGGGACCATTGCCCCAGTGCTACTACGATCAGCACGGCAACAGCTTGCATGATGTAAATAATCGAGTTTTGAGCGCTCGAATAGCGCGCAAGGTTGTTGCATCCTGCAAACAGGGCCCCGAAGTAAAGCGCGCTGGCGATCACGCCCAAGGGGTGAAGGGAACCGAGTAGGGCGACCGGGATGGCGAGGAAACCCCAGTTTTGAGAAAAGCTGGTTCCGATTTGTCCTGAAATGCCCACATACTCGATTCCACCGGCAAGTCCACAGAGAGCGCCGCTGATCGCCATAGCACCGAGCTGGATTTGGTTTGGCTTCATCCGGTTGGAGCGTGCCACTCTTGTGTTTTGGCCAACAAGCCTGATCCTGAATCCTTCGGGAGTGAGAAAGAGAAAAATATAAGCTAGAGCCGCGATGACAAGTGCGTAAACGGTACCGCTGTGGAGGTCAGTTTGCCGATCAAACCTCAGTAGCATGGAGGTCTCGGGAAGCCGCTTGGAAAGGGGAACACCGCCGACCGGGTCCTTAAGCGGCCCTGCGCAGGCCCAGTCGAGAAACTGAAGAGCAATGAAGTTCAGCAGGATAGTGCTGATGACGAGTGGAACACCCCGCTTGATCTGGAGCCAGCCCGCAAACACGGCGATCAGCATGCCGCCAATGCAAGTTGCGAGGAGCAGGAGCCAGGACGGAGCGGAGGGCACTGCCTGGAAAAGTGCCGCCCCGGCGAGGCCGCCACAGATAAACTGCCCCTCGCCGCCGATGTTGTACATTCCAGCCCGCCAAGCAAAGGTCATCCCAATGCCAGTGAGAAGCATCGGAGTCATCGCGACGAGGGTGCGAGATATGGCGATCTTGTCGCTAAACGCGCCCTCGGCGATCAAGCGAAAGGATGAGCCGACTGGGAGGCCGAATATCAAAAAAGTGAGAATCATTGCGAAGAGCAAGGCTCCGACCGTGATTCCAAATCCTTGGAGGCGCCTAGCCAATAGCGTCCTCCATGGTTGCCTTGAGGATGCCGCGGGCAAGATACAGCGTGCGGTCGGCCAGAAGCGCAAGCTCGTCTCTATCGGTGGAGATCAGAATAACTGCAGCCCCGTTTGCCGCAGCTTCTCGAAACTGGTCGTGGACGAATTTGGCGGCGTTGAAGTCAAGGCCCCGCGTCGGGTTGACGGTCACCAGAAGATCTGGGGTTTGCATCAGATTGCGCGCGACGACAATCTTTTGTTGGTTGCCACCACTCAGTGATCCCGCCATATCTTCTGAGGAATTGACTTTGATCTGGAATTTTTCGATGAGTTGCGTGGCAGCCTTTTGGGCTTGGACAGGCGAGACGAAACGTCCGTCCAACAGGGAACTGGTGACCAGCAGGTTGTCGTTGACGGACATGGAAAGTGCGAGTCCGTCCAGTTGGCGATCCTGGGGGATGTAGGCGACATTTTTTGGGAGCTGTAGGTCTGAGGGAGGGTTGGTAATTCCAGCGAGCATCTCTGCGAGTTCGACTTGACCATTGCCATCGACTCCGCCGATGCCGAGGATTTCGCCCCTTCGAACCTGATGGCCGCTCCACGAGACGGCGATTTCGCCGAATTCTTGCCTGCTATTTTGCTGGTTTGGTGGCTCAGAAGTGCCGAGCATCATTCGAGCGAGCTCGTTTTCCGTGGTGTTCGCGATTTCGACGGTACCGATGAAGTCGCCCTGACGTAGGACAGATGCCCGATCAGCAATGGTCAAAATTTCTCGCAACTTATGAGCGATGATGATGACGGTGATTCCTCCCGACTTAAGATTACGAATGACGCCGAATAGCTCCGTGATCTCAGCCCCCGAGAGACTCGCAGTGGGCTCATCGAGAATCAAGATTCGGCAACTGGAGACGAGACACTTTGTGATTTCCAGGCGTTGTTGAACGCCTACGGTGAGTTCGGCGACCTTCGCCTCGGGGTCAAACTCCCAGCTCAAGGCTTTAGCTGCCCCGAGGAGGGGTTCGGCAACTTTCTGGGCATTGAGAACCGGCTCAAGATTGGCGGCTTGCGAGAGTGCGAGGTTTTCGGCGACCGTGAAATTGGGAACGAGCATGAAATGCTGGTGGACCATCTCGATGCCGAGGTTTCGGGCATCTCGCGGGGAGTTGATGCGCACGGCTTTTTCGTCTAGGAGGATTTCGCCGCCATCGGGGGCGATGAGCCCGCCGAGAATGTTCATGAGGGTTGATTTACCCGCCCCGTTCTCGCCGAGAACGGCGTGAACTTCACCCGGTTGAAAGTCAAGTGAGATAGAACGAAGGGCTCGAGTTACTCCAAATGACTTGGAGACATCTCGAACCCTTAGCGTTGCCATGCAGTTTCTATCGCATTCCGAAGACAGTCTGTTTCAGGAACTCGATGAAGATAAAGAACATTCTGTCGATGACCAGCGTGAAGCGCATCAGAACGGTGGAACCGAAGATTGCGCCAAGGCCGACCATGAGGATGTAGCGTCCCAATTTATTCGTCACCAGCATGAACTTGCTCTTCAACTCAAAGCTGAAGAAGAAGTAGCTGAGGACCGAACAGAAAGTTACGAGCAGGATCAGGTTGTTGAGGGCCTGACTTGGATAGACCAGTTGCCCCATATCTTGCAACTGCTCCGGGGATAATCCTGCTTTAGCAGGGACAACGAGCGATCCACGTCCGGTTGGGAAGATGGGTTGCATTGTGTCCAGCAGTTGTGGGTATTGCGTTGTTTGGAACGCCTTGACTTGCTGTCCGGCCCAAAGACCGATGATGATCATGATGGGAATTCGGCTCATCCAAGCATGTCTTTTGGTGTATGCCATGTATCCCATCAAGCCGACGGGAATCAGTGCTCCGTAGAGCCAGAAACCGGGACTTCCAACCGTCGCGGGAGTGAGTCCCGCGGCTGGAGCACCAGGCACGCCGGCGAACTGGTCGTAGAAATCAGTCCTCACGGTTTCCTTCCAATACGAGATAATGGTAAACCCAGAGGCCAGGCCGAGGAACACGTGTTCCACGAAACGATAGAACTTGTTTTCTTTGTAGAGAACCGAGTAGAGGCCAATTGTTGCCAAGACGCCGACGAGAAGTTTAAGGGTTCCGTATTCCATTACTTAGCCTCCTTTTTGGCTAGGAACATTCCGACATTACCGATCACAACCAGCGAAATCATGAGCAACAAAGTTACCTGAAGGGTTGGATAGTAAGCGGTTGCGCGATCCCGGTTCTTCCACTTAGGATTATCCTTGAACCCTTCGGCTATCTTGCCCGCATATTTGTTGTTGACACTCTTGACCATATCTGGACTCCCCGTCGCACCGGGTCCTTGCACTCCGAACTCCATTAAGGTCTCCATGTCAAAGACCCCCTTTACGCCTGCGCTCAGTCCAAAAAGTTGCCCGGACTTGTAGTAAGGGAAGGCTTCCGGTCCCATAACTCCAGTCAGCATGGCGCCCATCGGAATCTTGCCGGAAAGTCGCTCTAGTGTTACCTCGTAAGATCCGGTTCCGGTCACCATGATCAGACACTGGAAGTCACTAAGTTTCTTCAGACCCTTCAAAACCGGCGAATCGATCGCGGAGGCCTCCGAACCGTCGGGCTTCATCGTTCGTGTTGATTTCAAGGTCGTCTCTGCATTGCCAACCATGGAGGTCAAGAACGCCTCTAGGCCAGGCTTTACGCCGAGATCAACCCAGTTATCCCAGACCTTGTAATCTGTTCCGCCCGCCTCTTTGTTTTCCTTTGAGAGTCTTCCGATAGTATTTCGAGCAACTTGCATGTTGATCGGGTCTACAGCGTAGACTGCGAATTTGATGTCTTGTCGCATCATGATCCGCATCAGTGCTTCAAACTGTCCGCCGCTTTCGCCTCGCGTTGAAAGAGACCAATCCGACTCTATGAGAACCGGCTTGTCTTTGCTGAGGTTGCGAAGGAAGAAGTACAGATCCTTCGGAGACTCTTCCGGGCTATTTTTCTGCGGAATCGTGAAAAACAGCGGGACGCTGGCGCAAATGAATAGAAGTAGGTACAAAGTGCCTGAACTCATGCCTTGCAGCTTTTGACCGAGTGTTTTTGGTTCGCTCATACGTTTCCGCCTCCCTTTTCAAGTCCCAGCCAAAGTCGAAGTCCCATTGCAAGAGCTCCGATGGCGATTCCAAAGTTGATCGCCCTCAAACTTGGACTCTGGATGTAATCCTTGATCCAACCTGCGATGATGGTGATCTTGAAGTTGTTGAGGAAATTGTCAGGATTATTGTTCGTCATGCCGTCAATGATCCCATCTGACCATCCGGTAAGCACTCCCATTTGGCTGAGGATCAGGACCAGTGCAGTTGCCAACAAAATCGTCGATTCAACGGATCGAATTCGGAATGCGCGGTACGAAGCGGACAGAATGAAGAAAGCAATGACAGAGAACATTGTTGCGTCCATCTGTTGAAACAGTCCGTCAAACAGGAAGTCAAATCCGTATAGCCATCCATTCCAGTTGATCTGAGCCTCAAACTTCGGATCAAGCAATCGATAGTGATAGTCAGCAAAACCAAAGGTGAGCATCAGAAGGAAACAGCTGAGGAGAACGAGGCTGAACTGCCAGTCTGTTTGCTTTTTAGCCACCCTTGTTGTATGCAAACGCACCAGAGCATAAGTTCCAAGGCCGATCAGGAATGCAGTAAGAACGTTTGAGAATCTACCGACGTGCACCAGGGAGTCGTCGACCAAGAATCGAACGCTCTCCATGGCGTTTGCAGGTAAATCACCGGGCTGACGGTTGACTGCCCCCGGGAGCAGATACTCCAGGATGTAGATCAGACCACAGAAGAAGGTAACCGCCCACAGAATGTGCTTCCGCCATTGAGGCGGCGCCTGCATGCAGAAGAAGAAGAAAAGGAAACCAACTCCAAGCCCAAGAAAAACTTTGGGGTCAAAGATCGCTTGATTAACTTGCCAGAAGTTCTTGGGATCGTATAGCTGTGCAAACATTACTTAGGTGCCTCCTCAGGCTTCTTCGCATTCGGGTCTTTCTCACGCGTTACGGCTTCGATTTCACTCTTGGGCATCTTCTGGGGGTCGAAAATCAAGTCCATTGTAGATTCAGCCTTGGTTCGGTAATGTTCTGGGGCACCTTCTGTGAGGACCCCATCTTTCCATTCGGTGGTGACTTTCTGGCTCATCTGGAATGAGTTGAGAATACTGCCGACGAGGACTAGCGCAACTGATCCAATTTTCACCCAGTCTTGACCGACGAGAGACCCAACAAGGACTGGCTCTCGGGATAGATAGGCGGAGGCGGCGTAGTATTCGTCGCCAATCAAAACGTAGTCGCAAGCCGCAATAAAGAACGGGGTTTGGGTTGTGCGAGTTGTTCCAGCGATCTGGATTGCTCCCTCAGCGTTGGCTGATTCTGCGAAGATGAGGGACTCGGCAAAGAATTCACCCAGTAGGAAAGTTGCCGCGACCTTTTCGCGGTGGATCATTCCTGCGACGCCGGCAGCGAAGGCAAACTGTTGGTTTGACAGGAACTGAACGAATTCAGGGTGGAACTTATCCGCTTGCTGCTCTTTCACGTAGACATCCCGGATGACCTCTTGGGCGACAGCGTAGACTGCAGGTTCGCCGCAACACACCCTGATTGGCGTTCCGAATTTACAGCAGATATTGGTAACGTGGGCGAAAACGTTGAGAGCTTGAACTGCGATAGCGTTGAGACCACCAAGGCCCGGGACCATAAGGACCGGTCGGCCCATTTCCGTTGCGCGTCCGACCGCGTCGTCAATGGCGTTCAATCCCGAGATGCGCCGAATAAAGAGGCTTCCGGAGGATTTCTTGGAGCGCCAGATATTGAAAAGTATAAAAAAGGCAAAGGTCAGCGTTATCGCTATCTTGACCCACCCTAGACCGTAGTATTGCATTTAAGCTTTTTTCTCCTGTGCGGGGGTTTGGCGGGACTCGTCGAGGAGGTCCACCAAACGCTCCCAGTTTTCGCGTTTAGATAAGAGACGGCTATAGTCGTTAAAAGCGTCATAGCCAAAAATTGGAATTAAGAAGGGCGAGACAACGAGACTCGCGTTTCCGCCGAGGTTGGCGAGCGGCTTGTGAGCTTCGAGGGCAAAGATCGCTGGCGTTTCCATTTTATACTTGCTCACTCGGGTCACGAGCTTCTGAAGGATCGCCTCCGTCTCCTCGTGTGTCAGTTCCTGGTCCCACAATTCTTTCATCCGTTCTCCAGAGTGTGGCAATTTTAGCCAATACTTCGGTTTCATTGCTTGCGAACTGTAATCTGACCCCTCTGAAATTGTCCAATCGTGAGGCTTTTGCGAACGGAGAAAGCAGAACATCGCTCTTGCCGGGCACGACACGCTTGACGTTTGCCCACTCGATAAAGGCAAACCAGAGTTCTGAAGTTGAGCCGATGAAGACCAAGATGGCGAATATTGCCAGCAAGAAGTTGTGGAGGCTGACGATGGCGAAGGTGAATGCGATTGCGGCGATCAGGATCACCACGGCCTTCTTTGCCGCGTCGTGGTTGGGGCTAATTTGCCAGCTCAACGGTTCGCTGACACTCATGAACTTCCACCATCCTGAGGTAGAGTAAGTTCGCCGATCTGCACTCGCTCGGCAGCAGTGGCGTCGCACCAGAACCAAGTGTACTCGCCGCCGTCCTCTGATTCCAGTTCCGCGCAACTCTCAAAGATCTGCGCCCAACGCTCCTCAAAGTCCGCTTCATCGCGGACGATACGGTCGTAACTTTCGGTTCCGAGGGGTGACCAGCGCTCTTCGGATTTCTTTATGATGGACTTGCCAGCTTTACTTTTGGCTTTTTCGAAGGCATCGCTAAACTCACCACCACTCGGATAGCGGAACATGATTTCGGTTGCGACGGGAAGCACGCAGAGGATGAGTTGCTCAAAGCCGGGTGCTTTCATGAGGCGCAGATAGACCTCTTGGCACTCCTCACTATTGAGTTCGCGGCGGTGGGTGAAGGTGACGTAATAGATGACATCGTCTGCCCTCCAGTGCGGGAGTCGACCCTTCCACATTGAGAAATTCTTAAAGCCCATAACCGTTCGGGAACGCCTGCCGCCATTTCCAGGCGTGGCTTACGATGGTTTCCAAATCGTTGAATTCCGGGTTCCAGCCTAACTCTTCACGGATTTTTGTGCTGCTTGCAATGAGGCGGGCAGGGTCGCCTTCCCGACGAGGACCTTCGGATTTGGGAACTTCCATACCGGTTACTTTCTCGACGGCATTGATCACCTGTCGGACAGAGAAGCCGTTGCCATAGCCAAGATTAAACTGCCTTGATTCGCCGCCGGAGCGAAGATGCTTTATCGCAAGGATGTGCGCCTGAGCGAGGTCTAGGACGTGGACGTAGTCACGGAGGCAGGTTCCATCCGGAGTATCGTAGTCGGTGCCAAAAATCGTCAACGGCGGAACTTTTCCCATCGCGGCGAGAAGGGCGCGGGCGATGAGGTGGGTTTCGGGGTCGTGGTCTTCGCCGATTGAGCCATCTGGACTGGCTCCGGCGGCATTAAAGTAGCGCAAAGCTACCGATCGCAGGCCGTAAGCGCGTCCAAAGGACTGGATCATTCGCTCTACATTCCACTTGGTTTCGCCGTAGGGGCTGGTGGGGTCTTTTGGATGGAGTTCATCGATAGGGACGTATTTGGGTTCGCCGTAGACCGCCGCCGTGGAGCTAAAGACAAATTGCTCAACCCGGTGGTTGCGCATGGCATCCATGAGGTTTAGGACACCCTGGAAGTTGTTGCGGTAGTACTTCGCGGGGTCGGTCACGCTTTCTCCAACTTCGATGTAAGCCGCAAAGTGCATCACGGTGTCAATGTCGTTGTCAGCAAAAACTCGCTCCAGTGTGGCGGGGTCGCGGATGTCGCCGACGGCGAGTTGAGAGCCGACGATGGCCTGGGAGTGGCCTTTTTCGAGGTTGTCGAAGACTAGGTGCTCAATATTTTGAGCACGGAGCGACTTGCAAATGTGGGAGCCAACGAACCCGGCCCCGCCTACCACTAAGATCATTCTCCGTAACATACCCAGAATTTTCTCTTTTTATTGCAGATTTGCCACTCTTTTGCGGTCGAGACTCCTATAATATGCATATGAGACGCTCCCTTGTTGCTGTCGCCTTACTTTCTCTAGTTACCGTTTCGGCATTTGCCCAATCTGACTCCTTGCTTGGATCCGAAGATCCGACTTCCATCAAACTCTCAGACTTGTCAACCGAGTTTCGAGCCTACCGAATTGATGGCGGCTCACAAGGCGGGGGGGGAATGATGGGAATGATGTCGCAGATGTTCCTTTCGCCAGTCGTGATGCTGGGGTCGCTGTTCGGAAACGGACCAGCTGATGATAATGGCCAAGCGCAATTGTTGAGCGCCATCGATCTAGCTTGGTCCAAGGGGAAAAAAATCAAGATTGAGGGCGAGTCCTTCCTCGTGATTTACAAGCTGGAGTATGAGAATTTTGAGGTCGGAGGCAAGACTGCTCCAAAGTTTGAGGAACTTTCGGTTGGTCTGCAGTACATGAAGGTCTCCTCTATTAATACGATTGCGCCGAAACCAACCATGACTCCCGATAAGCTAAGAGCCATCATCAAGGCAGGAATCGAGGCGCAGGCTAAGAAGGCTGCGGCAGGGTTTGGGGCAATCAGCGAGACACCAGCCGAAGCTCCGGCTACTGTTGTCGATGCTCCGACGACCGCGCCTGATAGTCCAGATCGGATGGCTGAAATACTCCCTGCGATGAAAAATAACTCGTTTGAGAGTGGGAGATCGTGCGCCTTGTCGATCATGTCGGGCCTGCGGGCCTACGCTTCAAAGCATAAGGGACTCCTACCCAGGTCCATGGAAAACTCTCAACTCAAAAGAATGTTCGCCGATCTCGGCGTGCAATCCACTTGGTCTACGCAAAATCCCGCCGGAAGTCAATTTGTGATCAATCCGCGATTTAAGGGAGCGCGGCTCAATGCTTTGAAGAAGGGTGCCCCAATTATCTGGGACTCGAAGTCCAATAATGGGACCCGACTGGTGGTGTTTGTCAATGGAGAGAGCGAGATCATGGCGGATGCGAATTGGACTCGACTTGCACGACGCTTTGGCGTGAAACCCTGAGTTTTATGGGACAGAGGAGTTTTTTGTCCCACAAAACATCCACTCGGGACGAAATTCTTGCACGAGATTGCAAGCGTCAAGGGAGCGGTTATCCTTGCTAGTTCGCGTTGCGCGCACCAGTCATCTGCAATTTAGACTCACTTAAACCTTGATCTTCAATAGAGGTGACCCGATTCCAATTCCATTCCAGAGACAACTCTTCATGCCCAGGCAATTCCAAGAATCTGAATTTTTATGTAAACAAAGATTTACTAATCATCCAAGTTTTAGTAGATTGAATCGATAAAATTAGAAAAAAGTGGCCCTTGGGGGTGAAATGTGGATAGTTTGTACTAACTCATCGGATACTATCTCTTTAACGGGATTTCACTCAAGGATTGGGGTACGGAATTCTGAAAACAAAGGGGTTGGGTGCGTGGGGTATTCAACCAAATTTAGCGGGCCGGCCAGCAAGGATGCGGGCCGGTTTGCATAGCCTAAAGGGCTCGAAAAGTTGAAGTCGTGCCATGAGTGAAAAGGAAAACAGAAGGCCAAGATTAATCGGAAGCGAAGAGGTTTCGATTGATGAAAAAGGCCGCGTTCTGCTTTCCAAAAAGAAGCGCGACCGACTTGGCGAAAACTTCGCTATCGTCCTTTCCCCCCTAGGATGTTTGATCGTTTATCCGGAAGTTCGTTTCGACGAAATTTACGACCAAATCGCTCCAGGACAAGGCTTTGATCCGGCGCAAGAGGCGCTCTCTCGAATGTTTCTCGGCGAGGCCGATGACGAGCAGAACGTCGACACGCAGGGGCGCTATCTGATTCCCGCAAAGCTCAGAGACAAAGCCGGACTCGCGGATCGCGTCAGTGTCCGCGGTATGGGCGATCGAATTGAAATCTGGGCCAAGTCGGCTTGGGACGAGTACTTCGCCGAGCCCGAGATTTACCGCACAGCGCGAGTTCAGCAATTTGGAAAGATTTTTGAAAAGGCGATCTATGGACCGCTCGGTTCTGACGTCTTTGCCCACCGACCGGAGGGAAGCGAATGAGCGAACTCTCCCATGTGCCTGTGATGTTGGTGGAGTCGATGGAAGCACTAAATTTGCGCCCAGGGAGTTCGCTCGTGGACGGGACGCTGGGACTGGCGGGGCACGCGAGGGCGTTTTGTCAAGAAATCGCGCCCGATGGAAAATTTATCGGCATAGACTGGGATGAGGCAATGCTCGCTGAGGCGAAGCTAAGGATGGCCGAAGTCCAAGGAGTTGACTGTCACTTTTTTCATGCGGACTATCGAGACATCGCGCGATGCGTAGTTGAGGTGATGGGCAAGGTCGGTGTAGATGCAATTTTTCTTGACCTTGGCCTGAACAATGCTCAGATCGCGGATCCGAAGCGCGGAATTAGCTTTGTCGGCGAAGGCCCGCTCGACATGCGAATGGACCGGAGTCGAGGCGAAACCGCGAGTCAGGGGCTGAATCGCTGGACGGAACGAGAAATTGAGCGCATTTTGACCGTATTTGGCGACGAAAACTGGGCGAAGAAGATCGCTCAGGTGGTTGTTGAGACGCGGAAGGAATCACCTCTCAAAACGACTCAAGATTTAGTGGACTGCGTGATGCGGGCCATCCCGCCTAGTAAAAGGGAAAAGCGGATCCATCCGGCGACACGCACGTTTCAAGCAGTCCGAATCGCAATCAATGGAGAGCTCGACGAACTTGGACGGGCTTTGGGTGACGCGGCCCGATGCCTCAAGGTCGGCGGTGTCATGGTCGTCCTATCGTACCACTCAGGCGAAGACCGCGCAGCGAAAGTTTGCTTTAAGGAACTGGAGGATGAGGGGTTCAAGAGCCTGTATAAGAAGCCACTTGTTCCCACCGCCGCAGAAATTTCAAAAAATAACAAGAGTCGGAGTGCGAAATTAAGAGCGATTAAGAGAATTTCCATAGAGGAATAGTGCAATGAGTGCAGTAGCAGTAAGAACCAGCAATAAGCAAACGCCCGCAGTAGCCAGGAAGGCAACAGCGAGCCCGAACGCGTCAACCGCAAAGGTAGCGGCGCACAAGAAAGCATCGTTGACGAAAGCTCGGAGGCGAACTCGGGCGTTAGAGCGAGCTACTGTTTTCGTCGCGGCGGGTGTCGTTGCTTATGTTCTCGCGTCGTTGATTGGCTTTACGTTCCTAGAGCTTGCAAGGCGCGATGGAAAAATTTGGGCCGCACGATCTCAGGAGGCCAACGCGCAAGTCAAGAGTCTTCAGCGCGACCTTCAAGACCGCTATTTAAAGCGTCTCCCAGAGATAGCTGGAGAGATGGGATTTTTGCCTGCTGTTGAGATTCCTGTGACGGTTGTGGCAGCTAAGCCAGGTCTGCTCGCGGCAAATGTCGGTCCCAAAGGAGTGGCTCATGGCCAAAAGACAGAAGTTCGATAATGAGCGATCCCGAGCCCGAGTCACGGGCTGGGGATTGTCGGCTCTCTTCATCGTGTCTGGCCTGAGTCAGGCTAACACGCAGCTCTTTTCCCGGAGCTCTGTGCTGGAAAAAGCCATTAATAGTAATCGATACTTGATGGAGCGCACTGATACCGCTAGCCGTGGGAGCATAGTCTCCTCTGATGGGAGAGTTTTAGCGCGGACTGAGAATCAGTTTGAGTTCAGTGTCAATTTTGAGGATGTTCCCAGTGCCAAAGGCTTCTTTGTTGACCTAGGTGCAGCTGCGGGGGTGACTCCGTCTGAGCTTGAACTTGCTAACTTCGGCGGGAAGCGGTTGTATTTTCAAAAGATGCTGAATGATTCGCAGGCAAAGAATGTGGAGCGGGTTCGTCAAGCCTGGGGTGCCGATGGTGTTTCTTTGAAGCGCAAAACTTCAAGAGTCTATCCCATGGGAGCAATGACTTCGGGGTTGATCGGGTTGATGCAGATTCCCCGGGATGATAACGGCAAGCCGTTGAAGGACCCGAGGACCCATGAGTACCTGCCCCCGCGGGGCACCACCGCTTTAGAAGGAGGCCAAGATGCCGTATTGAGCGGTTCAGACGGTAAGCGCGTCGGAATGGTTGATAAGGACGGAGCTTTTTTGCCGCTGAGAACCAAGGATTCATATCCGCGCAAAGACGGTGCTCTAATCCAGCTCACTATTGATTCGCAGTTGCAACAGCGGGCAAGCACCGAAATTCAAAAGGCGGTGCAAATCCACCATGCGACCTCGGGTTGCGTGATCATCATGGAGCCTGCAACTGGCGATCTGTTGGCCTGCGCTCAATGGCCCGCATTTGACCCCGAAAAAGCTCCCGAAGCGGCAGACTGGAATCCGGCTTACATGGCAACTTACGAACCAGGCTCAACTTTTAAGATCCTTACTTTAGCTCGGGCGCTGGATTGCGGAGCAGTTCAGGTGGGTGATCATATTGATAGCAATGGCGCTTGGACCTATCAAGGCAGTACGATCCACGATTCGCATCCTGTGACAGGAAGTGTCAGCCAAGAAAAGGCGATTGCCAAGAGTTCGAACGTTCTTGCCGCTCACTGGGCAGTAGCAACGGGTAGAGAGCGATTTCGTGCGTTCATAGACGATATTGGCATCACGGAGCCAACCGGAATTGGAGTTAAAAAGGAGTTTACGGGTTCTTATGTTCGGTCAGATACCTCGCCAATGCAGCTCATGAATATGGGATTTGGCCAAGGAATGAAGGCAACTCCAGCCTCTTTAGCGAGTGCATTTTCGATGATTGCGAATGAAGGTTTTCAGATGCGCCCAAGACTCCTCAAGTCCATTGACGGCAAGGAGCAACCCATCCGCAAGGGCAAGCAGATCGTCAAGCCTGCAATTGCCAACTACGTGCTTCAGTTGATGGAGAGTGTTATTGATGGCGAAGGGGGCACCGGCTCAAAGCTCAAGATACCTGGCTATCGACTTGCGGGTAAGACGGGCACAGCGCAAAAAGTGGGAGCGGCCGGTGGCGGTTATGTTGCGAATTTTGTCGGGTTTGTCCCAGCCCAAAAACCAAAAGCGATGATTTTGGTCATGATTGACCACCCTCAGGGAGACTATTATGGTGGATCGGTTTCTGGGCCAGTGTTCAAGGAACTGGCGCGGGACGTGATCCAACACTTCAGAATTCAGCCGCAAGTATCAACACTGCCTGAGGCTGGAGAGAGCGTTGCGGCCCGGACCAAGACCTTAATGACTGATGCCGAAGCCGAATTTGCACTGTGGAAACCATTTCTTGCCCGGTATGGCCTGTGTCAGGCACCCGATCCTTTAGATACACTCTCTACTAATGAAACTCAGCCAACTTCTCAGCGGTCTCCAAGTAATCGGTAGTCTGGCTGACGACCCCGAAATTACCGGCATTACCGCCGATTCTCGCAAAGTGTCGGCGGGCACCCTTTTTGTCGCTATGCCTAGCGAGCGCACTAATACACTGGATTACATTGAAGATGCCGCAGCTAAGGGTGCTGTGGCTGTTTTGGTTTCCGAGCGCGCCGGCGTTGCTATGGCCGCAGATCACGGTGTTACTCCGGTTCTCCTTCCCAACATCGAATGGTCCTTTAATGCAAGTGTTGGTCTTGTATGTCGCGAGTTTTTTGGCGATCCTACCTTGAACATGCGGGTTATTGGGATCACTGGCACTAACGGTAAGACAACCACTGCCTGGATGATGCGCCAAGCTCTGTCAGAACTAGGTAGAAATGTTGCTTATCTAGGGACTCTAGGGATTCACTATGGAGACATTCACCGTGAGCTTTCGAATACGACCCCATTTCCAGTAGAACTTTGGACCTTGCTTGCCGAAATTCGCGACGCCGGCTGTACTGATCTCGTGATGGAGGCTTCGAGCCATGCGCTTGAGCAGAAGCGTCTCTGGGGTGTTCGGTTTGACGCGGGGATTTTTACGAATCTAACTCAGGACCACTTAGATTTTCACGGGTCGATGGAGGCCTATTCGCACGCAAAAAAGAAACTCTTTACTGAGTATGCGGAGGCAAGCGAAAAGAACTTTGTTGGAGCCATTAATGGGTCTGACCCGATCGGGCGAAGTTGGCTCGGCACATTACCAGAGACGACGATCTCGTTTGGCCCGAGTGCGACTTTTGAAGTTCGACCGAGGACTGTGACAGTGGATCGCATTGTTGCGACCTTGGGTAAGGAGCAGTTCGAAGTTGGCGTGGGTGGTCTTTTCAATGTTGAGAACCTTAATGCGGCTGGAGCAGGACTTTCCGCGCTGGGCTATTCCGAAGCACAGATCGTGCAAGCCCTAACCAAAATCACTCCGGTGCCTGGGAGATTTGAAGCCGTTTCAAATTCACACGGAATTGGGGTTTTGGTCGATTATGCGCACACGCCAGATGCGCTTGAAAAAGTCCTTTCCTCGGCTAGGGCACTTAAGCCAAAGCGGTTGATCGTGGTTTTCGGATGTGGTGGTGACCGGGATCGAACCAAGAGGCCGAAAATGGCCGGTGTTACCTGCGAGTTCGCGGATTTTTCAGTGGTCACCAGCGATAATCCCCGCACTGAGGACCCCGTTGCGATTTTGGATGACATTACGCAAGGATTCAAATTTGGGCGGCCCCACACCGTTATCGTGGATCGCCGAGAAGCGATTCACTACGCAATAAATATGGCCAAGCCAGGCGAAATCGTGGTAATTGCGGGCAAGGGGCATGAGAATTATCAGATTATTGGGCATACGAAGCACCCGATGGATGATCGTCTGATAGCTGCCGAAGCGTTGGCGAGTCCTCGGGGAGGGACGTTTGAGCCGTAGTTGGTCGTGCGAAGACTTTGCTACTAGATGCGGGGGACGCTTACTAGGAGCCCCAGACGTTTTTGCTGGATTCTCGCACGACAGCAGAAACGTAGTGCCCGGCTCGGCTTATCTAGCGATTGCTGGCGCCAACGTGGACGGACATTCTTTTGCGCCATCGGTTATCGCGCAAGGCGCGGCGGTGGTGATCGGAGAGCGAGAAATTCCCGGTTTGCCGATGATCATTGTTGCGAACCTCGTTGAAGCTCTTGCAAAGTTCGCTTCGACAGTTCGCTCTGAGTTCAGTGGGCCAGTTTTAGGAGTTACGGGGAGCAACGGAAAGACCTCAACCAAGGAATTTGCCGCTGCCGCCCTCTCTCCACTAGGACCGGTTCTTAAGAACGAGGGAAACCGGAACACTGAATACACCGCTCCTCTCATTTGGGCGGAACTTGTCCCCGAAACAAAGTCGGTCGTCAGTGAAATGGCAATGCGAGGTTTTAAGCAGATTTCGCACTTAGCTCGGTTTACTCGGCCTACTTGCGCTTTGATCACGATGATCGGAACTTCCCATGCAGAAATGGTCGGGTCCCGGGAGGGCATCATGCGAGCAAAGGCTGAGATTTTTGAGGGATTGACTCCGGGTGCTCCAGCCCTGCTTTGGCGCGAGGACGACTTTTATTCTGACCTTGCGGCACGCGCTCCGGGACCGGTACGAACATTCGGATTTACTTCCGATGCGGAATGTCAGGTAGTTGGATACCGGGCTCTCGATTGGGGGCGAAGCGTCTGCATGCTTTCGCTACAGGGGCAGAATTTCGAGATTGAGGTTCCGACCGTAGGCAGACATCAGGCCTTGAACATTGCGGCGGCCATGCTCGCAGCGGATAGTTGCGGAGTTGATTTATCTGAGGCGGCAGAAGCGATTCCGGGCACCAAGTTACCTGCAATGAGGATGGAGACTTTTCGCATTGGATCGGCGATTGTGCTTTTGGACAACTATAATGCAAGCCCGGACAGCACGGTTGCGGCGTTGAAGACTCTCCAAGAACTGCCGACGACCGGGAAAAAGCTTGCTGTGATTGGCGAAATGAAGGAACTGGGAGATTTTTCCGAGTCCGGTCATCGGTTGGTAGGCAAGGCACTCGCAGGGTCGCACTTTGATGGAGTGATGCTCTACGGCGAGCATGGAGGATGTGAAAGGCTTCCTTGGTGGACTTGGTGAGGGAGATGTCGCTCTGTTGAAGGGAAGTCGGGCGTTGTATTTGGAGCGGGCTTTGGAGGGGTTGGAATCGTGATAACTCTGGCTCTCATCCCATTTCTGATTGCCGCCGCGACGAGTCCGCTCGTGATGCAGCTCTTGACTAAGCTCAAGTCGCGCCAGACGATCAGCGCCCATATTCAAGAACATGCCCACAAGCAAGGAACGCCGACGATGGGTGGGCTGATGATTCTGATCGGAGGACTATCTGGTTGCGCTTTGAATTGGAGTCCAGAGCTTCTGGGTCCAGTTTTGCTCCTTGTTGGTTTTGGGCTGATCGGGTTTGTCGACGACTTCGTCGTGCCGCGACTGATGGAAGGGAAGCGGGGGCTAGGGTGGAAGCAGAAACTTGTAATGGAGGTCTTGCTTTGCATCGGCGCTTTGTATTTCTCGGGATTCCGTGATCCTATGGCGATGGGGGTTGGATCTTTTGTGATTCTATTTTTCAGCAACGCCTACAATTTTTCTGACGGAATCGACGGGTTGGCAGGTTCGTTGGGAGTCATTTTATTCGGTGGCTTGCTATTGATGGGCGGCCCAGTTGCATCGAGTCCTATGGCTCCCATTTCTGTTGGGCTGATTTGTGGATTTTTGGTCTTTTTGTATTGGAATCGGTACCCGGCGAAGGTATTCATGGGCGATGTTGGCGCGCTTCCGATTGGTGCCGTCCTCGGCTATTTAGTCTTCGCCAAGGGTTCCGCTCAATCGACCAATTCGATCACACTTTGGGCAGGTTTGGGGATTTTGAGCCTGGTGATGATGGCTGAGTTGATTCCTGTTCCGCTCCAAATCGTCTCCGTCAAACTCACCGGAAAACGCATGTTCTTGAAAACGCCAATTCACCACGGATTCCAAGTTATGGGCTGGAAGGAATCTAAGATTGTTTGGCTTTTCGCCGGAGTTCAGGCCATTTGTGCGGTAGTCGCGGTTCTGCTAATCGGAGGCGGGAAATGAAAGGGCAACGGATTGCGGTTGCTGGTATGGGTCGCTCGGGAATGGCGATTGCTTTTGCCGCGCAAAAGCGCGGAGCAATCACTGTTCTGCTTGATGAACAAGCGGCCGACAATCCTGAGAAACTGCACCAATTAGAACAACTCGAAAGTGCCGGAATTGAAGTTATCTGCGGCTGGCATGGTCGGCTCGAAAAGGGCGATCACGATATTTTGGTCGCTTCGCCGGGGTTCCGAAGGAGCCATCCCGCGATTCAAGATGCCCTCGCCGCCGGAATAGAAGTCATTAGCGAAATCGAGTTTGCCTATCGCATTGCTCAGGGGCCGATTTTGGCGATTACCGGCACCAACGGCAAGAGCACCACGACGGTAATGGCGTGGTTGGTGCTGGGTGCGCTGGGTCTGGACCCGATTTTGTGCGGCAATATAAGCGGATCGGGTTACCCGGAGTTGACTCTCACGGAAGCCGCCGATCAGGGCAAGCAGGGTCAGCCTTTGGTTGCCGAAATCAGCAGTTTCCAACTCGAATGGGTCACGGACTTCCGACCGCGCGTAGCGGCGATCACGAATATCACCCCAGACCACTTGGACCGACATCCGAATTTTCAAGACTACTTTGACACGAAACTTAAGATTTTCCAAAATATGGGCGAGGGAGATGCCGCTGCAATTTGCACTGAAGAGCCGACACTGATTGGTCTCGAACAGAGGGTACCGGCTTCGGTGAAGCGTGTTTTCTTTCAACCCGGCGTGCTTGAGCTTGATAATCTGCCGTTCGACGAGCCGTACAATCTCACCAATGCCTCCCAAGCTCTCGCGATGGCGGAAGGCCTTCTCGGCTTGATCGACCGCGAGAAGGCCGCCACGGGTCTGAGGAAATTCGAAAAACTTCAATACCGCATGCAAAAGCTCGGCTCCGCAAACGGAATCGACGTTATCAACAACTCCATGTGCACCAACCCGATGGCCATCATCGCCTCATCCAAGGGTTTGCCACAACCACAAATTTTGCTCATTGGAGGGGTTACCAAGAATTTGGACTTTGCCCCCGTGGGCGAATATCTCCGTACCTCGGGACAGCGAGCAATCCTGTTCGGACCCAACCTCGATGAACTCCGAGCCATGCTGGCGATGGAATTGCCGTGGTTTGAGTCTCTCGAAGGTGCTTTTCATCATGCTACAGCGTCTTCACATGTTGGCGACGCAATTGTCCTCGCACCAGGATGTGCGAGTGCGTTTCCCTACGCGAACTTTCGTGAGCGCGGGGATGCGTTTGAGAGGATGGCCAAGGAATGGTTAAAAAACTCACCACAAACTTCCGCATAGCCGACCCCGCTATGCTCATTTTGGCGGTACTGGCAACAGTGCTCGGCACGTTCATGATCTACGACGCGGGGTTCCCGCAGTCGTTGCGCAGGTTCGGCACGATCCCGCGCGAATTCTTGATGCAAGCCCTTGTGGGTTGCATCATGATTGTCGTCGCGGCGGTTGTAAGTCGGATTGACATTGACTGGTGGCGCAAGCGGGCTTCAATAATTTTGGCGGCGAGCGCTCTGTTGCTAATGGTTTTGTGGGTCCCCGGTATGACAATCACGGCCAATGGAGCAACCCGGTGGATCAACCTTCGTGTATTTTCGCTTCAGCCTTCGGAGTTCGCGAAACTCGCGACAATCATTTTTCTTGCCGCTCATTTTGCAGCAAGGTCGGCGCGCGTTGAGATGCCGACAAAAATCAAGTCCTGGTCCTCGAAAATGGACTGGACAATTGCCAAGCGTTTACCCAGGGCGCTGCCGCTGTTCCTCATCGTGGCAATCGCCGTAAAAGTTGAGTTTGAGCCTGATCTTGGCACCGCCTCAGTCATATTGGCGGTCATGATGGGTATGTTCGTACTTGGCGGAGTTTCAAAGAGGTCGCTCGCGACCCTCGCCCTATTTGGCGGTCTGGCTGTCGCATTAGTTGTGATGAAAGAACCCTACAGGTTGGAGAGAATTCTCAACCACAACAGTCGCTGGAGCAAAGCGAATATCGATGATGTTGGATTCCAAACAACCCGGTCCGAAACTGCAATTGCAGCGGGTGGACTTGTAGGAGTTGGGCCAGGGGCAGGGGCCGCGAAGCACTTTATGCCTGCCGCAACCACTGACTACGTCATGGCGACGGTGGGTGAAGAATTTGGCTTTATGGGGTCACTGTTCGTGATCGCACTCATGGCAGGAATAACGTGGAGGTTTGCCGCTTTGAGTCAAGAACTGCTCGCCAAAGGCAGGCTTCTGGCAAAGGAACCGACCCCCGATAAAAAGGAACTCGCGCGGGTTCGCTTTGCGGGATTTTTCCTGGGCGGGGTCGCATGTTGGCTAGGAGTTCAAAGCTCGGTCAACATCATGATGGGGAACGGGTTCCTGCCTGCTATTGGGATTCCGCTACCATTCTTTAGCTCGGGGGGATCGAGCCTGATCGTTTTGTGGATGTCTGTCGCCATCGGCCAAAGTGCCGCTGCGGCGTTGAATCCTGCACCAGAGGAGGTGGCTCGTGAAAGCAGTAATAACCGGCGGCGGAACCGGCGGCCACGTTTATCCAGCACTTGAAGTAGGCCATGCCATCGTCACGGAAGGATTCGAAATTCACTATTTCGGATCCCAACGTGGACACGAGGTGCGGGCTTGCAGGAAGGCTGACATTCCGTTCCAAGGGTTCCCGAGTGAGCCTCTCTATTCGCTCAAGTCATTGCGCGGCTTGCGTGCGGCGGCGAATTTG
>JAIOPU010000197.1 GCA_021413725.1 Armatimonadota bacterium | reverse complement strand
CTTTAGCCCGATCCAAGCGCGACCAAGTTCTTGTTGCAAGAATGCGGTTGTCAATATCCACGCAGCGAGAACGACGCCGGCAGTGAATATTCCTTCCTCTGGGGCCTTTCGCGGGGTGATGATGTACAAAATAGTCAGAGTCACGATCGGAACGAAGAGTAAAAGAGGGCTGTACCAGATGGGGAAACTGGGCTCGGCCAACTGGAATTCTCCGCAAGCGGCAAATGCAAAAGAGAGCCAAGCCATCGTAAAATGCCCAATGGAACGGGTCCTCCAAGCCAATCCAGTCCAAACCACATTTAGAATCGCGAGCCCGAGATAGATGATCGTCTCAGAATTCAGTCCCAGCACGGAATGAGACCCAGCGACCTGGGCCATTCGGATAAAGAAGCCGGACAAAGCAATCCCCATCACGACGGTTGCAAGATTTCTTTCCTCCTTTTCCGTTTGCCGAATCAGGTGGAGTCCGCCCAAACTTACAGCAGTTGCAGCTAGGAACAACATGACGACCGTAACCCATTGAGGCTTAACATAGTGGTCTCGCAGGAGTGCTCCAGCGCTCGCAAGGCAGGTGACGATTGCGCTAAAAGCGTAAAGCCCAGGCCGCTTAATGATCGTCGCAAGAACAACCGTCGCGACACCGCTGATCCCGACTCCGAGCAACACCGTATCGTCAGTATTCAGAACCGTGGTCCCGCTTCCCAGGAACATGTTGAGGCTCCGGATAAAGAACGCAACCAGTAACGTGCTACCCACAAAGAGCGCAATGTCACCCAGTTCCTCGGCCTTTTGCCGCATCGCGTAGCGAATGTTGAGCAACGTCGTCGCCGAGAACAGAACCAGCAACGCCGACTCCTCCAACTGAGTCAGAACCGCAAATTCCACTGCCATCTTGTCGGGGTAGAAGGTGTACGCCACTAGCGCAAAGACAAAGGTGAAGAACCCCACCGCCCAAAGCGCGACAAGCCGGAACCGAAGGGCTAACACGATCAGCGCAAGCGCCTCGATGCCGTAGTAAAATGCCGCGATTTTCTGCGTAAACCCAAGCGGCGTGATGATCGCAAAGACGATCAGCGCACCCAGCCAACTCGCGTATTTGGGCTTCGTATTCTCTCCCATCAAATAGCCGAGTGCAAGCCCGATCAGGGTGAGCGCAATCGCATGGAGCGAGCCTTTATGCCCTGAATCAATCCCAATCGCATAAAACCCGGTCAGCACCATCGCCGTCGTCAAGAACCCCGAATGAACATCAAACGGAGTCGACTTAAACGTCTTCCCATACGAATAAAGAGTGATCGCGCAGGCAAAGTAAACCGCCCCCACGCGCGCAAGATGATCGTAACCTGTCGTCGTCGGCCAGATCAATGCAAGGCTCGACATGAACCACATCACCGCCGCCATCTCGTTCCACTTGTTCTTGAGAATCACGAGCGCAGCCGGAATCAGAATGAGAAAGTGCAGTCCCAAGGAAAGCGGCACATTGTCCTTTTGCATCGGCATCATTGATGCCGCAAGCCCGCCCAGGAGTCCAATCGTGAGGAACGACTTCGAAGACCGCCAGTGCGAGAACCCCAGGTTCGCGAAGCTCAGCAGAACGTACAAAGCAACGAGAGTCTCGCCCTCATAAAGATGCTTATAGACGTGCGCACCTGCAAAACTCGCATAGAGACCGAACGACCCGAGCCCGCACATAAGCTGCCCGAAGTCTTCCTTCTCATCGTGCTTCCAAATCCCCACGCCGATAAACCCGGCACAAAGCAGAAGCTCTCCCGCGAACTGAATCGGCGGAGTGACATATCCCCGCCCGATCATCATCGCCGCGAGAAAGAGAAACGCAAAAATGATCACCACCGCGCCGCCGCGAAGCAACCCGTTAATCCCCCATTTATATTCGATCGCGTCGGCGTCTTGTTTGGGAATGGGCGCAGTCTTCTGGTCATCCGCAAACCAGTTGGGAGTTATGGGAGGACGAACCACGGTAGCCCTTTCCGGCTCGGGAGCTTTGGGCAGAATCGGCGGTGGGCCCGGGTTATGAAACGCTTCTACCGGCACCGGCGGCGGCGATTTGCTCACTTTAGCCTCCAAAGCCTCTAGGCGCAGAGTCAGCTTTGCGAGGCTCGACTCTAGTTCCCGAATACGACGTTGGTCTTCTTCGTTTTCCATCCGTTCATCCCTCTTACTCTAACTTGACATATTTTGGGAAGAGTTAGTGCCTCAAGATTGGCTTACGAGGTTAAAAAAAACCACACCGAAAGTTTGGAGTTTTACGAAATCTGCTGTACAATAGATGAGTGAAACTCAGGATCTTCGCTCTGGTCTCCCTTTTGACCCTCGTATCCGCCGCGCAGGCGAGCTTTGAATTGCTCCTCGTGGGTGATAACGGGGCAAACACCACGCCGACTCGCAGAATGCATCGATTCGATGGCGTCACCGGAACCTACCTCGGGGCGTTCGGAAACTTTGACTCAGACATCAGGGCAGTGGTGTTGCGTCAGGCCCAGAACCAAGTGCTTATTCAAACCGCCAACCGCCTGTTTATCCACAACTACAACACAGGCGAACTGATCAATGACATAGGGACGGCAACCGTCACCTCCATGTCCATCAACACGACCAATAACTACCTGTACTATGTTAACGGAGGGCAAAACATTCTCCGCACGAGCTTGGCTCAGTTGGACCTAGGTTTCATTAGCCCGGAACTTGTCTTGACGGACTCGGGTGCCACGTCTATCAGCTCCATCGGAGTTACCGGATCAGGCTACCTTGTGACCGGGCAAGTGAGAGGCGGTCTTGGATATGAGTACAAGTACTCTCCCACGCTCGTCGGCTCGACTTCAAGTTATTGGTCGCCTGGTGTCGTCACGAACCAGGTTGGGGTAGGGCCGAACGGTCGCGTTGGGCAGGCTATCACCTATTCTGGTCGGGGGTACGTCGAGCGATATGACGCAACTGGTAACTATACGGGAGACAGTATTGCTCTTTCCCTCAGCACAGGGATTGCGAGCGCGGCTGGCCATGTCGGCGATTATCTAGTCGGCACCGACTATAACAATGCGGCCCT
>JAIOPU010000142.1 GCA_021413725.1 Armatimonadota bacterium | reverse complement strand
CGGCACCGACCAAGTCCGATTCAGTAGCGGCGAGTCGAACTCTAAGTTCCTTTAGCTCGGCAACCCCAGATTCCGCTGCGTTGAGCTTTACAACTAAGTCGCCGAGTTCGGATTCTGCGGCAGAAAGTCTTGCTTTAAGTTCTACGACGTCCGTGGTCGGGGGAATTTCAGTCGCGAGACTGCTGTAGTGCTTTCGCAAAAAGGCGTGATCAATCACAAATTCGATGATCCAACCCGCCGCGAGACCGATGAGACCGTACGTGATCGGTGTCATTTTTGGTCTCCATTTCGCATAACACACACCATATTTATCAATTATTGGCGAAAATTTCCCAAAAGTCACCCAAGTTGCGCAAATTCAGCGAGTGCGCCTCCATCCAGTCGATACCCGAGCCATTCGGGTTTTCCTCGTGCGCCGATACTCTCGTAAAACTCAATGGAAGGGGTATTCCAATCTAAAACACTCCATTCCATGCGTCCATATCCCGATCTCACAGCTTGCGCGGCTATATGCTTCAAAAGCGCCTTCCCTAACCCTTTGCCTCTGAAGCTTGGTTGAACGTAGATATCCTCTAAATATATCCCCGGGCGGGTGAGGAAGGTCGAGTATGTATGGAAATAGAGTGCGAAGCCAACTGGAACTCCATGAAATTCTGCGATGAGAACTCCTGCGAAGGGGTACGGCCCAAAAAGATGTTCGTCGAGTTGTTCTTCGGTTCCCGTCACCTCGTGAGAGAGCTTTTCATATTCCGCGAGTTCTTTGATGAACCCGAAAATGAGGGGGACGTCGGATTTACGCGCTTCGCGGATGAGGATCATAGAGAGATTGTGAAGCGTTTTTGTGGTCGCGCGTGGAAGATTATGCGTCCCTTCAGGATCGGGGTTCATGGACAGGGGTTGTTTGATCCCCTTCGGGATCGCCACGAGTATCAAAAGTGAAATAATGTGTGCGTGAGTGAGGTTGGAACGTACGTTTTCAGAATTGGCCAAGACGCAATGCAAGCGCAGCGCGTGTACGGGTGGCTCTCCGAAACATATTGGTCACCCCGGATTCGACGGGATGTTTTAGAGAAAGCCTTCGCGAACAGCCTGGTCGCGGGGGCTTTTCTGGCGGATTCTGGGGAGCAGGTTGCCGTTGTGCGGGCGGTTACGGACTGGGCGACTTTTGCTTGGCTTTGCGATGTTTATGTTGTCGAGGAGCATCGGGGGCGGGGGTTGGCGAGTCGGCTAATCTCACTTTTGGAAGATCATCCAGATCTCCAAACGCTTCGTCGCTGGACTCTCGCCACTCGCGATGCTCAGCCCGTTTATGAGAAGCTTGGCTACCAAAGGGCGGAGGAAGGGCGGTTTATGATGAAGCGGCTCGCGGATAGCAATTGGCAAGAACCAAATTAAAGAATTTATGAGACACTACTTGTTATGAATGACGGCCCAGAACCGAACTCCGATGACCTAGAAAGGGAAATCGCAGAAATTGAGGCGCAACTCCAAAAACCCGACCCACTAGATGCCCTCATAAAGCCCGAACAAGACCCGCTTGCGGACATCCACGCTAAGGGCGACGAGTTAATCGCGGGGATTGGCACTCGGAAATTCGAACTCCCAGAGCCACCCTCCACCGAGATTGTCCAGGAGCGGATCAAGGCCGCCACCGGCAAATCTGTCCAAGAAGTTCGCGAAGAACTTCACCCGGCCAAAGAAAAGGAGGCTATGAAAGACCTGCAATCCACGAACCGGAGCACGACCATGGCCTTACAAGTCGCTTACGGCTTGCTCGCGATTCCGTGTGCTTTTATCGCGCTGGGGTGGCTGCTGCAAAAGTATGCCGGAATGCCCGCATCGGCGAACCCGATTGTCATTCTGTTTGGACTGATTCTGGGATTCTACGTGACTTTTCGCCGCATGAACGAGCTGAATAAATGAGGTGGTTTTTCCACCAATCTGTGCTACTCATCGTTCTCACTCTGTCCTTTGCGGGGGCGGCGTGGTTTTGGGGCCAAGCGGGCGGCATTGGTTTTCTATGGGGGCTTCTGACAGGGTCGCAAGTCTTCCTGAGCTACTGGGCTTTGGGCAAGCTTTTCGGCGCTGCGGCTTCCAACGGCAACCTGGATGGACGGTCGGCAGTCGCCTTCCTGATCGGGTTTATGCTGAAGGGGGTCTGCATCGCGGTTGGGATTCCGCTTCTGAAACGGCTCGGATACCCGGCCACCCCCTCTTTCGTTCTGGGGCTCTTTTGGGTATACTTCGTCGGCATAGGTTGGGCCGTCTCTCATCAGACGCCTTGACCGATTTTTTATGGAACCGATCACGAGATTGATGCCGCTACTCGCGGAGGCAAAGGTAGAAGGCGGAGGCGGACACGCTGAAACTTTCGTAGGGACAATGTTCTATGTGGCCCTCGTGGTCCTGATTATGTTTGGCCTTCTCGCCGTTGCTCGAAAGGGATTTCGACCGGGCGTTTTCCAAGGTCGCCTCGCAAACTACTCCGAGCAGCTTTATCTATTTGTCAACAATCTCTGCGTGAGCATCATTGGCCCCCATGGCGCGAAGTATGTTCCGATGATCGTCACTTTCTGGTTGATCATCTTCATTTCGAACATGGTCGCTCTCGCGTTCCCGGTCGCACCGACCGCGATCCTCAGCTTTAACCTTGGCTTGGCGCTGATCTCCATTGGCTACGTTCAATGGGAAGGCATCAAATCGAACGGCTTCTTCGGCCACTTCAAGCACTTCGCTGGTCCAAAAATGGGCGGCCCACTGGTTCTGATCTCCGTGATGCTGTTCTGTATCGAACTCGTTTCGGAAATTATGAAGGCAGTTTCGCTGAGCCTTCGACTTTACGGAAACATCCACGGCGGCCACGAAGCGGTCACCTCCCTCAACAAACTTTGGAACGTAATCCCCGTGGGCGAACTGCTCATCCCGGTTAAGCTCCTCACCGTGGTCGTGCAAGCCCTGATCTTCTGCTTGCTCACCTGCGTTTACATCTCGCTGGTAACCCACCACGAAGACGAACATGAGGCGGCTCCGGCACACTAACGCTTTTTCTCGAAATCAAATCAAAAAGGAAACAATAAAGAAAACAATATGTCATACGCACCATTCGCACTCGGATTCGCGGCCCTCGGCGTCGCCATCGGCCTCGGTCTTATCGGAGCTTCTGCCATGTCCGGCATGAGCCGACAGCCAGAAGCCATCGGAAAACTCTCCACACAAATGCTGATCGGAATGGCATTCGTCGAGTTGGTCTTCCTTCTCACCGTTTTCGTCGGTCTCAGCGCAGTCAAGTAAGGCTGAACGATCTGTAAATTCGCCCCGACGACAAGTCGGGGCCAAACCCAAATTCTTAGTTAATGGCGGATAAAAAAACTTCTAGTATTCCAATGCCGGTGATCATCATCGTCGGTCTTGGTCTCATGTACGGCGGCTTCCAAGCGTCGGCAATGGCTAACGCAGTCGAGGGCGAAAATTTCTTTAAGGGAATCACGCATGCGGCGCACGGAATGGGAATTACCTTGGACCTAGGCATCACCATCGCGGTCATTGGCACGATGCTCGCGTTGTTCCCGGTCATCAACACGTTCTACGTTCAACCACTCGAAAGCGCGATCAATGAGCGAAATTCGAACCTGGAAAAGACTTTCACTGAAGCCGAAAACCTTCGGTCGGAAATGACTCAGATGAGGAACGACTACGAGACTCGACTCACCGAAGCTGATGCAGCCGCACGTGCTCAGATTCAAGCCGAGATCAAGAAAGCCCAAGACCTCAGTACGCAGATGCAAGCCGAAGTCGCTACTCAGAAAGAGCAGATGTTGAAGCGAGCCCAAGAGGAGATCAACTCCGAGCGAGACCAGGCCATCACCGGACTGCGAACTCATGCGGTGAACCTTACTCTTGCTGCAACCGAAAAGTTGATCGGCGCAAAGCTTGACAACGACACGGATCGCAAGCTGATCCAAGAATTCATCGACAAAGCAGAGGTCCCGACCAGATAATGGAACCTCGCATCGCGGCACGATACGCAAAAGCCCTTTTCGAAGCGGCTCAAAAGCAGAAAATCGTCGGCTCCGTGGGCGATGACCTCAACACAATCGCAAACCTCCTTCGCGGAGACGCGCGGTTGACCAAATTCATCACTGATCCCGAGTCCACTCGGGTTCAGAAGGAAGAACTTTTCGACAAAGTCTTCTCCGACCGAGTGACTTCCCTCACGATGCACCTCGTGCGATTGGTTCTCGAAAAAAGACGAGAGGCTGGCCTTGTGGACATCCGCGATGCCTACGACATCCTGAGAAAGGAATCTGAGAAGATTCTTTCGATCAAGGTGACCTCGGCGAGAACTCTCGACGACAAAGAGCGAAAAGGTATTGAAGACAAGATTACGAAAGCGACCGGCCTAAAAACCGACGCAACTTACGAAGTTGACCCACGCGTTATGGGTGGTGTCAAGGTGGAGCTGGAAGGCTACGTTATGGATGGGACCGTTGCAGGCGGACTCAACCGGATGCGGGAAACCCTCAAAGGCGACCTCCTGAACAAGAACTAAACTGGCGACTTAAAGATGGCTATTCGACCCGAAGAAATTACATCGATTCTTGAGCAAGAACTGAACAAGTTCGACCGAAAGACCGACACCGAGCACGTCGGTACTGTTCTCCAAGTTGGAGACGGTATCGCCCGTGTCTATGGATTGCCGGACTGTCAAATGGGAGAACTTGTGGAATTCCCAGACACCGGAATCCAAGGCCTCGCGCTGAACCTCGAAGAGAGCTCAGTCGGCGTTGTTATCATCGGTGATGAAACCAAGATTAAGGAAGGCGACACGGTTCGTGAGACCGGACGCATCATCCAAATTCCCGTCGGCAAGGCCCTTCTCGGCCGCGTCGTCAACAGTCTTGGCCAGCCTCTGGACAACCAGGGACCGATCAACTCGACCGAAACCCAACGACTGGAAGTCACCGCTCCTGGTGTTGTCGAAAGACAGCCCGTACGTGAGCCACTTCAGTCAGGCGTGAAGGCGATTGACTCCATGATTCCCGTCGGACGCGGACAGCGCGAACTTGTTATTGGAGACCGCCAAACCGGAAAGACTTCCGTTTGTGTCGACTTCATCATTAACCAGAAGCGAACGCACGAGCCGGGCGGAAGTCCAGTGTTCTGTATCTATGTCGCCATCGGCCAAAAAATGGCCAACGTTGCTCGCGTTGTAGAAACTCTCCGCGAGAACGGAGCACTTGACTACACCGTTATCGTCGTCGCTTCTGCTTCGGACTCGAACGCGATGCAATACATGGCTCCCTTTGCCGGTGCTGCGATTGGCGAGTACTTCCGAGACAAGGGTCAGCACGCTTTGGTCGTCTATGATGATCTTACGAAGCACGCGACCGCTTACCGCGCCCTTGCGTACATCCCGACCAACGTTATTTCGATTACGGACGGTCAGATTTACCTTGAGCCCGACCTCTTCTTTGCCGGTATTCGCCCTGCGATTAACGTTGGAATCTCCGTTAGCCGCGTCGGTGGAAACGCCCAGGTGAAGGCGATGAAGCAAGTTGCTGGAAAGCTGAAGCTCGAAATGGCTCAGTACCGCGACGTTGCTGCATTCGCGCAGTTCGCCAGCGACCTCGACCGATCGACTCAGCTTCAACTTCTGCGAGGCCAGCGATTGACCGAGCTTTTGAAGCAAGGTCTGACTTCGCCTTACGGTGTTACCGAGCAAGTGATTTCGATCTTTGCCGGAACTTCGGGACTCCTCGATGATTTGCCACTCGACAAGGTTGGCGAGTTCGAGAGCTTCCTGTTTACCTTCATCAAGAAGGAATACCCAGAGGCTTACGAAGAACTCTCCAGCAAGCTCGCAATGGACAGCGATCTCGAAGAGAAACTCAAGAAGGCAAACGGCGAAGCCCTCGCCGCTTTCAAGACTCAGGAAGGCATTAAGTAAGAGAATATGGCCACCCTCAAGCAGATTCGACAGCGGATCAAGTCCGCGAAGAATATCCGCCAAATCACACGCGCGATGAAGCTCGTGGCGGCGGCGCGACTGAAGAAAGCTCAAGACAAGGTGCTTGAGGCGAGGCCTTATTCCGACAAACTTCACGAGTTCATGCTCTCGATTTCCTCGGGCGGTTCTTTGCCAAACCACCCGCTACTCGAAAAGCGCGAAGTCAAGAAAGCTGCTCTGATTCTGATCACTGCCGAGCGGGGTCTTTGTGGTGGCTATAACACCAACTTGATGCGCAAAGCAGGCGATTGGCTCAAAGCCTCCGAAGTCCCCGTGGACATCATGGCCGTTGGCAAAAAGGGCGCCCTCTTTTTTGGCAAGCGAAATCGCAACGTCTGCTTCCGCCATGCGGTGCCGAATATCGGAGCCGGTGTCGCCGATGCGCAAGTCGTAGTCGCAGAAGCCGTCAAGATGTTCACCTCCGGTGAAGTCGACGCGATCTACGTTTGCTACAGCAAATTCTATTCCCCGATCCGCCAAGTTCCGACCGTTGTGCAGTTGTTGCCGATCGAACCTCCGGTGGGCGGCGATGCTGCGGCATCGAAGGATTATATTTACGAGCCGAAGGCGGAAGAGCTTTTGGGCATCCTCCTTCCCCGCTATGTGTTCACACTGACGTTCCAGACTCTGCTGGAAGCCACTGCCTCTGAGCACGGTTCACGAATGACGGCGATGACGGCGGCAACCGACAACGCGGGCAAGATGATCAACGACCTGACTCTCATCGCGAACCGAGAGCGACAAGCCACGATCACGAAGCAGATTCTCGAAGTCGTCGGCGGCGCGGAAGCTCTAAAGAACTAACCGGGAAGGTTCCAAAACAAAACAGGCGTCGGACTGATTCCGACGCCTGTTTTGTCTCAATTTGAAGTAAGGGATTATTACTCAGACCACCATCCGGCTCGACTCCCCGCGCGCCGACGAAGCCAGA
>JAIOPU010000141.1 GCA_021413725.1 Armatimonadota bacterium | reverse complement strand
GGACCGACTTGGCGGCAACGCGGCCGTTCTTTGCGCAACTTAATTTCTGGGAAACACACCGGGCCTTCAAGGCCCCGACGGTGGTTGATCCGGCGGCAGTGGAGTTGCCTCCGTACTATCCCGACCATCCCGTGGTACGCGCCGACTATGCCAAGTATCTCGACTGCGTCGTCGAACTGGATCGAAAGGTCGGGCTGGTGCTAGCGCAACTGGAGGCGGATGGTCTGGCTGGGAATACCGTGGTGATTTTTATGGGCGACAACGGGGAGGCCCATATCCGCGGCAAGCAGTTCTGCTACGAAGAGGGCCTGCACGTGCCGTTGATCATTCGTTGGCCGAAGACAATCTCGCCGCCAGCGGGTTTTGTCGCGGGCAAAGCCGACGATCAGCTGCTGTCCGCGATCGACCTTTCCGCGACGTTTCTGTCATTGGCGGGCATTGCGCGTCCCGAGAAGATGCAGGGACGTTCATTCCTGGGCGAAGGGCGGGCGCCTGAACGGGAATACATATTTGGGGCGCGTGATCGTTGTGACGAAACGGCGATGCGTATCCGTACGGTGCGCGACCGACGGTACCGCTACATCCGAAACTTCACGCCGGAGGTGCCGTTTCTTGCGCCGAACGAGTACAAGTCGAAGCAATACCCGCTATGGGATCTGCTGCCGAAGCTCAAAGCGGGGAATCAACTCACGGCGGCCCAGGCTTCGCTATGCGCGCCGCGCATGGCAGAGGAGGAGTTGTATGACCTCGAGAAAGATCCGCATGAAATTCAGAACCTGGCGGAAGTTGCTGAGCACGCGACTACTTTGAAGCGGATGCGCGGTGTACTCGACAAATGGATTGAGGCGACCAACGACTGTGGCCGGGTACCGGAGGCACGGGCGAATCCCGATCCAAAGGTGAAAGACGAAAGGTAACCCTTCGTGACTTGTGGAGAAGGTGTTACTTGGCCGAATCGGTGATACCTGCGCTGGCGCTGGGAGCCTTGGCTGCAGTGGGGTTGTTTACGTACAGGAGGATGTTGCGGCGATGGTCTGCGCCGTCAGAGGCATGTAGCCTGAGATGCCCCATGTCTGAGTGCCCAGAAGCCCGGAGGTGATATCCTCTGCCGAGTGAATAACGCCCCAGCGTTTGCCGAGCCCACGAAGTGGATCAGCGGCGTGGCCTTTACGTCGAAGGGGCCCGTTGGCGGCAGGTCGTGCAGTTTCGGATCGGTATGAAACTTTGCCTGGGTATGAAGACTCCGCGCGACGTGTGCTTCGAGGGCGAGATCACAGCGAATCAGTCGTGAGTCAGGAAGATGCAGCGAATGGTAGCCTGGTTGGTTGGGACGGATACTGTCATGTTACTGCAGGAGGGGTTTCCGGCGTGGCGTAGGTCGTATCGCCGAGGCCGGAAAACGGTGGAGCGCGGTGAACGGTTCGCGGCGACTGGTTGACCGAAGTGTCAGGTTTGTGTCAGTTTGACACTTGGGTGACCCCTGCTATTGTACTAACCGGCACGGGTTGGCTTGTCACAGGTTCCGACGGCAAGGCAAAAGGGATCCCTGCCAACACGATGGACCGGCGGTCCCACGCGTTGCGATTCTGGCGATCACGAACTCGTTACCAAACCGACGTCATGACCAAAACCAGGACTAGCCCCATCTGCACGAGTTCCAGCCCATCGCTCCTCCGCGGCCTGACTCCAGTATCAATAGCGGCATCCCTCTTCGCCATGCTCCTCCTGGGAATGGTCGTGCAGATCGGCGAAGTCGTGCTGCACATACCCGAGCCCATCGCCGAGCATCCTCTGGCTCTCCCGGCTATCTGGATTATGCTCCTCCTGTTCCTGGTTGCCGCCATCGCGCATGGAGTTTCCCGTCTGCAGATCCTTACCAAGCCGGAGCTTCTTTGCGTCTTCTACGCGCTCTTGCTTGCCGCTCCTCTCATGACTCAAGGGTTCTGGCACCGGATTGTGTCGATCACCGCCACCATTCCGCGCAACGTCCAGAATTACGACAAGATCGATGCATTGAGCGATTCCCTTTGGCCGCACGGCGCCAATGTCCTTGCGGATGGCTTCGCACGCCCTCAAGTGACGACGAGCGGTCAGGTTACGTGGGCAGCGACCGAGTACAAGCCAGGTGTTGTCGCCGTCGTCCCTACACTAGCAAATGTTTCTCCTGGCGAGGCCGCTACCCTCCGGGCCCGCATTCCCATCCACGCCCTTGTGCCAGGCGAACCCTATCTCATCTCCGTCCTCGCCCGCGCCAAGGACCTCGGGCCCAATGCTCGCTATGTGGCACGGCTCCATGTCGACGGGACGCCAATTGTTACAGAGGTTTTCTCTTCCGCCGCTCTTGGCAAGGCCACCGCCCTCCAGCCGCAGGGCTTCGTTCGAGTGGGGGCTTACAATGTCAAGCTCCCAGAAGCGGCGAGCACCTTTGTGGAACTGGAATTCAGTCTCATCGGAGACGGTCGCGTCGAGTTGGCAGATCCAAAGATGCTGAACGTTGCGGCGCTGGAGGCTCTCTACAAGGGAAAATCCATCATTAGGGAAAGCGACTTTTTGCAGTTGCCACCGAACCAACGCGCCGGGTTTATCGTCAAACCCGATAACATGTGGTCACTTAAGGGCGTGTCATTTCTTCTCGCAGGCTACATCCCGATCCGTGACTGGTTGATTCCACTGGCCGTCTGGGGCTCTTTTCTTCTTCTGCTTCTCCTGGCTTTCGTCGCGGTCAACTCACTTCTTCGTCGTCAGTGGCTCGACAATGAACGTTACCTGATGCCCATCGCCAAGATCCCCCAGGCACTCCTCGGCGACGAGCCTCTGGCGCTCTCGGCATTCACAAGCATCTGGCACAGTCGATGGATGTGGGGCGGATTGATACTGGGACTTCTCTGGGGAGTGGCCAAGCACCTTTCCAGAATCGACCCAGACTTGTTCGACCCATTTCTTACGATGGATCTACGCGCTTACTTGAGCAGTCCCTCCTTCGGTGAAACGTTCACGGGCGTGCGCTTTGAGGTCAATCCGCTCCTTCTTGCCATGTGCTTATTCATGGAACTAAACGTGTTGCTCTCGCTGGTGTGCGGCTTCTGGCTCTTCCGCGCCCAATTCTGGCTCGGTCACATCAACGCATGGAGCGTCGACCCACAGTACCCATACCGAAACGAACAGGTTC
>JAIOPU010000192.1 GCA_021413725.1 Armatimonadota bacterium | reverse complement strand
GTCCCCCGAGGCGGCCCGGATGGTAGCGACGGCGGAAAAGGCGGCGACATTATCATCCTCGCCGAGCGCGGAATGCGAACTCTCTACGAGTTCAAAATGAAGCGCAAATTCCTCGCCGACAGCGGTACCCACGCGGTCTCGAATAAGCACGGCAAGAACGCAAAGGACATTATTGTCAAGGTCCCCGTGGGTACGGTGATTATTGACACGGTCCTGAACGAGCAACTTGCAGACCTGAATATGCACGGAATGAAATTCGTGATCTGCCAAGGTGGTCGGGGCGGTCGCGGCAATCTGCACTACGTTTCGAGCGTCCGGCAGGTTCCTAATTTTGCGGAGAAGGGCGCACCAGGCGACACGGTTATCGCTCAGCTCGAGATGAAGCTTCTCGCTGACGTTGGCCTGATTGGACTGCCAAACGCAGGCAAGTCAACTTTTCTCGGGACAGTAAGCGCAGCAAAACCTAAAATCGCCGACTATCCATTTACGACGATCACTCCGAACCTCGGCGTGGTTTCGATTGCTGACAAAACCTTTGTTTTGGCGGACATGCCGGGTCTGATTGAAGGGGCCAAGGACGGGCACGGGCTCGGAATCCAGTTCCTCCGTCATATCGAGAGAACCAAGGTTCTCGTCCACGTCGTGGACGTAATCCCCGTCGATGAGTCCGACCCGTTCGAGAACTTTAAGATTGTCGAGAAAGAGATTAAAGAGTATTCCGAGGAAGTCTGGGCGCGTCCACGCCTTATCGCTCTTAACAAGATCGACATGATCACGCCCGGTTCGGAGCAGGCCGAGGCTCTGGAAGTCCTGAGAGCAAAAATCGCCGAGTACGGCTACCCGATCCACACGGTTTCGGCAGCCGCGAATCTCGGGATGCAACCTCTACTGTTTGAAATTGCGAAGACTCTTGAGGCTGAGGAAGCCGTAGAGTCCATGCCGACCCTGATGCCTGCGATGGTCAAGCCCGACATTGATGAGGGCTGGGACGTCCGCGAGGCGGAAGAAGGAGGCTGGGAGGTCTTTGGCCGCCGCGTCCTGCGCATGGTGAAGATGACCGAACTCCGAAACCCCGACGCCGTGCGGTTCCTGCACCGCCGTTTGGAGCGGATGGGGATTATCGAGCGCTTGCGGGAACTTGGGGCAGAAGAAGGCGACGACGTCTTCGTCGGCGAAGCGGTTTTCGCGTTCCGCGATCATTGAGGTTTTTGAACCTGATTCGAAGCCCACGGGAACCTCTAAACTCGCCAATTGGTTTTGGTGGAGGATAGGGGATTCGAACCCCTAAACCCCTGTCCCGCCCGGCGGGATGCTCCCGTTGACGGCAATGAGTTGCCGAATTCTGACTGCGCTTTTCCAAGACTTGATTTTTTTTTCACGTCGGATCGCCTCGGATCGGGTCTCGAAGATTTCTTTATACGAGCGTCCAAGGCTGACCGCTTGCTGTAGATTTGGATCGGCCCTCATTGTGCCGGATCAGTCGGTCTTCCATATCCGAACTGAAGCTCACGTACTGTTTGCTTGTGGATTGGGAATAGAGAATTTAAACTGCAAACATTTCAAAATGTTTGGTGGAGGATAGGGGATTCGAACCCCTAACCCCCTGCTTGCAAAGCAGGTGCTCTCCCGTTGAGCTAATCCCCCAGACGTGTTCGTCTGAGAAGATAATACCCCGAATGAAAAACGCCTCGTGGGCGGCAGGGACGAAATCCGGCTAAAATCAGGGGAATGAACCCGATGCTGGCATTTGCAATTGAGACTGCGATCCACGCTGGGAAATCTACGCTTGAAACTTTTCAAAAAGGGAACACGATCACGCTCAAGGAAGACGACAGCCCGGTCACTGCGGCAGACCAGCGAGCCGAAACGCTCATCCGACAAGCCATCGCAAAGAAATATCCCAACCACGGGATTTTTGGCGAGGAAGAAGGGAAGTCTGGGTCGCAATCCGAGCGTTGGGTGATTGACCCGATTGACGGCACCAAGTCCTTTGTCGCGGGTGTCCCTCTATATGCCACTCTCCTCAGCTTTGAAGTCGATGACGAGGCGCAAGTTGGGGTTTGCTATTTTCCAGCCCTGAACGAACTGCTTTACGCGGAAAAGGGAGGAGGCTGTTTTTGGCAAGATGACTCCTGTCAAGTTATACAAAAGCCAGATATTTCACAACTTGTGCTCAGCCTAGGGGCGCCGAATATTCTTCGCCGTCAGGGGCGCTTGGATTCGGCTTTGGAACTGGGGGAGAAGTTCCTCGCGGTGAGGACTTGGACGGACGCATATGGTCATGCCCTCGTCGCAACTGGGCGAATTCCGGCGATGCTTGATCCACGGGTTGAACCCTACGATATATCTGCTCTGACTCTTATTATTCGGGAAGCCGGTGGCAAATGCATGAACTCGGCCGGTCAGAATCCAGGCCCGGACGCAATAAGTATTTGCCCAGAACTTGAAGAAATGATTCTCGCCGCCATGAATCCATGAAGATCCTTGCTATTGACTTTGGATTCAAAAGAATCGGGTTTGCGGTAGGAGAGTCTGCTTCTGCAATTTCGACAGTTCCTGCTATCCCCGCAAAAGGTGCCCTCAAAAAGGACGCGGACGCCATCAATCTTATAGCAAAAAACTATCAAGTTTCCGAGCTTGCTCTGGGGGTACCTTTAGGGCATTCTGATGATCGCCAGGCCCGAATATGTCGAACCCTTGGCGAGCATCTTCGAACGCTAGGGTGGGTCGTTCATGAAGTAGATGAGTCGCTCAGCAGCGTCGAAGCGCAATCGCGTTTTTCGCAGTTTGAACTGACAGCCGCGCAGAGGCGTAAAACGATAGACAGCCGCGCCGCTGGCATTATTTTAGAGAGATTTTTTGATGCGTCGAATTAAGAAGTTTGTTTCGGGGGTTATCCTTCTTGTGCTGGCCACCACAATCGGAGGCAGCTATTGGATTAACACCAGAATCAAGCCCACTCCAACCGGTCCTAAGGAGATGATCCGCTTCGAGGAAGGTTATTCCTTTAGCAAAGCAATGCAGAAGATGAAGGACCTGGGAGTTGTGTCGGACGTCTCCGCAGTAACTTTGTATGCAAAATTCAAAGGAAAGTTTATTGCTTTCAAGGCAGGTACTTACGAAGTCCACCCTGGAATGACGGCGGATGAAGTTTTTAGCGCGCTGAACTCACCACTCAAGCAAATGGTCCGGATTCCCGAGGGGTGGTGGATCGCTCGAGTAGCCAAAAGGCTTGAGGAAAGGAATGTTTGCAAAGCAGGGGAGTATATTGAACTGGCGAGTCATCCGGAGAAATTTGCCAAGTACGTCAAGTTTCCCCTGCCGAACGATTCGCTAGAGGGATACCTTTACCCTGATACTTTCGACTTGCCCCCCTTGCTCGGGGCAAAGGAAACTATCAAGATTCAGCTAAAAACATTCCAAGATCGCATATATTCAAAGCTACCGAAGGATGCGGACTTGCATCGGTTGGTGACGGTGGCAAGCATGGTACAGTGCGAGGTCGCCAAAGATGAAGAGAGACCAAGAGTCGCGGGGATCATCGAAAATCGTCTCAACAAAAAGATGAAGTTGCAGATTGATGCAACAGTGCTGTACGCTCTCCAGGAATGGAAAGTTCTGGGGCCTGGAATCGTGAATACGATTAAGTCACCCTATAATACTTACAGAATTGAAGGTCTGCCACCGGGACCGATTGGTTCGCCAATTGATGAGAGTGTTTTTGCCGCTGTTGCTCCAGAGAAGAACTCATATCTGTTCTATGTCGCGATGCCGGATAAGAGCCATCTATTTTCGACAGAGTATGGTCAGCACTTGAATAATATCAATAAGGCAAGGGCGGCGGCGAGAGTTGCGGGAAAAGGATGATGTTTTGAACCAGTTCCGCACCGGGAAGTTTGAGAAATCGTCACTAAGGTGGCCGCTAAAATCATTGTGTCCCGACCAAGCGGTTCACTCGCTTTCTGACATTCTGCCTGCCACTGTGGCAGAGAGTGGGTATAAGCTTATCTTACTAGACGTTGACAATACACTGGTACCGTGGAGAGAAGAGGTTTTTCCTGAGGAAACTGTGGCTTGGATCAACGAGATCAAGGCTAAGGGGATTCAGCTTTGCATTATTTCCAATACAAAGCATCCTGATCGTCTAACTCGTTTAAGCGAGATTCTTGGCGTTCCTTTCGTGCGGGGCAAATTCAAGCCCAGTACGGAAATGTTCAAACAGGCGATGTCAAAGTATGCTGCATCGCCTTCAGAAACTCTGATGATCGGTGACCAGATTTTCACGGATATTTTGGGTGCAAACCGTTCTGGGATTGAGACTATCTGGGTTCGGCCCCTTCACAAGAATGAGTTTTTTGGAACGCGATATTTGAGTCGCAATGCGGAAAAGCTTGTGCGAACTGGGATTTACTCTGTACTTGAAGAGGACGACGACTTACCCATCGTTCCTCACACTGGATTATTCCAAAGGCGCGTCGTTCGGCAATTCCTTAAATTCTGTATCGTTGGCGGCAGTTCATTTGTGATCGACTATTCAATTAGATCCGGACTGATGAAGTACACGACTTGGCATGGCGAGAAAATGAGCGTCGCACTTGGTCGCTCACTCATCGACAGATTCCCAATCTTGTTTAGTCATGTCACTGAACCAGCGAAGGCTTCCTTTTATCTGGCGGCACTTGTCGCGGGGATCATTGCAATGGCGAACAGCTTCTACTGGAATCGCAAATGGACCTTTGGAATTCACGGGCAGGCGGAGAGATCGGAGCAGATCAAGAGATTTTTTGTGCTTTCCGTTTGCGTTCTTATACTTAACGCACTAGTGAGTGGCACCCTCAATAATATTATTCCAGGTCCTAGGAGCCAACTTTTCGCGACGCTGATCGCGACCGGTATCGGTGCGGTTTGCAACTTCATCGGGCAAAGATTGTGGGCGTTCCGAAAGGTGACGCTTTGATCACGGGAGGAACTTACTGGAGGCAGGCTATGCCCGCCGACTTTGCCGTGATCGGTGACCCCGTCGGGCACAGTTGGTCTCCTAAAATGCACACAGCAGCCTACGAGGCACTTGGCCTAAAATTAACTTACGAGGCGATTCATGTGCCGCTAGAAGAGTTTGACGAGGCCATGGAAAGTCTGATCAAACTGGGCTACAACGGAGTGAATGTGACGCTGCCGCTAAAGTTCAATGCGTTCGGGTGGGCCGAGGTTGAGCCTGAGTCCCTGGCATTCGGCGCCATCAACACAGTCGATTTACGGACTCGAGCGGGTTGCAACACGGATGCACCAGGGTTTTTGGACACCCTCCGACAGTTTGAGATCGAAGCTCCCGGGCCGGTCTTGCTGCTTGGCGCAGGAGGCACTTCCAATGCTCTTGCTCGAGCTCTGGTTGGGGCAGGCTTTGAGGTTAGAATTTACAACCGAACTCCTGAAAAAGCGGAAGAACTTGCCGACCAAGTTGGCGCATCCTTCACTTTAGAGCCGGATGTGAGAGATGCGTCGCTGGTCTTGAACACGACCTCGGCGGGAATTAGCGGGCCCGCTCTCGACATTGCATGGGGCGCGGCCCGGTCGGATGCGATTGCCTATGATGTTATGTATGGTGCGGCTCCGACGATCTTCCTTGAGGACGCGAAGAAGGCGGGTTTCCGGGCGGTCGACGGGCGGCATATGCTGGTCGCGCAAGGGGCTCGCTCGTTTGAGTGGTGGCTCGGAGTTCCAGCTCCGAGGGATATAATGTTGAGGTCGATTCAATGAAAAATATACAA
>JAIOPU010000158.1 GCA_021413725.1 Armatimonadota bacterium | reverse complement strand
CTATCCCATTACTTGGCAACTGAAGTCGCGACAATTCTTTAGAATTGCACGCTGATTGTTAGCCGCGCCTGTACTCTGTTGCATTGTCTGCAGAGTACAGGTGAGGAATTGGATTGCGCGGGTAATCAAACCTTTTCGCTGCAGATGCCGTCTAACCGCCTAGGCACTATGCCAAACGACCGAAACGACACACCTCCCGAAGCGTCTTCTATTGCGGAACATGAGTTCGCAGAGGAGTCAATTGGGATGGAGTTAAGCTTGCCGCTGAAAATGGCGAATTGGGATAAATCGGTAGAAGCCGATTCAGACCATGCCCTTGTCGCGAAAGCCAAGGCGGGAGATTACGCCGCTTTCGAAAAGCTTTTTTTACGCCATCGCAACCTCGTTTACCGGTTCGCCTATCAAATGACCCCACGTCGGGATGATGCGGAGGACATTGTGCAGGAAGTCTTCTTGCGCGCCTACCAGAACCTCCATCGCTACCGTGATGAGGCGAAATTTACGACTTGGCTTCTGAGGATTGCAACAAACTTCTCGACAGACAAGGCGAGAATGTACACTCGCCGCAACAACCTTGAGCAGCAAGAGGCCAAAGGCGCGCTGGAATGGATGACCGTCGGCAACACCGAAAACGCCGAGGATAACCTCGACACTGAATACAAAGTTCATGCTTTGCGACGCGCACTTGCGGCACTTCCTGTCCATCACAGAAATGTGTTGGTCTTGAGAGATCTTGAAGGCAGAGAGTACGGTGAGCTTGCCGAAATTTTGAACTGCACCGTTGGCGGTGCAAAACTCCGAGTGCTCCGCGCTCGCCGTGCACTGAAGGAGCGCATGCTACCTCTTCTTGAAGGATATGTCGGATGAAAGATAACAAACTAGACCAACTCATAAATTCTGCTTTTGGTGAGCTAAGCGCTGATCAATCGAAAGAGCTTTTGTCTTCGTTATCAGCAGCCGAGTCCAAGGAGTACGCGGATTTGACCGCAATGCGTGTTGCCCTATCCGCGTTGCCAGAACCTGGAGAGTGCCAAGTTTCGACAGAAATGCTGCGAGACAGAATTCTCGGTGCCGGCGTCGCCATGCGCAAGCCATTCCAGTGGAAATGGATAACGCTCGCATTGCCAGGAGTGGCTGCCGTGTTCGTCGCAACCATGTTCCTCAATAACCCGAAGTCTGACTCAACGTTGGAAGTGCCAGTCAAGGTGGCAACGATCACCACTTCACCGGAGGTAATTGAACCTACCCCAATGGGAATTCTAGAAACGCCAAGTCCGTCAACCCACTCCGACGGCGATCCTGATGTCGCTAAGCCGGCTGAGCAGGCGCGGAGGAAAGATTCTGGGCACGTCACTCGTAAAGCCCTGCGCCGAGGTTCTGTTCGCATTCTTGAGACAGATAAACCAAATGTTGCCGCAAAGGCAGCCCCTATTGGTAGGAGTGAAGGTGGATCAACCGAAAATGTTACGCCTGCCCCGTCGATTCAAGCCGATTCCTTGGTGTTGAAGCCCAACTCGCCGGAAACTGTAGTTGTAATTTCGGAAGGCTCGGAAGGCCCAGCTGGAACTCAGGTCGCTGAGGAGGTTAATTCGTCTAGTGACGTCATTATCAACGGCTAAGGCAGTCGCATTTCTGCTTCTGGGTGCAGAAGGGGTTTCCTCGTCCCCCCAAGCAACCCGCACAGCGTCAACAATTTTTAAAGACATCTCGCCGAAGCTGATGATGCTCAGCGACATTCGAGGGAAAACAGGCTACGCCGTTCTGATCTCCGATAAAGGCTTTTTCATCGCTCACAAATCAATCCTCAGCGAAAATCAGATATTTGGGCAAGGCCCGTCCGGAAAGACCTATTTACTCGATCTCGTCGGGACAGATGCCCCAACCCAACTTTGCTTGCTCCAGGCTGAACTGTGGAACGAAAAGACGGCCCCAGTCAAAGTTATTCGGTCAAGTAGTGCTAAAGGGGGGCGAATTATCGCCGTCACACTCAGTGGCCCGGTGGCGGGTGATATGGCAAGCGGCAACAGATTCGGGATCATCAAGCCGTCGAATCGGTATTTGCCCTTGTCAGAAGTTAAGATCGAAACTCCCAAGAGCAATGTTGGCGGTGCTGTGTTGTTCAGCGAGGAAGGCGCCCTCATCGGTTTGCTCAGTGCAACGTTAGCGAGCCCTGATGAAGAAGGGGCATCTGCAAAGGCGATGGACTTGCGCCAAGGTGGAGTAGCCAATCAGAAATTTGGCCCGAGCGGACTCACAGTGACCTATTCACTCTCACCCGAAGTTCTCGACCGAGTGGTTAATGGTTTTCTATCGCCAGGCCACAAGCCTGAGCATCCCAACGTGGGCTTGCAATTTAAGGATAACAATGGCTTGGCCGGTGTCCTTGTCGAATCGGTTTCAGAGGGCCTCGCCGCTGATTTAGCGGGCATTCAAGCGGGTGATGTCATTATCTCGCTAGATGGAAAGTCCGTGACCCGTGCAACTCAGTTTGCAAGCATGTTGTTTCGACTTGAATTGAAGCAAAAAATTTCGCTGAAGGTGATTCGTGGCGGGGTTGAAAAAGAATTCTCCGTCATCGTTGGCAAATTGCCGGAATCGAAGTTATTCGAACAATCTGAAGCCTAGCTAGCGCCCATCATTTATTGCGTGTGATGATCAATCGACAACAGGCGTACCGGTGCAACCCCACTGATGGGCGGTGGTAGCGCGGACTTTGAGGATTTGACCAGTCATTGATGCGTC
>JAIOPU010000174.1 GCA_021413725.1 Armatimonadota bacterium | reverse complement strand
TTTCATCAGCAGAAACATCTCTTTGCTTCGTCGTGGGCTCAACAATAAAGCCTGCCTCCACCAGTTCCGCGTGCAGTAGAGCCGCCAAGTCCTGAGCGGTGGCATTTCCCGGAGCGAGTTCGAGGGAACGCTGGACCATCGCGTATCCCTGCTTCATGTCCCCCAGTTGGTACAGGTGGGTCGCAAAGTTGTAATACGCCTTAGAACTTGACGGCCCCAACGCAATCGCACGCTTGAAAGCATCGGTCGCTTCCTGCTCATTTCCCAGTTGCGACAGGGCGATGCCGCGAAGACTGTGGGCCTCAGAAATAGCGGGATCCACATCAATGAGCAGTTTTGCCTGAGTTGCGGCCTCCGAAAGATTCCCATCGGAAATGAGATTTGCGATGACTGTAAGCGTTTCTTCAGAGGGAGTTGGCATATTTCTTAACTTATTTTCGGTTGAATGGCCTCTCGGCTGGACATCTTTCGCTAGATTCTGTATACTCGGTACGTCATTATTACCCGCACATCAATTTGTTGTGCGAGTGATTAGGAGATTGGATGCTCATGAAAGTTAACCAAGGATTATTTACTTCTGTTGCTGGCCTCGCTTTTGCCAGCGTTTTGCTGACCGGATGTGGCCCTAAGGCCGAACCTGCGCCAACCGACAGCGGATCTACGCCCACCGGGACAACAACCCCAACCACGACGAGTTCACGAAAGGCCGTCACGGCAGCGGGTGTCGAGGCGGGTGACACGATCAAAATCGGCGTTGTCGCTTCGCTAACCGGAGACCAAAAGCCATGGGGCGATGACTCCATGAACGGCGCGAAGCTCGCGCTCAAAGAATTCAACGACGCTGGCGGAATCAACGGAAAGAAAGCCGAAATCCTCGCCGGCGACAGTAGCTCGAAAGCTGAGACCGCTAAAACTGCCGCCGAGAAACTTCTGAGCGATGGCGCAATGGCACTCGTGGGAGAAGTTTCTTCGGGTGCGACGATCCAAATGGCAAAGGTTGCTTTTGACAAAGCCGTTCCGGTTGTCGCCGTTGGCGCGACTCGAACTGACCTCACCGACGAAGGAAACCACGTTTTCCGAGTCTGCTACACCGATGATTTCCAAGGCCCGCTGATGGCTAAGTTCGCCTACTCGGATCTTGGTCTGCGAAATGTTGCGGTGATGACCGACAACAAACTTCCCTACTCTCAGTTTCTTTCGAAGAAATTCAGCGAGAAGTTCATTGCTCTGGGCGGCAAAATTGTAACTGAGGCTTTCTATGAGAGCGGCCAAACACAGTTCTCCTCGCAGCTCACCGATATCAAGTCCAAAACTCCAGACGGAATGTTCCTCAGCGGCTACTTCACGGAAGTCGGTCCGATTGCTCAGCAGGCGGCTCAGGCTGGCTTGAAGGTTCCGATGATGGGCGGCGACGGATGGGATAGCTCGCAGCTCCTGACAAGCGGCGGCGATGCGATCATCGGCAGCTACTTCTGCAACCACTACAACAACAAGGAATCTCGACCCGAAGTCAAGAACTTCCTCGACAAGTGGAAGGCGGCCTACGGCTCCGAGCCAGGCACAACGATGGGCGCGCTCGGCTACGACGCGATGGCGTTGACTTTGGACGCTCTGAAGCGATCCGCAAAGCTCAATTCCAAGGATCTGATCGCAGCGATCGACGCGACCGAGAACTTCAAGGGCGTGAGCGGAAATATCACTCTGAAGGGTGCCGAAGGTAACCCCAAGAAGAGAGCCCTCGTCGTTGAAGTGCGACCTCTCGCCGAAGGCTTCCAGGTCTTTAAGAAGGCCTACGAACCCGACGACCTAAAATAGTCCAGAATAGGGACTGAATTTGCGTTCTCCGCGATTTCGCGGAGAACGCTTACTTGCAAATACTCGTGCCAAATATTAGTTTTCTTCTCGGGGACCTATCGTTCACAACTCTGCCTCAGCAGCTTGTCAACGGCATTCTCATCGGCAGTATTTACGCCCTGATCGCCCTGGGCTACACGATGGTGTACGGCGTTCTAAAGCTGATCAACTTCGCCCACGGCGAGGTTTTCATGCTTGGGGGCTTCATTGGGCTTTTTGTTTCCTGGAAGATGGGCTATGGTCCTCTTGATACTCCAACCGGGCCGTCGATCACGACATTGCTTTTGATGCTTCTCGCGTGCATGGTTGGTTGTGCGATCATTGGGGTTTTGATTGAACGACTGGCGTACCGACCTATGCGGAGTCAACCCCGAATCGCTTCGCTGATTACCGCGATTGGCGTTTCGCTTCTCATTCAGTACGCCGGGCAGATATTTTTACCTACGAGTCCAGTTCCCTCGATCGACTCTCGGGTGAATCCGTTCCAGACCAATTTCTCCTTCACTTTGAAAGGCGGCGATGCTGAGATGACGAAGAAAGCAGAATTGCTTCGCCCCCAGCTCGATGAAGCCGAAAAGCTCTGGCTTGCCCAAAAGAAGTTGCTTGCCAATGAATTCGACGCGCCTCCTGAGGCGAAGAAACTGCGGGACGATTTTCTAGACAAAAAGGGTCAGTTGCAGCAAGCCCTAGGCGCGGCTGATAAAGGCGCGGTCAAAGTGGACATCCCGAAGGGGTACGTCATCATGTTTTCGACTACCGTCGTCCTCATGTTCATCCTGCGAATTCTGGTTATGAACACCAAGCCGGGCCGCGCCATGCGAGCGGTTTCCCACGATTTTAACGCGGCGAGTTTGATGGGGATCAATGTTGACTCGGTCGTTACTTTCACTTTTATTCTGGGGTCCTCTCTCGCGGGTGCAGGGGCGATGATGAACTACACCTTCATCGGCGGGACGCCGATCACTACCTTTAGTGGGGTTTTGCTTGGGACTAAAGCGTTCGTCGCCGCCGTCCTCGGTGGAATCGGCAACATTCCCGGCGCGGTGCTTGGAGGCTTCCTGATGGGGGTTGCGGAGGCGCTTGTTTCCTGGGCTGGATATAGCGGCTATAAAGAAGCCGTTGCATTCCTGATCCTGATCGTGGTTCTGATCTTGACGATCCAGATGGTCGCCAAAACTGGGAGCAGCTTTGCGTATTCTCTCGTTGGCTATGCGGGACTTTACGTGACCTTGGCCGTGAGCTTGAATCTTATCAACGGCATCACCGGGCAGTTTTCGATTGGTCATGCGGGGTTTTACATGGTCGGGGCGTACACCTCGGGGTGGCTTAGCTTGACTTACCTCAAAGGCAGTTCACTTCCCCACTTCGTCATTATTTTCATCTCCATGTTCCTGGGCGGGCTCTTCGCGGGAATCATGGGATATGTCGTGGGGCTCCCGTCTCTTCGCCTGAAAGGCGATTATCTTGCGATCGTCACCCTCGGCTTCGGCGAAATCCTTCGAATTGTCGCCAATAATCTCGACATGTTCAACCATGCGAGCGGGTTCAATGTCACACCCAAGACCAACGAATTCGTCTGGCTCATCTGGCTCCTCGCATTCTTTGTAATTGCGGTCTGCCGCAATCTGCTCCAGAACTCTCAAGGCCTCGCGTTCCTTTCGATTCGTGAAGACGAAGTCGCGGCGGGCGCAATGGGCGTGAATACCACCAAAATCAAGGTCACGGCCTTTGCCCTCGGCTCGATGTTTGCGGGAATGGCGGGTTCGCTTTACGCCAATTTCGACGGCTTCCTCCAGCCCGATAAGTTCAAAATGGACGTGAGTTTTGTTATTCTGACCATGGTTGTTCTCGGTGGCACCGGTTCCATTACGGGTTCGGTAGTCGCGGCTATTTTGTTATATTGGATTCCGGAGCAACTCCGGAGTCTCGGCCAAGTCCCGATGTCTTCTGTCATTTCCGGGATGATGGCGATTGGCCTCGGGGTCTATGTTCTGCGGATGGTTGCCAATAAGATTCACACCAAGCGGCTTGGCCCGAACCTCGGGGTTTTCGCCGGAGCGGTCCTGATCGGATGGCTAGGCTCAAAGGCTATCTTTGCACTTGGACTTACCAAAACCATCGACGGCAACCTTCTCCGGCAACCCATTCTCGCGATTACTCTGATCGTCCTGATGCTACTGCGGCCCCAAGGAATCTTTGCCCACCACGAGTTCAGTTGGGATTGGGTGATGCGGAAACTGGGCCGAAAGCCCGCACAGGAGGTGGCGTAAATGACACCGGTTCTGAAACTCGACGAAGCTACAATTCAGTTCGGCGGACTGATCGCCGTCAACAAAGTCAGTTTTGAACTCAAACAAGGCGAACTCTTTGGCCTGATTGGCCCGAATGGTGCCGGGAAGACAACCTGCTTCAACCTCATCACCGGCGTTTACGCTCCGACGGGCGGCATCGTGCAATTCCAGGGTGAGACGGTTAACGGCCTGCCCCCGTTCAAAATTGCCAACAAAGGCATCGCGCGCACCTTCCAAAACATCCGCATCTTCCCTTCTTTGAGCGTTCTTGAGAACGTGATGGTCGGCGCATTCTTGCGCAATCGGTCATCGCTTGGCGCTGCTCTAGCTCACATGCCGGGCGCGATCAAGGAGACCGCGCGGCAACGGGCGGAGGCGCTCGCGCTGTTGGAACTCATGGATTTGGCGGATGTCGCCCACACCCGTAGCGCGGATTTGCCCTACGGCAAGCAGCGTCGGCTAGAAATCGCCCGCGCCCTCGCGACTGAGCCTTCCCTCCTCCTGCTCGACGAGCCTGCGGCGGGAATGAATCCTCAGGAATCCGACGACTTGATGCAAACGGTGCGCAAGATTCGGGACGATTTCGGCAAGACGGTGCTGCTGATCGAGCACGACATGAAGTTCGTCATGAATCTTTGCGAGCGCATTGTGGTCCTCGACCGAGGCGAGATGATCGCCCAAGGCGGCCCTTCGGAAGTACGCAACAACCCTCGGGTTATTGAGGCTTATCTGGGCGAAGCCGTCTAGCAAACTTGCAAATTGGGTCACAACCGTATTTACGCGAGGTTGATTTTTGCGCCACAAATGCACTATAGTTAAGCGTCGGCTCTTGGGAGCTGCTAGATGGGGGACAAATTGAGATTTATTCTTGCGATTGTTGCGTTCTTGATGGCCTTTTTGGCGACTGCACAGAACATCACACTGAGTCCAAACTCAAAGCTGGTGGGGAGTCCCGCTTTTGAGCTAATCGTTACTGGTTCCGGATTCAGTTGGGATAATGTGGTTTTCTTTGGGCCTGCGGGGTACTTGCTCCCGTACTTCCAAACCTCCACCGAACTCCGGGTCTCGGTCCCGGCCTCGCTGATCTCGACTGTCGGGACCCTCAATGTCTATGTCGGCGGCCCAGAATATCAATCCGACTGGGCTACGTTCACCGTCACACCGCCGCTTCCCGTCCTCACGAGCGTGAATCCCAGGGACGTCTACGCCCTCGAACCCACCTACACGATGTGGGCGACCGGTTCGAGTTTCATGCCGAACTCCATCGTCCGGTGGAATGGCAACGCGCTCAGTACGACTTTCGTGGACAGCACAAGACTCAGCGCTACCGTGCCCTCCGCCAACATCGCGACCGCAGGAAGCGCGGCCATCACCATCCAGACTCCCGGTGGCGGGACCTCCGCACCGCAAACCGTTACGATCGGCGAGCCGCGACCCGTCGTCAATGACCTGACCCCGAATGCCGGCTACATCGGCGGGCCTAACGTCGTCGCTACGGTGTCGGGTCAGTACTTCGTGCCCGGAGCTTACGTGAGTGCTGGAGGCTTAAGAGTTACCACCACGTACGTGAACTCAACCACCCTAAGCGTCGTCCTCGTCCCGTTCGCGACGGCGGGCAGCTATCCTATTCGCGCTCACAATCCTAACGGCGCAGTCTCGTACGTCGGCGCGGCGTTCTATGTCGGAAACGCGGTGCCCACGATCACTAGCGTCCATCCGAGTCCAGTGGTTTCGCGACTCGGCGGCGGTCTCATCACGGTCACCGGAACCGGATTCGTTTCCGGTTCGACAATCTGGGTGCGAGGCGAGGAAGTCCCGACGAGTTTCCGCGGCAGCACGACTCTTGAAGGGAGTGTTTTCGAACCGATTTTCCTTTACTCAGGCTTGATTCCCGTGGAAGTCCGGACGCCCAGCCCGGGTGGCGGGACGTCGAATAGCATGAATATCTCGGTGGTGAATCCGGTGCCAGGCGTCAATAGCCTGAGCCATACACGGGCCGATGTCGGTAGCTATGGGTTCGAGATCACGCTCAACGGATTCAATTTCAGACCCGAAACTACGGTGAGATTGGACGGCGTTGACCTGAGTACCGCCTCGCCGCCCTCGAGTTGGGATTCGATTCGGGCGATCATTCCAACGTCCGCGCTCGCGACTCCGGGAATCAAAGCCATTACGGCTTTCACCAGTGGCTTAGGTGGAGGAACTTCCAGCACACACTACTTCACGGTCGGAAACCTCCTGACCCAAAACGTGACGCTCAGCGACCACACGCAACCCAATCAACAGATCGTAGTTCTTGTCAATGCGATTGGCGGGGGCCGACTTCGGACATTCCAGCCGACGCTCGTGAATGGCCAATACCGCGTCGCGCATGACTTGCCTTCTGGTAGCTACGAGTTGGAGATTTTCGACACCAGGTTCTTGCGAAAGAAGATCATCGTCGCGCTGACTGGCAACGAAGTCACGGCTCCAGCGGTGACTTTGGTGAATGGAGATTGCGACGGTAACAACGTCATTGATCTCAGCGACTACACCATCGTCGCGCAAGCATTCAACGCCCTTCCGAGTTCCTCGAACTGGGACGCGCGGGCGGACTTGAATGGAGACGGAGTGGTCGATCTGACCGACTACACGATTGTGGTGATGAACTTCAACAGCATCGGGGACTAAACTATCACCGACTGCTTATTCGGATGAGGGTTCCCGATGAACACTAGTAGCCAGGGCTAAACCTTCGTAGCTTACGGGCTGTCGTCTATTGCGTTAAAGTTCACCGCGATCTCGGTGTAGTCCGTCAGATCGACGATCAGGTCTCCGTTAACGTCTGCCAATGCATTCCAATTGCTATCGGCCGGTTGTGCGTTGAAAGCGACCGCGACGGACGTGTAATCGCTCAAGTCAACCACACCGTCATCAACCACGTCGCCGTTCAAGAGAATCGCATTGTTGTCCACCGATGCAGTGCTCGCGATGGTGATCGACACTTTCTTCTTGAGCCAACCGCGGTTTGCGTTCATTATCAAACTGTAGTTGCCGTCAGCGAGGCTGTGGGCAAAGCTGAAGCTGCCGTCACTCGACAGAGTTCCGGTCGCGGACAGGACCTCGGTCATACCGTTGTAGACCTTGAATTCAACCGTTCGGCCCGCCGTAGCCTGTGCCCATGCACTGAGAGTAACCTGCCCGGAAATCACATTGGTGGGCTGAACGAGTTCGAGGCTGAGTGCCTGTAAAAACGGATTGCCATTAGAGCCGCCATTGTTTTGCCCAATGAAACGGAGTTCCGTGAGTGTTGCGGTGTGAAATGCCGAACTGAGGACCATCTTTTGCTGATCAAACCTTACTCCCGTGCTGTAGGAAAGCGTTCCGTTTACGTTTGGAGCGGAGTTGTTGTAGTTGCCGTTGTAGTGGTCGCGAATGTTGTCGCCTTGGGTGAGGAGGAAGGTCTGCAACAAGCCGCCTGAACCGTGAGCCTCGATCCTACCGTTGAGTTGTCCGTTGGTTCCAAAGCCGCTGTTGATCAGCGTGTAGATTTCTTTCACGCCAAACTGCCCGATCGGAATAATGTTCGTAGTACCACCGAAGACCATGGACCCACTTTTGCCAGTCGAAGTTCGCGCCAACTGGTGGTCGATTCCTGCGATGGAAACGGTTCCACCATTTTGCGGATAGCCGCCTCCGCCCGTGTAGGTCGTGATGTTCCCATTGACCTGCGAATCAAAATTGATGAAGATGGTTGCGTGCGACGTGACCGCAACCACTCCAAATGTGCAAAACAGAATTGATCTCATGTCTTGAATTAATCTCCTAACCTCCCCGATTATATCTCTGTGTAACAAGCGGTGTCCATTGTTTGAAGCTAGTCCGGTAAAAATCACGTATTTTTCTCTGGGAACCGCTTATTCAACCGCGAGAGTAGTTTAAGGTTTGCGCCAGAAGGGGTACATGAACTGCGTGGACCAGCATGCGAAGATGTGGCCGAGGACAAAGACGATTGAGCCAGGATAGGGTTCGCCGCTTCCATATTTTAGCCCGAGCGAGGCGACCATTGCGAGCAGGGCGAGGCCTGAAAGGGGGGGGGCAGTAAGCCCCCTGCGAACGGGGTAAGAAAATTAGTCATCGTCACTAGAAACCCGCGGTCAGCCCACCTATGACTCCTACGGGAGTCACGAAAGGTAGCCGGTGCGTAGCAAACCCCCGGAAAGGACGAAAATGGATTCGACCCCATAGGGGGTCGGGGATTCACACGCATCGCTCTAGGGAGGTCCGCGACGCCCTGACGGGGTCGGGGGATACGGCTATCTTCCCAGGGATCTTCGATACCCTGGCTACCTTCCGGGACTCCTCCGGAGTCGGCAATTCCCAGTTGCGAGCCCGGGGTGAGAAAACAAGTTCCTCCCTGTGCCAAAGGGCCGCGCAAATCACTTCGACGAGAAGAAGTCAAGGTGAAAAAACTTGCGCCCTTCAGGCGACTTTGAGGCACCGTTGACAACCAGTGCCGCGACGAAAACCACGAGCAGAAGTACAACGGTGCCGCCCATGCGGCGCACAGCCTTGTCGTCTGAACTGGGTTTTAACCTCATATCACCGCCCCGCGATCACCTTCATCATCAAAACCACAAACCCCACTCCGCACAAGATCAAAATGCAGTTCCCCACCATCCGGGAAACTTTGTCCTGCTGAGTGTCCGGCAAGACCTTCGGCTTGAACCTGGTGCGATCCACGCGGGGTAGCTTATCGAGAATCGTGTTCAGAGGCCGAGACCGGGCAAAGTAGGCGTCCACCCGCGTCGGCGCGGTCTGAGTCGAAGGACGCTCCACGGCGTAAAGCGGCTTTTCTAACTCGGTGAGCCGCTGAACCAAACGCGCCTCATGATCCTCCCGGCGAATCTGATCGAGCAAGTCCGCAATTCGGTTCAACGACTCACCAGTCGCCTCAACGACGGCTTGAATCGTGACATGGTCCTCCAAATGCGGAGCCCGCACCCCTTCCAAGTGCTCTAAAATGAAACGCAATTCGCCCGGCGCAATTTCATCGGCCCTCGGCGAATGTGGTTCCATCTCAGTCCATAATTTACCCGAGCGCATCAGGCTCCCCAAAGCGGCATAAGTAGCTCATCCGTAGAAATACCCTATGTCTTGCCCCGACCGGCGCATTGTGACAGACTCTACAGATGGAACTGATCGCAAGTGCTTCGACAGAGACGTCCCGACTCTTTATCGAACTGGGCGCAGCGATCATTGGACTTGCATTTCTCGCCCGCCTGGCGAGCAAGTTCGGTTTCTCGGCAATTCCACTTTATCTGCTCGCAGGACTCGCCTTCGGAAATGGCGGCCTTGTCCCAGTTCGGTTTGGGGAGGAATTCGTCAGAGTTGGCGCAGAAGTTGGAGTTGTCTTGTTGCTCTTCATGCTCGGAATCGAGTACACCGGCGAAAAACTCATAAAAACCCTACGAACGGGGCTAGTCGCGGGTTGCACCGATGCGATCCTGAATTTCGCGCCGGGAATCATTTGTGGAGTCCTGATTGGTGCGCCGCCCTTGGCGATTTTGGTTCTAGGCGGAGTCACCTATATTTCCTCTAGCGGCGTGATCGCAAAAATCCTCGGCGAATCGAAGGGCCCGGGCTCTCCGGAAGAGGACCTTGTTGTTCGGATTCTGGTGCTTGAAGATCTGGGAATGGCGATCTATCTCCCCGTCACCGCCGTCTTGCTCACCGGGAAAGGACTGATAGAGGCGGGATTAGCCGTGGTCGTCGCCCTAGCAACCGTTCTTATCATTCTCAGCGTTGCCGTCCGCTATGGAAAGCGCATCAGCCTCTTCGTGAGCCATCAGGATGACGAAGTCGTCCTTTTAACCACCCTCGGACTCATCCTCCTGGTCTCTGGAATCGCAAGTGGCCTGCAAGTCTCCGCTGCTGTTGGAGCCTTCCTGGTCGGCGTCGCAACTTCCGGAACTCTCGCGGAGCGTGCGGGCCGCCTCATTGCGCCGATGCGCGATCTATTTGCCGCGACATTCTTCCTCTTTTTCGGACTCCAAATCGACCCTGCGACGCTTGTTGTGGCCTTGCCCGTCGCATTTGCGCTGGCATTTTCAAGTGCTCTTACTAAAGTCGCAAGCACATGGTGGGCGGCTCGCAGCGAAAAGATGACGCACGAAGCAGGAATCCGCGCCGGAATCACATTGATTCCCAGAGGCGAGTTCTCGATCGTCATTGCGGGTCTCGGTGTCGCGCTCGAGCCGCGTTTGGGACCGATTGGCGCGGCGTACGTCCTCACGCTCGCCGTGGTCGGTCCGATCCTGGCGAGGTTTTGGGGCGTCCGCCCTCGAACCCGAAATTCCTCGCCCATTGCGGAAGGTCCGTGAGCCCCGGCGAATTGAGCGGGGTGATTCGGCTCCTAGATGCCCCTGCATATCCATTAGTTGCAAGTCCAGGCAAGAACTCTGTATACTGGCATTCATGCTCGCCGCCATCGTGACCCTCGCCTTTGCGCTTGCTCCCGTGGACTTTACGCCTCCACCCGACGGAAGCGTCACGTACACCCTCGGACTCGAAGGTGCCGGTGGCAACGACATCCTTGCTGACCTAAAATGGCACTGGAATGAACCCACTAGGGGCAAGGCGATCACAGATTTGCACTCACTGGATTGCAACAACGTGTGCCGTGGAATGGTCCATTTCGCTCACAAGGCCTGCGACACCTCGTGCGACATGGTCTGCGAAAGCAGTCACCGCCAAAGTATTCCGCCCTACAGTGGGTGGCTAACGTACCCCGTCGGCAACCCCAACAATATTTTAGAAGCAGCAGAAAAGTTTGGATTTGATTTCGCCTTAGGGAACGGCATCATGGATGACAGCTCGAGTCGCAGCGGTATCGACGCAGCGGAACAGAACCCTAAGCTAAGGGCCGAGTGGAATCTCACTTGCTGGAATAGTGCTCCCTGCACCTTGTCCACGAAAAATATCGAAGAACTCACCTACAAGATCGATTACGAAATACAGTTTTACCGTTTGACTCGCATGGCCGACGGCTCGCTTGCTCGTACCAATGGACCGGTGACCCAGTTCTATCGAGAGATGTATATTGTGGATGCGAAGAGCATGCAACCACCCGTTAATGTCGAGGCTTGCAAGTGCGCATTAGGTTATGAGGAACACGCTAACGCCACGCCTCTTGACAAAGTCCCCGTAGCCTGCATTTCGATCGTAGAAGATGATGGTGACACTCGCGTTGCCACCGGGCAAGAAATCAAGGATATGAATTTCCAGGTCGTTTGCAACGATATGAGCAACGCACTGGTCACTCTCAACTCGCCTTTGCAAAACTGTTCGATGGTCAAGATTCCCGCTGGTTGGGAATTCGACTGCGAGGATGGCAGTGCCCAGGATACACAGCTCGTCAATGATCTTAATTTCGATTGTTCCTCAGCGTTTTTCGCGACCAAAACAGCCTTGATGGCACCCAAACCCCAAGCGAAGGCGAACACCATGTGCCTCGAAATCAAGAAAAAGGAGCCCAACGCGAAGCTCAAATACCGCCTGAAACAACCGAGCACCCTTGCCCGTCTGAAGTCGGCCCGGCTGACTGCCGACTCCCGGCGCTATGTCAACTCCGTTCAGGTTCGCACCTGGATCATCACAGATTACGCTTCCTTCACCGATATATCAAAGCTCCTGATTCCTGCCCCCGCGCCCGCGACGTACCTTCGCGAACTGCACACAGCCCACCGCATCGGAGGGATCAATCCTGCCGAGCCGAAGGCGAAGGCTCTCTACGACAATGAGCTTCTGAGTACGCCGGGGGTTGAGCCGGAGCCAATGGAAGACTTCGTGAAAGCGAAGCTGGCCTCCGACCGCGAGGCGACGATGAAATGGGTTCGCACCTCCGCGGCCAAGTCGTTCGCCGATTGGTTTAAGGGCAACGAAGCGGCGGTGGTCGCCAAAGCGGTCAATACCTTCGTAACCCGGTTTGCCCGAGCGGGCGACGATGGCCGCCTTGCCGTGGCCGAAATGCTCGCCTCCAAAAACCTCGCACCGCATCTTTATTCACTGAAAGGTGAAGGAATATCCGCCCTCGCCGCCCGCCTCACCCAGCCCGTTGACGGCAAACTGGCCGAAGCACTGGTGGTTGCTCTTGAGAAAACCAAGCACCCCTCCGCCCGCTTCGCCGCTCTCAACGCCCACAAGTCTCTAAGCGCGGGACTGAAGAGGAGATTGGAGCAGATAAAGTAACTCCAGAACTCATCAGGGTATGGGGACTTGAAGAACTCTGAGATAAAAGAACTCTCTCGCCTGATGGAGAGGTTCTCTAGCCTCACCAAAAGGGGTGGGGAAATTCGGTGCTCAGGAACGAGACCGGACCCATAGCTCCACGAGGGCACAGATGCGGTGACATAATGTGCGCATGCGAGCGGACATCGTCCTTGCGTTCGATCAAATCCTTGAGGGTCACGATATTCCCACCCCCGAGGGACTCCTAAAGATTTCAGAGGGAGCAGCATTCCAGGAGCTACCCGAAATGCCCTATTCGATCGCGACTAACCTTGCCCATGCGGTGCTGTGGCAAGACGTCTGGTTGCAAAAATTAAAGGGCGGCCCTGCGCGACCAACGATGGAAGTGTGGAAGAACGACTTCCGAACACCCGAAAAATCTGAGCTCAAGGCGCTAAAGTCGGAGTTTATCGAAGGTCTGAGAGAAGGGCGTCGGATTGCGGCAAGCACCCCCATGGATCATCAGCTCAAGAGTGACGACGAGGCGGCAAACCTGCTACTCAGGATGATTGTGCACGGCGCGTATCATTGCGGCCAGCTCAACTTATTGAAACGCGCCCAGCGTCAGGCCACAGCGAAAAAACTCAAACCTATTTCTTCCGACTCGAGCGAGGCAAGGACCCGCTTAACGCCTTAATCCCGCTTCGCGGACCGCATTCGCAACATCAATACCAGTCCCGCAGCCAAGACTCCGAGTGAGCCGGGTTCCGGGGCGAGAAATATCGCTGAGCCGTCGATTCTGTTTGTGAAACTGAGGGTTCGTTCTGGGCCAAGGTTGCCTAAAACTGTGCCGAAACTTCGAATTCCCATTGTGCTGTTTGTGGTGTTAGCGTACGTCACGTAGCCGTTTGCGTTGTGACCAAACTCTGCGTACCGCATTGAGCGCGTTGTTCCGCTATCCCACAGGGTTTGACTTGCAAAAGAAGTGGAGGTAATTCGGCTTAAGTAATTCAAAGTCCAAGTCGAAGGCGTTTGACTGATGATCATGCTCTCATTCCCACGGGTAACCACGTCGCGTGGAATGTTGCTTGAATGGGCACCTGGGACTATATAGCTACCATGCCAACTACCGTTCGGAGCAATGGCCATAGCATAATCGTTTGACCAGAGCGTCCCGTCACTGTTGCCATAAAGCAGATAGTTACCTTCACTCAGATATCCGGCACGGGTGGTATAGGAGAAGCTGCGATCACTGTAATAGAGAGGAGAACCAATCGTGCTGCCACTGATCGGATTGACTCGGAAGACGTCTAGCCCGGCGCTGATGAGAACTTCGCCCGTGTTTCCGCTGCTCATGCTCGCCGGTACGCCCCACGTATTGGGGAGGGCGACCATGCCTAAATAGGCACCCGTCCAAAGGTTATAGCGAGCGATCCCGTACCCAAAAGCGCCTTCGGTAAGCCCATAGAGTTCGGAGCGCGACTGATCCACGACGATGGACGTAGTTTGTCCGACAGTATCGAACGCCCCCATGTAAAGATTGTTCTGAGGATCGTATCGGTGAATCTGCTGAGTCGCATAGTTCGACATGAACATGAGGTCGAATGAAGCCGCGCCCGGGATCGCGAGGGCTAACACGGCGAGGCAAGTCGAAAAACGCAACTTTTGAATCATGGATATCACTGTCGAAAGTATTATACGGCAGAACGGGGCGAAAGTCCAAACAAATCTGGTGTTTCGACTGGCTAGACTGGCAGATCCTAACGATCCATCTTAGAGTTATCCTGGTGGGCAGATCAATCTCTCTGATCGCCCCTGTGTCACCCAGCGAACCCAGGGGAAATTTGGTTCTCGAGAACAGAATCTCGCTCGGGGAGCAATCCATTTGGAGTGCTCGAATCTTATTCGAGCTTTCCTGTGCGGCGATCCTATCGCCGCTCCACGCAGGGGACGAAGTCTAGAGGTTCACCGCAACTCCACGGGCGATAAGATCGCCCTGATTCAAAGCGCGAAAAAGTTTCGCGCACTCCAAAAACCCCCTGCGAAACCCTGCGAACCCAGCGTGAACCAAAAAACACACGGCTTCTCCCCGAGGGAGAAGCCGGTGAGGCACGAACCGGATGAGGGTTTACTCCAAATTCCCCCCTGCGAAACCCCGCGAACCCTGCGTGAAACAAAATCCCCCACTCTTGCCCAAAACCCCGCAATTTCCCCCAAAACCGCCCCAAAAATCCAAAATTCCGGTCCCATAATTTCAAAAATCGAAAAATTCTCCGGATATTTGCCGCGCTCCACCAGATATTGGGGACCAAGAACCTAATGTTTGCCGCCAAGAATGCAAACTCTGGCACCAGGAATCAAATGTTTGCCGCCAAGAACCCAATATTGGGGACCAAACATTCGATGTTTGGCACCAACTTCCCGGAAAACAAAAAATTCTACAGAACTTTGGGACCAAGAACGCAATGTTTGGCACCCAATATCACATTCTTGGTCCCAAATATCCGGTGTAGCGCGCCAAACATTGGGAAAACGGGACCAGCTTTCCCAAACTTCCCACCAAGAATCCCAACCTCCCCACCCAACATCCCCCCACCGGCACTCAACAAGAAATAACCCCCACCAAGAACCCCATTCTCTTCGCCAAACTCCAAATTCTTGGTTCCGAGAATCCCAAGAAATCCGTCTAAAGTTATTGTCGGGTGGCAATTCAAAACGATTTCTTATCTAATGTGACGTCGGAGCTAGAGAGTTTTTGCCCACACATGTGTGAGATTCAGCCAAAATCTCCGTTTACTACTTCAAGTTCACTCCAAAAGAATGACTTCCGACAACTTGCTGTTTGTAACCCTGAGAAAACATTTCGAGTAACATGACAGCGGTAAGCGACGTCCTTCTCCTCAAATGAGTAACGAGACCATCCAGAATTCGATTATCAACCAGTTAATACAACGCAGTCCACAGAATCCTCTCCTTAGAGGGGTCTTCTGGCTGAAGGTGCTGGAAATCGAAGCTATGGAAAAGAGGCTACAGTCATGACTAAACCAATACTCTGCAGTGCTGCCAATTCACTATGCACGAACAGCCGGACTAATTGTGAATCGGTACGCGCAGCGGGCCGCCCGACCGACAGTCACGTCTTTGTGGCTCATCCATTTGACTCAGCAACTTCCGAGTGGGCTTCGCTTCTTCAGACGGCGCTACAAGGATATGGGATCAAAACGACGCTGCCTATCTCATCCAAATCGTCTGGAGTCCTCTTCTGCAAAGTGTGCCAGCAGATTCGTGGTTCTTCGGCCATAGTAAGCGAGCTCACGACATTGAACCGCAATGTGATTTTCGAACACGGATTTGCGCTCGGCATAGGGTGTAGGGGCATCATCGCCCGCAACAAGAACAGATCGGTCGTTTCGATTCTTGATGTCCTTCGTGACATAGAGCGGGTCGAATATGATAGTGTTGACGAGGTGGCCGAGGCTGTTGCTCAGCTCGGGATTCAAGGCGAACTAGGCATCGTACCTAGTACCAATGCTCAACCCAAACTGCTTGGAGAATGGGACTTCTCTTCATTCAAGACCAACTCACGACAGGTTTGCCTGCTGAAGGGGGGGCAGCCTCAGACGGACAGCATTCGCAGGCTGCAACGAGTTTTGAGGCAATCAGACTTCAGACCCGTCGAAATCGATCCCGACGAATACACAAGTCACCAGCTCTACGACTATGCGAAAAACATCAAAGAGTCATTTGCGGTTGTGGGCCACTTCGTTACGGACCAGAATCCAAAGCATCAAGAATTAAACGCGCTGACGGCTCTACTTTTGGGTCTGTCCGTTGGGATGGGAAAACGAATTGCCGTTTTTCAGGAACAGCCAATGAGCCACCAGATGATTGATCTTGGCGGCGTCTTGCACGGATACCAGCGCTTGGCAGTCTTGCAAGACAAACTTGAGGACTTTTTAAAATCCTGGAAACTGGATGCGGATAAGATTGAGGCCGCTCAAAAGAAGGAAGAAGATGTTAAGCGCATCCACCGGGCGATTCTAGATCTTGGGAATCCTGCCGCCGAAGCGGACAGCTTGCTAAGTAAAGCCTTTTACTACACACAATATGCTCAATGGGCCGAGTTTGGGCAGAAGTTCTTAATCATTGGTGCGAAGGGGGCTGGTAAGTCCGCGATTTACAAGTATCTTTGCGATCATGTTGAGTTTCCAACCAAGTCAAAGCCCATCTTTCTAGAATTCACGACATTTGAAGTTCACAGACTCATGTCTGCGGCAGAGCGCCTCAAGGACCACGTAAATCCCGACCTCCTCTTTCGCTCATTCTGGCGAGCAAATCTTATTATTGAGCTAAGTCAAGCGATCCTGCTGGCTGCGGGCACTGGTTACAAGTCTTCGGCTGAATACCAATCTTTGGAAGGTTGGATATTGAATCTTGGCCTTAATGATTCGACGGATTACTTCGATCGCTTCCTGCGCGTCGTGGGGGTGAGCGACACTGATCTGCTCACACTTACCCGAGACCAGTTTGTCGCGCTACGGTTTAATCAAGCCGAGCCGTGGTTGCGAGAACTGCTAAAAGGCTGGAAACTCCTCGTGTTTGCGGATCGCCTTGACGAAGCATGGGAGACAGGCTCAAAGCCTCAGAAAGACTATCTACGCGCATTTGTGCACGAGTGCTTTTTGCTCAGCAACAGCATGGGCCATACCGTGCATCCTGTTCTATTCCTTCGTGAAGATATCTTGGCAAGCATCAGGAAAGGCGATCAGGAGTCTGACAAGTGGAATATTGGCATTATCGAATGGTCAAAGACCGAGTTGAAGGCAATGATCGCTGAACGTATTCGTGCGGGTGCAGAGATGGCATCCGACAAGGAGTTCTCGTGGGACTCACTTCTGCCTCAGACGTTCCAAGGTCAAACTACCATTGATTATCTACTTGATAGAACTTATCTAAGGCCACGAGACCTAATTGTTCTCCTGCAATGGGTAATCAACCACGCACAATCTGCAGGCGGACTCCCGGCAGAGGAACCCGCGATTAGAAAGGCACTATCGACCTTTGCCGAAAATAAGCTGGCAAACCTGGCAAACGAAGTAACAATGTCGGCAGGGAGCATTGAAGATATCACGAAGTCTCTACTTGCCTGCTTTAGTGGCGGCTGGACATCAACTGAAGGCCCTATTCTGGACTCGCTGAAGAGATATGGTACGCCGGAGGAAACGATGCAGGAACTGTATGATGCGGGTGTTCTATGTTTCTTTGATGAGGCTGACAGGATTATGACCAGTAAGGACTACACGTTTGAAGTCGCAAGAAATCTAGCAAAGCGCGAAGTACAGGAACCTAGGGCGGAGCGTGGCCTGTTTGGTTTGAGAAAACGCGTAGTACCAGTCGCTCCGGCTGGCAGGCTCGTGACTCTGCGACCCGCCCTGCATGGCTTGCTCGATAGAACCTCGCAACCGGTTGAGTTCAGATCAGAGGCTGCCCTACAAGGCGCCTGCTGAGGAATCCGAGCAGGAGTACGATGCAACCGATCAAGTCAGTCACGACGAGGCTAAGCGGCGGAATAGCCAAATAAAGGTTTTTTCAGGCCGGAATTAGGTTCACGCAAAAAGAATTTGATATTTCTCCTCTAATTTTCAGAAGAGTTTTTGCCAGCATTTAAGAGTAGTCAATCTGGGCCGATAACAAACCCCAGGTGTGCTGGAGAAACTAAGATCATGAAAAAGATAAATCAATCGAACAGTTCTTATGTCGCGCCAAATCTGGCCCTCGTCCTAAATATTCAGGAGGTCTTCTAGGATGTTTGTGACCGAAGAGACTCGAGATTCTTATTTAGCCCCGGATTTGGCCGTCGTACTCGCGACCGCTACTGCGAACAAAACCGCATTATCGCTCGACGCCCCGGCGCTAGCTGAGTTAGGCAAAGTATTTGGGGACTTCCAAACTGCCTACACTGCCTCCGTGAACGAAAAGGCAACGCTGAAGTCGATTGTTGCGACTAAGAACGCGAACAAGAAGGCGGCAAAGGCTCTTGTTGCGAAGTATGCCAAGACTTGGAGAGCGAACCCGGCGATTCCTAATTCGCTTTTGGACGCCTTGCTCATGCCGAATCACAACACCCAGGGCAGCAGCACTCCTCCGACAACTCCGCAATTCCTTCCGATGGAAGTCAGCATTGCCGGTGTGGTCACGCTGAAATGGCAACGCAACGGCAACAATGGCGGCACCATCTTTAATGTGGAAACAACAGAGAGCCTAGACGGGCCTTGGACATTCTTCGACAGCACGACGAAGTCGAAGTTGGATTATCAAAGCACACCTGGCACTCAGGTGAGTTTCCGAGTCGTTGCCAAGCGCAACGGCCAGACATCGAGCTACTCGGTGCCTATCACACTTTGGGGCGGCGGCAACGGTGCTGCTCTGAAAGTCGCAGCTTAGTTTTTTTGACATATTGTTTCTAAGTTGTGTGAATCGTGCCCCCTTTCTTGATTTGAGGGGCACTTTTCTTTTTGTCTTTCTCGTTGTTTCACGCTGGGTTCGGGGGTTTCGCAGGGGGGTTTGTCGGGGGCGGGGATTTGCTCCCGAGAACCAAATTTCCCCTCCCAGTTCGCTGAGGCTCACCGACCTCCCCCTTTCAGGGGCGAGGAGATTAGGAGAGTAACCCCTCCGTGAGTGCTTCGAGTATGCTCAAACCATGCTCTCCACGATTCTCAGCCTCGTCATTGCCCCCTCGATCCTCATCCAAGGCGGGACTATTCTGGATGGGTCGGGGCATAAGTCCTACATCGGCGACCTGCGCATTAGCGGCGACCGGATCACGGCGATCGGAAAGCTTTCGCCTCTTCCCGGTGACACCATTTTTTCAGCGAAAGGCCTCGCGGTTGCTCCGGGGTTCATCGACGCGCATTCGCACGCGGCGGGTGGGATTGATGATGATCCGCTGGCGGTTTCGCAGCTTACGCAGGGAATTACGACGGCGGTTGTGGGGCAGGATGGGGGTTGGAGCCAGCCTTTGACTGCGGAATTGAAGGAGCTTGCTGGGCATCAACCGGCGATCAATTTTGCGAGTTTTTCGGGGCACGGAGGGATTCGGCGAAAGATCATGGGCGACGATTACAAGCGACCCGCGACTGCCGCCGAGATCGCCAAGATGTGCGATCTCTTGCGCCAAGACATGAAGGACGGAGCGCTTGGGCTTTCGAGCGGATTGGAATACGACCCGGGCTATTATTCGACCACCGAAGAGCTGATTGCGATGGCGAAAGTCGCGGCCAAATACAAAGGGATGTACATTAGCCACATCCGCGATGAGGCCGACAAGTCGTTCGAGGCTTTTGAGGAGCTCTGCCGAATCTCGCGCGAGGCTAAGCTCCATGCGCAGATTTCGCATATCAAACTCGGAACCCTCGCCGTTTGGAACAAAGCCGCTCTGACCGACAAAATCGGCGTCAAGGAGAAGATCACCGCCGACGTTTATCCCTACCTCTACTGGCACTCGACCATTGCCGCGCTTTCACCGAGCCGCGATTGGGAGGATCGCAAGATTTGGGAGCGTGGACTTGCTGATGTCGGCGGACCGCAAAATGTCCTCCTGGTCGGATACACCCACGAGCCGACTTGGGTGGGAAAGACGCTCGCCGAAATCGCCACGATGACGGGCAAGGACGCGATCGCGACTATCCAAGAAATCCTACGCAAAACAGAAGGCCCCGGCAGTTCAGGAAGCCAGCACGTCGTTGTGACCGCGATGACCGAGAACGATCTGGAGCACTTTATCAAGAGCCCGCGAACGATGTTCTGCAGCGATGGCGCGATCGGCGGAAGCCATCCGCGCGGGGCGGGGACTTTCCCTCGATTGCTCGGTCGGTATGTTAGGGACAAGAAGCTTATCTCCCTTCCTGAGGCGATTCGAAAGATGACTTCCCTCACCGCAAAGACATTCCGGCTCAAAGATCGCGGGATGTTGAAGCAGGGTTTTATTGCGGACGTGGTCATCTTCGATCCGAAGACGATCCGTGACAACGCGACTCCGGCAAACCCGACCTTGCTGAGCGAGGGAATCCGAGACGTTTATGTTTCGGGGGTGCAGACTTTGTCTCTGGGGAAAGCAACGGGGCGGAGGAATGGGAAGACGATTTTGCGAGGACGTTGAGCCGGGCGAAACACTTTCGATAAAACGATGTTTATATAATTCGATGAAGCAAACTAGGCCGAGGAAAAGGCGACTTTGGATAATTATTGCAGCGACTTTCTGCATTTTCACAACCGGAGTTTGGTGGTTTGAATATCACCGGGATTGGCGGGAATTCAGCTTTACGAAGAAACTAAGGCCAGTCCAGGACGGGCTTTTGGGCTATCTCATCCTTGACGGGCGCCGGGGAACATCAGAGCACAGACTTTACGACGTTAATGTCCCCATCAGGCAGTTTGAGGCACGGTGCAAGCAAGAATTACAAAGTGCAGGCTTCAAGAATGTTGACCGAGGGGCTTCCGGGCCAATTTGGGTAAATGACAAAGGTGAAACTGTCGAATTTGAATCAGGGCGCGCACCGTTGAGATGGTGGAACGGCGACCACGACCCTTTGTGGACTACGATCATAGTTGGACATCAAGCACCCCGAACAATTCGCACTAGGCTATGGGAATTTTTCGACTAAATTGCATATGAACGTTCTTACGATTAGAAAGCTTGACTTGAAATGAAACTTGACAATCTGGGGTTATTTTGGGCTGGATGCTTCTGCACCTGCGATCCTGCGATAACTGACCCTAAGCGATTTTTGCGCAAGGTAGCATGCCAACAATCAATTCTCTCCACGGTCCAAAAGCCCACAATCGGCACAGTTGCAAGCATAGGTCTGGCGGATACTTTTAGGATGGAAAAGAAAATCCTATGTTTAATTTGTTTTTGTGTCTCTGCCTCTCAAGCCTTAGCAACGGAAGTCTGGATCGGTCGATACTTCCAGAATTCGATTACTCGCTTTAATCTCGAAGCGGGGACGAATCTTGGCAGCGTTGACGGTGGCTCGGTCAGTACCCCGCTGGGAATGCTCCGACTTCCGAATGGCGAGGTGTTTGCAACGAGCGAGGCAACGAATACCATTCGACGTTACTCAGCCACCGGAACCTACATGGGCATCTTCGCGAATGCCGGATTGAGCGCACCGACTGCGCTGGCGACGAATGCTTCAGGCGAAATTTTTGCCGCGAATTTCAATAGTAGTTCAATCACGAAATATGCCGCGAACGGCACTTATCTCGGGGAATTTGTTACGGCGGCCTCGGGATTAGTGAGCGGTCCGGACCTTGGCATGATCTTCGGGCCAGACGGGAATCTTTACGTTCCGAACTACTACACCCACCACGTCGCGCGCTTTAACGGCGTCACAGGAGCCTTCATGGGCAACTTCATTCCAGGCGGAAGCGGCGGCCTCATTACTCCCCGTCAACTGCTATGGCGGGGCGGCAAGCTGTATGTTGCGAGTGATGATGGGAACAAGGTTTTGCGGTACGACGGAACGACTGGGGCATTCATTGACGAATTCGTGGCGGCTGGAAGTGGCACTCTGAGCGGCGCGGCCGGAATGGCGTTCTTGGGTAATACTCTTTACGTGACGAGCTGGCGAAATGGCAAACTACTGAAATTCGATGCAACCACGGGAGCATCCCAGGGTGTTGCGCTTAGTGGGCTCGGCAGTCCTGTGTCGATTCAGCTCGTGCCCGAACCGGCGACGGTTGGATTTCTCGCGCTGGGTCTGGCGGCAATGGTGCGCCATCGAAGATAAACGATGAATTCCGACCGACTGTATGAGCTCGAACAGAATCTGGCCCACCTCGTGGGCCGGATTCTTCGTAGTCCGGGGGAAACTTTCACAACCGAGACCCTAGCCGAGGAAGCTGGGTTCGACCGCTCTCATTGGTGCACGCTTTTTCGGGAGCGGGTCGGCGAATCTCCGGGGTCGTTTATTCGGAGAATCCGAATGGAGATGGCCCGGCACCGAATCGCGCACACGAGTGAGCCGATAGACAAGATCGCAGTGGATTGCGGGTACCACAATCTCTCTGCATTTTGCCGCGCTTTCCGGCGTTTCTGCGGCTCTGCACCGCGCGAGTTTCGGCACTCGGGGATCAAGCCGAACCAGAAATTCGACGGCGGAATCCACTGGAATTCCACCTGGGATGAGCCCGAACCGGATGGGTTGGCCCGGCGCTTTCCATTTCGGTTCACAATTCGCCCCGCTGTAAGAATCGCTGCCGTGCAGCATATTGGCTCCTACAGTCTCCTCGGTGGAGCCTACGCCAAACTGGCCGAGACCTTCCCTGCCGAGTTTCATAACCGGCACTTTTTCACCGTCTACTGGGATAATCTGTGGACCCATCCCGCCGACGGCACCATGCGCTCCACCATAGGCTTTGCGCTCCTTCCCAACGAAAGTCCGCCCAGCGGGCTCGTAGAATTTATCATTCCGGGTGGCCGTTACGTCCGCATCGAACGTGCTATCCGCCGCACGGAACGTCACGACGGCTGGTTGTGGATGACCCGAAAATGGCCCGACGCCACCATTTCGATGGACGAGCATTCTGGAATTCCACTTCCTTGGGAAGCCGCCGAGACGATTGTCTGGACTGGGACACCGGTGGTCAGGCCCAATGCCAAGCATCGTCGCCCAGCAAAGTCTGGATAAAGTTCAACTGGCCGCTGTGATACCAAAGATGGATGGTCATGAAGCGGCACCGGTCGGCGCGGGTAGTTTCGCCGTCTTCGGTCTGAAGGGGGGCTTCGAGTTCTTCGTTCGAAAAGCCACTCGCGACCGCCAATGCGTCGGCTGAAGATGCGCTGAACGCCGCGGTCACGATATCTTTCGTGTTGAAATCTGCGGGAGCCTTGACCCAGCCCTCAGGCCAATCACTCGCTTTTTGCCCTTGCATCACCAACGCGACGTCGTCGTTTACCAAGTTGACCTCATAGACAATATCCGCAACGGTGCGCGTCGCCGGGCCGAAGCTCTTGGTGAAAGCTTCTTCGGGCAGGGCTTGGAGGTCTTGGAGGAAGATGTTGATTGCTCGATCAAAGCTCTTTACAGAAGGATGTTGGGGTGCCATGCTCCCATTCTACCCATCGTTGAAAAGCGATTCAGGGTTTACTGGAAGTATGGGACGATACTCCCAGAGCCTTCGCATCGTTCTGGACTGCGTACTCTTGGCGTGTTGCCTGGGGGTTGCGATGGACATGGTCACCGCTCATTTGGCGGTTGAGTATTTCACGGTTCACCATCCCAAGGTAGTGGACTCGACTTCTCCGGTTGTCATGGCGTTGATCTGGGGGATTGGGGCCTCTTGGTGGTTTGGGGCGATTGCGGGAGGGATTTTGGCATTCATCAACTCACGCCGTAAGGAGCCGCTTCCCGTGGCCGCTGTACGCGGAATGATGGCGCGTGCCTGCTTGGTGCTTTGGGTAATCTTGATGCTAATTTTGGCGGGGACATATGGACTGATTGGCATCATCGTTCCCCTCGAAGCGCGTCGCAAAACATTTGATTTCGACCATCGCATCATGTCGGTCGCGCTGACTCACATGACGGAATACGTTTTGGGAGCAATCGCCCTGACGGTTGTCGCTCGGAAGATTGCAAAGACGTAAGTTATCTCGTTTTCAACCCTTCGTCGCAATCCTTGATCGCGCGATCCAAGAAAAGATTAATGGAGTTCGGCCCCGCGCTACTGGCTGATTCAAGGTGTTTCGCAACCGAGTTGTCTCCACCTTGCGCATTGCGTACCTTCTCAAGGATTGCCTTTGCCTCGGCGAAGCGCTTCGCCTGTAGCAAAAGCAAACCCTCACGCCAATCCTTGTTCAGTTGATCATTGGACTCGGTCACACCCGCTTCTTTCATTCTTTCCAGGATCACGCTTGCAGGAACAAGGTAGTTCTGCCCAGGCACATCCTCCTGTCCACTCACACTCAACCCGATCACGGCGCCGGAATCATTCATGCCAGGTCCACCGCTATCGCCGTGGTTGATATCAGCGTCGGTGTGGATGGCATCGAATCCCGACCGAGTCGGCAGCAATTGCCCGACTCTGCCGCCATGAAGGATCACGCGAAATTGCGCTTCCTTGGTCATCGCACCTTGCTGAACAGCCTTTCCGGGAAATCCGAGGCACAGCACGGTGGAATCTGGTCTCGGGCTCGCTTCCCTGCTCACGCCTAGAGTGAGCAGGTTGTTGGCGGGGATTTTCAGAACCGCAACATCTTTTCCTGGCCAGCCTTCGCCACTGGCGACAATTGCGCAACTCCAGGTCCACTTGCGAATCTGGGCCGATGAGGACGGCAGATATTGTTGCAGCAACGAGTTGCTTGTCTCTTCACGAGTGAGGGAATTGTAACCATTGGTATCCTTTGGGACTTGGGGAATGAGAACGCGAGCTTCTTTGAAGATCGCCTCTGCTTGAGCATGGTCAATAAGGAAGTCAATGATTCCTCTTGCAGATTTCGTCATGACGCCTTCCGATGCGGCTGCCCCGATTTTCTCGCGCATGACCCTCAGAAAGCCGTCGTAGATTTCTTGATTGATAAATCCGGGGACAGGTCCACCTTGTACGCAATGTTGGCAAGTCACGATGTGCCCGTCCGAAGTCAGAACGAATCCACTTCCAGTTGCAAAGCTTACGTCCGATTGCGAGAGGACTGTTCTGTCCCCTGTGAAGACGAGATACCGTTCCGGATCCTTGCCGATGGCGGCCCAAGCATAATCAGCGTAAGTAGTGCCGTCTTCAAGAGTTCGTGATTGCAGGTCCCGTCGAAATTCCGCTTCGAGTAAGGTCAATGGTTCATTGCTGATGGCATTTGGATCACTCGCTGCCCTTTTGAGCCCGACCCCAGAAGGGAATGAAATTTTCATGTCCCCAAAAGCAAAAACCTTTACCGTCGCCGCCGACCCTATGGTTACTACTGTGTCTTGGTTTGCCGCAGGTAATGGCTTGGACCCGCATCCGCTGAGGAGCGCAATGATGAGCGCAACTGACACTCCAACGATCTTTATTCCCCAAGACTTGGACATGGGGTTACTATACCGTTTCGCTTTCGTCGGGAAGGGCTGTCGGGTAACCTTGGCAACATGATTCCTGCCGCCGAACTCATCGATGCCGACCTCATCGGGTTGTATCGAACGATGCTGACCATGCGGCATTTTGAAGAAGCCTTGATGGTTCAGTCCACCGCCGGGAACCTGCGCGGCTCTTTACACTTAGCAAGGGGACAGGAGGCAATTCCCGCCGGGGTTTGTCTCGCGTTGCGCCAGTCCGATTCGATCACGATGACTTATCGCGGTCACGGCTATGTCCTCGCCAAAGGATGCGATCTGGGTCGGATTATGGCGGAGATTTGTGGCCGCGCAGATGGTATCTGTGGCGGCAAGGGCGGCAAAATGCACATCTTTGATCCCGAGCACGGTGTCCTTGGCGCAAACGGGATCGTCGCGGGCGGAATTCCAACTGCAGCAGGTGCGGCTTTGAGTGCCAAGCTTCTGAAGGAAGATCGAATCGCGGTCACAGTATTTGGAGATGGTGCGATCAACCAGGGTGTTGTCCATGAGGTGATGAACATGGCGGGGCTATGGAAACTGCCTTTGATTTTCCTTTGCGAGAATAACCATTATTCAGAGATGACTCCGCTAGACCGAAGTTCTGCGGTGACCAAACTCTCGGACCGAACTGCCGCTTACGCGATTGAGTCGGTCATCGTGGACGGCAATGATGTCCTCGCCGTTTATGAGGCGACGGCTATGGCCGCAGACAAGGCGAGGACAGGGGGTGGGGCGACCTTTATCGAAGCGATGACTTATCGAACTTGCGGCCACTACAATCTCGACCCCGGACTCAGCTATCGAACTAAAGAGGAGGTTGCGGAGTGGGAGACCAAGTCTCCCATCATTCGGTTTGCGGCATGGCTCACCGAGAACAGCAAAGCAACGACTCAGCAACTCTTGGACATCGAAGCCGAGTCAAAAGGCATCGTGGATGATGCGGTTGAGTTTGCGTTGGCCAGTCCATTTCCCGATGAGGCCACAGCACTGCAGGGGGTGTTCGTATGAAGATGACATTCTCTGCCGCGGTCAAATCTGCTCTCGCGCAGGAACTCCGCAACGATCCAACC
>JAIOPU010000173.1 GCA_021413725.1 Armatimonadota bacterium | reverse complement strand
ATTCCAGAGCGATGACTTGGGGAGTGCCCAGCGCACTGGCGGGTGGATTGCTCGGCGCATTCATCATCTGGTTTATCGCTCTGTTCGGGCGAATCGCCTTTCGTAAAGATGCGATGGGCCACGGGGATATCAAAATGGCGCGAGGTATTGGAGCTATGCTTTTCCCGGCGATGACGATGGCGAGTCTCGCCTGCGCGGTAGTTTTGGGAACAGTGATGGGCGTGGGCGTTCTTATTTATCGAAACATTCTCATCGTCAAGGGTCGAATTCCAGCCGACGAACCTGAAGGGGAAGACGACGAACCCTATGTCCCCGAGACGATCCCATCGCTTTTCAAGTGTGGGTTGGGCTACGCCCTTTGCTTTGACGTAATAGGACTTTTTGTCCCCAAATTTTACGAAAACTACTTTGGAGAGAACCCTTACTCCGTCGAGGAAGTCCAAGATGAGGATGAAGATGTCCCGATCACGATGATCCCGTTTGGTCCGGCATTAGCACTGGGTGCTTTGTGCGCAATGCTGTTCGAAGATCAGATCGTGGCTCTTTGGGCATCTTACATCGCAAGATTTAACTAATGATGACTTGGGACTAGGGAACACTTACGGATTCCTGGTAGTCTACAATCTGAACGTTCGGAAGGGCTTATGAGACGAATTCGTGCATTTACACTGATTGAACTGCTTGTGGTGATCGCCATCATTGCAATTCTTTCCGCAATTATCTTCCCGGTTTTTAGCCGTGCGAAGGACAACGCGAACCGGGGAAGCGACATCAGTTCGATGAATAGCCTCCGTTCGTCGTTGCAGCTTTACCGCGTGGATCAGGGTGGATATCCGCCTGCTTTGCTTGGATATGTAACCCTTTACCAATCGGGACCGAATGTGGGACAAGTCATTCCCGCGAACTCGATTACAGGCTATTTGTATCCTAAGCGCGTCGATAGCATTGATGTCTTGCGACCCGTGAAGAATCAGGCGAAGATGACGGATACGACCAGCGCAGTCTGGCCGACCGCCGATGCTTCAGGGGTGGGAAGTGCTCCGATTTTAGACTTAAATGGCGATGGCGCCATAACCACCTTGGACGATCCAGCGGGGGCCCGGCAGTTAAACGGCCTGGGAACTCCTGTTGTTGACGGTGCTGGTGTTCCGCGAAGGTTTTATACTGTGAGCGGATACGATGTCACGACTACTCCCGGAGACCCCGCGAAGAATCCTGAACTGCGATATGCCCTTTTCTGGACCGGATTCGGACTCGGTTCCGGCGACGCAATGGACGACCCTCGCCAACTTGGCTACAGCGATCCTCCTGAGAATACGGTGATCACTTGGAATAGCCACTACCGCGAATACTCGGGTGGAGCAGTGCAGAGAGTGAAGCGCGAAGTCGTGCTTTTCCTCGGTGGAAGCTCGCGCAACTATGACAGCGCAAGCGTCGCCCTCAAATCCTGGCGCGTTCTCCCTTAGGCTCTGGCCCCTTAATATTGTTTTGGACTTAAAGATATGAGTTTTACTCGTCGCATGAATAAGCGTAGCGGAACCACAATCGTCGAAATTCTCGTCGTGATCGTGGTATTCCTCGTGGGAGTTTTGGGTGTTGCCCAGATTTTCCCGCGTGGTCTCGGAATCCTGCGCACGACTCGCAACAACGCGGTTTCCAATAACTTGGCTCGCGCAGAGATGCAGCGAATGATTGGTCAAGGTGAGCAACTTGCCGAGGCAATTCTTCCAGTGACCTACATTGCTGACGGGGCCGGATTTGCGACTCAGATCGACCTTACTCGTCGCCCGAATGACCTTATCCCGGCAGGCGCGACGATTGACAATGCGGGCATTATGTCCGTCGGCAGTGTGGTTCTGGGGGACTGGAAGCGATTTTCTGGAGCCAACACCGTTCGTCGTGTGATCGGCGAGGGCAAGAAGGTTCCCGGTCCGCGATTCGTTCCGTACAATGCTGGCCCTGCCGCGTTTGGATCGGTGATGAGTTTGCAGTTCGGACCCATTGTCAACGGGCTGGGCGCAACTTCACCGGTTTCCGTCTATGGCAACGACATGCAGAAAAACTACGTCGAAACCATCCCTACCAATCGTGGATTAGCTGCTTTTGATTACTTCTTGACCGATGACGGCACGGAAATCGCCCTCCCCGGCAGCACTGTTGCTCGCGGCTATCGTATCGCGATGAACTATGTCGAGACAGCGACCGGTGTTACGCGAACTGCTATCCTCGGCCCGATTACTGTTCCGGCTGGGCCAGGTCAGACGGTCAACACGATCACGGTTCAATCTCTGGTTGGAGTTGCTGCCTACGCCGAAGTGGACACTGTCCGGGTTCAACGAATGTTCGCAGAGGTTGCAGACCCGCTTGCGTTCACCAATGGTGCCCCAGAAGATTCCGCCTACGAGTTCTGCATCTTGGACCGCTCCATTGGAACCCTGATGTTCAACAAAGCGGGCTTTGGATATATCCAAAAAACTCGAAGAGCGCGTGCACCGCTGGTGGCTCGAGTGGACTACGATGTTTTTGACTGGAGAATCATCCGCGAGGATTTCCGCGTTCCGACCGATGGACGTCCCTATCGCCTTGCGATGCAGAGTCTCAAAGTCAAAGGCAACCCGGATATCGATGGATTGCCCTACCCCGGACTCGGATTCACGGTTCGCTCCGGTGGCATTCCTGCGGTTGCGCAGCGAGACTTCTTGCTGGTGGACCTAGAGTCTGGTGGAATCGTGATGGAAAGCGCGATTCAACTCGACAAGTCCCTGGGAGTTGTCACGGTCAAAACTACGGGCAATGACCTCAATATGATTTTTTCAGGACCTACCAGCGTTCCTGTCCATGTTGACCTAGCCGGTCGCTCACTTCGTGCGCTCTACATGGGACGCCAAGAATTCGCGGTGCAGGTTTCCAAGGCCGCAAGTGAGTATATTGCCACCGATTCTGCTAGCCTAGGCTATAAGCAGTGCTACATGGGTAACACGGGTGCGTTCCCGGTTGGCAATGCCACCGAAATCTATTTCCCACTTTGCGACATCGGCAAGAAGGTCATCCTCGGCGAACTTTGGTACTGGGATGGAACTGCAACTCGCTCCGCCTTTGATCAGGAGTTTGAAATTCATCCTCCCCACGCAGGCGATGCCGTGACCGACATGGCCCATGTCGATATTCAAGAGATTTTCCCTGCCGCGACGACCTTGGACTTCTCAAACGGCTACGCCGTGCGGCGAGTCCGAGGCGCAAGCGTGGATGTTCGGGTTTCTTGGAACCCTAGCTTCCTGAAACTCGGCCCAACTCCCGCGGACACGATGGTGAATCTTGATAAGTGGACCCAGACGACCCGCAAGTCCGATGCTGAGAATTTCCTCGTTCGAGGAGTGAGTCAATGAGACTAAAGAAAGCTTTTACGCTGATTGAATTGATTACAGTCATGGCGATTACCGCCATCCTGCTGACGATCATTACGATTCCGGTTGTGCAGAGTTTCAACCTGACCCGCGCCGCACAGAGTTTTGCAAATGCGCAAGAAAGGGCGCGACTTCTGATTGATCAGATCACTCGCGACATCGCCAATGGCTCTGGCGTTCGGGATAACTCCGGCGTTAAGGGCGCGTGTGCTGTCGTTGTTCCGGGTCGGAACGGCGCGCTCGAAACCATCCTGCTCGCCAACACAAAGATTGACGTTTTTGAGCCGGCTGCCGCCCCTTATTCCGGTGCAAGTGGGGCGCTGAAAAACCCCAACTCACTCATTGATCCTTCGGCGGATCCGACGGACCCGGCCAACTGGCGCGAAGACCCGACGCTGAAGGCTCCGGTCGGCCAACCGATTGTTCCGGCCAGCCAAGGATTTCGTCTGAGCCGATATTTCCTCGCACTCCGCGATCCGTTTTTGCCTTATCTGAACCCGTACGATGGACTCTTGATGAAGCAATCTGGCGGTCAGGACAATCTGTTTGTCTTGAGAAAGGCGCAAGTCGCGTACAGAACACTCAATGCAGGAACATGGACCTTTAACAATAAGTTGTTCGTTGATGTTGACGCGGATTCTAAGCCGGACAACGTGGACTCCCCATATTTCATGATTCCCGGAGTGGACGACGTCACGGGGACTGCACTTGCAGGAGCTGCCTTGACCGCCAAGAACGACCGAATTCGGGCTTGGCTCGGGGCTTCCCGAATCGTGACTGACTTTAGTCGCTACGACATGATCTTGCCGGTCTACGACAGGGCTTCCCGTGCGGTCACTTTTGTCGGAAACGTTCCGCAACTGATTTCCCTCGTGACTTTTGCTCCTACCCGCGTCAGCAACGAGACTCCGAACGGACAACTCGCGGTTCGGGAGGGTGAAGAAAGCTCGAATGCCATCAAGATTGGCCCTGACGTGTTCCGAACCGTGTTTGGCGGCTGGTCGCAGTCTGTGATTACGAATTACCCGAGCACTCCCAACGGATGGCAGGTGAACCCTGTAACATCCAATCCGCTTGATCGTAACGAGACCGCCGATAGATTTGATGTCAACGGAAACTACATCGGAACCAGCATTTTCTTTGGTGGCGCGACAGAGGTCTTCGATGTCTCGGAGTACAACTATGCTTCGACTCGTCTGAACGGATCTATTGCAGCAGGCAATCTGATGCTCTATCCGTTCTCCTACGCAGTCCAACAAGCGAACTCCAGGTCCAACTTTAAGACCAACGCTTTGGCGATGAGTAACTTTATTCCATTCGGCTACGACAAGCGAACAGGAAAGATCACTTCTAGCTTTGGTATTACCGAGGTCGGCAACGGCGGACCCTTTAACACCCCAAGCAACGCAGGATTCTCGAATCCAGAAGACAATCGACCCGAGTCGTTTGTCGGCCCAGCGGCGACTCCCGCGAACGATCCGAGTTTGGCGGGTGCCTCCTCTGCAACTCGATGGCAGGGCAACGCATACAATCCAGGTTCAACGACTTCGCAGATCAACCAGCGCTTCAACGTTCTTTGGCTGGACTGGGACCTGATTTGGGCCCCTCAGATGATCACTGCGGGTGACATTTTGGGAAACAAAGCAGAGCTTTGCAAGCGATTTATCGACCTACGCAATCTGCGCAATAAGGACGGCGAGCCATCGCCATTGCACCCTACGTTTGGATTTAACCGAGCGAGATTGGTCCCCGGTAGCGAAATCATTGTCGGTCCCGACCAAATCGATGGCCCCAATAAGGGCTTGCCAACTCGATACACGCGTGTTACCGGCCAAGAGATTGGGCCGAACCAGTACCGAATTAACTACACGGATCAACCTGCGGTGAATTGGAGCGCGATTGGGCTTGTCAATCCTCCGGCAGTCTACGACCCACTGAATCCGATTTCCGCGATTTTGGAAGCTAAAACGAAGGCAGGTTACGTCGAGTTTAATTCGGACCCAACGAGTCCTATTCCCTCGGGGAACATCTCGGTCTCGTATCGCTTCCAATTCAATGAGCAGAACGACGTTTTTGCGGTGGACTACGACACCCAACAGGTGATCACCGTGAACTTGACGATTCTGACTTACCCCGGCGGAGGGCAATCCCCCAATCCGCAGCAGGTGACCTTGAAGGGTTCTGCAGCCGTGAGAAATTTTGTACGCTAGGAATTGATAGATATGCTTGACCGACGCTTATTGCCGAGTCGCCAAAAAGGCCAGACCCTGATCATTGCGATCTTGGTGCTTGGGGTCTTACTCATCCTCGGATTCGTTTTTGCCGCTCTCGTGAGTCGCAATATCACGAATTCCAGCCGATCATCGCGCCGAACCCTGGCGGGAGATTTGGCGGAGTCGGGCATCCGATATGCTCATTATCAACTCCAGAACTCGACGCTCGGCGCCGACTGGCGACCGGATGGTTCTGTGTTTAACATCGACGGCCTCGGGAATTCCCGCGATCCGGACGCACTTTATCTGAGACCGGGTTCTGGAAGACCCTACCGGACTGATTTGGATACGCTTGTAGACCAAGGTGGTCCCGATGGGCTTGGCCCGTTCTCCAGGATTGACAGCGAGAAAGGTCGTTCGCTCATTCGCGTTCGCTACGCACCGGCAGACTTTGGTAGCTTGGCCAGTGGTTCCGGTGCCTTACGGCAACCGGGTAAGGCTCGCGCCTTCATAATCCTTGAGTCGGTGGGTCGAGCAGGAAAGGTTAACTCAAATGACCCGAGCACCCTTTTGGCGCAAGCGGTCCAAGTTTCTCTCTTCACCAGTAACGCGCAATTCCGCGATAGTCTCGGAAAAATGAAGGCATTGGACAGCACGAATGGTTTGAGCCGAAAGCTGATCGCTTTCGCGCAGGTAGGACTGTTCGACTACTCTCACTTCATTTCCAACAAATTCAATGTTTCGCGCCCTGCTGAAATTGGGAGTTTGACCAGAACGCTTGGCGGAGCTGGGGAAGGCATCGGCGCTTCATACAACGAAGGGGCGGGGCCAGTGGATGTTCGCCTGACAACTCTTTTCGGTAGCCAAATCGCAGACTCGAGCGGAAATGTTGTTCTGCAAGGGACGGGCGGACTTCGATGCAATGGCGATTTGATGATTCATGGTGATGTGGTCGCCATGGTTGATGCCTCACGCGGAGATGGTTGGCTTTGTTCGGGAAATATCAGTTCTGCAAATGGCAGTGCGAGTCTGAGCTTCGCCATCCCCACGTCTGCCACAACAACTGCATTGACGAATCTCGGACAGGTTGACAGCAAGAACGCAGGATTCAACACCGTCGGCGGCTTACTTCGCGATGGAGTCAATGATTCGGATACGGATGGACATCCACGTTCGGTTGCTCGTCTTGAGCCACCATCCATGCTCACTGTTGATCCCAACAACAATTTGAACCGTTATACAACTCTCACCCGTGACTCGGGCGTCCTCTTCAACGGTCGCAATATCGGGCGCTACGGTTATGGAAGCGGCGTCTATTGCGATTCTGAGGAGCGTGGCGCTTCTAGTTCGGAAATCACCCGCGAAGCCAATCAAGGTCGGAACTCGTTGGTGCAAGAATGGCTCAATCCATACAGTGTCAACCAGACGGGTGGGGCCTGGTTTGGTCCTTACTACCGACCTGTTGCAACTACACTTTTACTGGAGCCTGATGGCTTTACGATCACTCGTCACGAGCGAAGCGCGCGACGGTACTGGAGATTGCCGAACGGTGGTAGCGCCAACGTTTCCGCCATTCGATACCGAGTTCGCCGAATCGGTGTGGATACGTACATCTTGAACAGCGTCCAACATGCGGCGATCATCAATAACGCGCTCACCAATGCCGACTTCACCAACAACGGCAGGCAGTTCAATGGTGTCCTGATGTTCGAAGGTGATGCCCAGGTTCGCGGAGTTATTCCGACCGACGTGCAACTCACTGTCGCTTCGATGGGTTCGGTCTATATCAATGGCAGCATCACCAAAGGTGTTGTTGATGGTTCTGGCAACCTCCTCGGTCGTCCGAGTCTCTCGACTCTCATGCTGATGGCGAAGGACTTTGTGACGGTCAACACGACAGCCTTCTTCTCGCCTGCGCAAAACGAAACGATCAACGCGAAGGACGCATCGGCCCTTAAGGGAACTCCGACGCCCGAGTCGATCATCATCGAAAACTCCAGCGCCGATTATAATTTTGAAGCTCAATTCCTGCTTAACCCGACGACGGGTGGCGGCAGTTTTGCCGGTCAGCCCAATACCTGGAGACCGTACGCAAGCACCTACACAGAAACCAATACCGGCACTCCGATAGTCTCGTCCTTGCTGCTTCAGCACACGGCAGACGTACCCGGACCTTCATTCATCTCAATGAACGTGAGCCCGATGTCGTTCCTCGGCGGGGCTTCGACCCAGCCGTACCTGTTCTATGCGGGTAAGGACCTTGTGACGGGTGAGCAACTCAACCCGGTTGCTCGAACCTACTTCACGCCGAATGCAACTCCAGCCGACCTGGATGTCCTCATCAACATCCCTCTGTTTGGTCTTACTGACGCACTGCACCAGAGATATACGAAATTCGAGACGCTTGCGACCCCGCTTGCGAATTCGACGTTCACTTATGCAGGACGCAAGATCAACGCGCCTGGCGGAAATGCCTTCGGCCTTTACCAACTTGCAGTACAGGATTCAACCATGTTTGGCATCAGCCTGAACTCACCGAACGGCTCTGCGACCTCAAACTACCTTGTCTCGCGATTCGCGGTGAACCCGTCGGACGTGAGAATTGAGGCTTCGCTCTTTGCGGAAGAAGGTTCGTTCTTCGTGATTCCGGGTCCCGCGTTCAACTTGGACGCTTCCGACACGCGAGCTATCTTCAACGCCCAAGTTGCTGCCCTCGGTAGCTTAGCGGCGGCAAAACTGGACCGCTACGACCGAACCGGCAACCGCGCAGAAACGCCGTTCTACGGCGAACCGCTCAATGTGAAGGTTTCGATCATCGGATCGGTGACTGAAAATATGCCACAACCCATCGCTGTTCAAGCGGCGTGGCAGCGCAAGTGGAACTGGATGCCGAGAATGCTCGCTGGAACTGGTCAAATGATTCCGATTCAGCACGTCCCGGCGGGCACAAATATTGTCGGAGCGGCGGGTGCGAAGTACGTCCCGAACCTCACGATCTCGCTTGACCCTGCGCTTGCGCTCGGCTCGGCAGACGGCGTGAACCCAATTCGAACCGATGCATCTGGGCGGACACTGCCCCCGATGCCGAGACTTCCAGTCTCTGGAACTCTTTCCTACTTTGGAGAAATCAACCCGTGATACGGAAAATGACAAAATTCATCTCGGTCGCTGTCGCGCTTAGCGCGACAGCGGCATCGTTTGCGCAAAACACAGCCGCAATCAAGGTTCAGATCAATGCTGGAATCCTGTATCTGGACGCGCAACGGGTTAACGGGTCTCCCTATGTACCGACTCCACACGTTTGGACCAATTTAGATTCCGACCGATCGGTCAAGCCTTCAAATTGGAATATTGTCAACCCTCGATCATCGGGTCGCGTTAATGCGACCACTCTAACCCAGTGGGGCAACATCCAGAGTTTCTGGTCGATTGCCACTGGACTTCCCGCATTGGGCGATAGGATCAGTAAGCAAAATGCTGCCTACTGGCAAGTTCCGCTAGGGCGGACCTCCGCGGATGAGTTGGGAGACTACAACATTCTTCTCCTGCCGGTCGGAAACAAGCTTTCCGTTACTCCGAGCGAACGAGAGAAACTGCGACGATTTGTCGACCAAGGCGGAATCCTGTGGATCGCCTACGAAACCACGGCAACTTCTGGCGTCATCGAGACTGTCAATCCGGCACCCGTCCCGTTCATGGTTTCAGCAAACTTTACCTCTGCGGTTTACGGGGACTATTCTAGCCCCCTGCTGACAAGCCCCAACAGCATTGCATCGTCTGATCTCTTGCGAATGGCATCGAATGCGATGGCTTTCCGTGCGATGACCCCTGGTGATCTTGGCGGCAATTCAGTCATCAATGAGTGGCCCGGATTTGACGGAAACCGTATTCAAGCGATCGCGGGAACTGACGCGGCGCGCCAAATTGTCGGACTCACCAAGTTAGGCGAGGGCTTTGTCGTCATCACAAGTTGCAATACCGCCGAGAGTATCAACCGCAGCACTCAGTCTCTCACTTCAGCAAACGCTAACCGAGGATTCTGGTCGGGCACTCCCGCTTACGATTCTTACTTCAACACGGCCGCAAAACTTGTGGTCAACATGATCAGCCTCAGCTCGTCCTACGAAGGATTGGCGGGAGGACCGCGAAAGTCAAGCAGTTCAAGCCTTGACGTTTCCTCTCCCCCCATCGAGCGGTTCCGCGCTCCCGGAATCCCGACGGACAATATGGTTCTGATTAAGGGCCGAATGGTCCGGATCGCTGGAGGAATGCTACAGGTTTTCGACGCGAATCCTTCCAGTGACATCGACAACGACGGGAACCCGAACGATGGCGTCCAAGCCGATCCCGTGGGTGGTGCTGACCTTATTTGGGAAACCAATGTGGGTGGCGGTACATCGGGTGTTACCGTGGCGGAAGTGACGGGTGCGATCTCCGACCCCGACCGAATACTCTTTGTTGACGCGGGCGGCAGTCTGCGGGCATTCTCCCTTTACCCGGACTTAACGAACAATCCTGTTGACTTGGGCACCGCCGCTGTACCAACGGCGCATCAGGTCGGCGGGCAACCGTTCACCCCAACCGTCCAAGACGGAATTGCTTTCATGTCCGACACCACGACCAAGCCGCAGGCCAATGGTCGAGTTTGGATGGTCGACCTCGCCACCATGACCCCTCCAAATACCGTCGGCGGCAAAGGCTACTGGGCGGTGGAAGGAGCGTATCGACTTGTGAGCCCAAGCGGTAGCCCAACAGTAGGCTACATTCCCATCGCGGATAATTCTGGTGGCGTTGATCGCGTGGTTTACGTTCCGACAAAATCCGTCAGCAGTCAGCGACGTCCGGCGGGACTCACGAGCCTTTGGCTCGGTGCCCGAGGCGAGAAGCCAACCCTTTCCCAAGGTGGGGCCCAGCTTGTCATGCGAACGCGAGCTTCCGACCAAGGCTTGCCCATCTACGCAGGCGGTGGCTCACTGGGAGTGAAAATCACGCTCATCGATATGCAAACGGGCTTGCCTTACACCGATGCCCAAGCCAACGATGTCTTCAATACCCTTTCGATCAACTCAACTTCTCAGGGCGAAGTCATTTGTCAGCGGGGTTCCAACAACAACTACCCTGGCCCTGGTGGCGGCAACATTGTTTTTGACACCATTGGCAATGCTCTGATCCCCAATACCACCGTTCGGATCGATTACACGATCGACTGGGGTGCCCCGGTTTCCGGCGGAGCTAGCTCCGGCCAACCCGAGAACTACGTGCGCGGAGACGTTCAGTTCCCCGACGGTATTAGCCTCAACAAGGAAGTCAAGGGCAACATCGCCATGGGGCCAAATGGCAACCTTTTCGTGGTTGTCGGGGGCGTTGGCACTGTCGCACCGGCCGCAAACGGCGGAAGTTTCTGGTGCATGAAGGAACAAGGTCGAGGCGACTTTAGAGTCCTCTACCGATGGGAACTCCACGATTCGTACGGGCCCGCCCCTTCCAAGTCCCTATCGATACCTCTCGTCGGAGCGAATGAGAATTTCGTTTATGATTCCTCGATTGTTGACTACGATGATGTCCTGAAGTTCATCCCATTCCTTGACGTGAAAATGAAGGAAATGAGGTTTGAGAGCGGACCGGTTGTGCGCGGTAACACGGCTTACGTTCTCGCCACGAGCCAAAAGTTTCTGCCGTTCCCGGGAGCTGCGCCTCCGTACATTACGACGGTGTTGGCATTTAACGCCGATCCGAAGGCAGCTAAATTCACCCTAACCGGCCTTAATAATAACAGTCTTCAACTCGTTCAACCCGATCTCTCGCGAACGGAGTCAACGATGACAACCGCGCAAATGGGTTCCCTCCAACCGGGCCAGTACACGCTGGATCGGGATGAAGTTACGGGAGTTTCGAAAATCGTCGTGGACAATTTCTCGGCGAGCACGCGGGGCGTGATGAACAACGTTCTCGCAGCCAATCTTCCAATCTATGCAAGAACCAACGGGGGCGCAGATATCAAGATCGAACCCGAAGCTTCCGTGCAGGACGGAGTGTACGTTCCCGGCAATGCGGGGGGAAGTTGGAATCCGTTGCGCTGGTACCAGGTGCATAACGGTCTCTATTGCTCAACCTCAGGCGTTGCGACTGGCAACACGCTTTACTTTGGCGGAGGGAGCTACCTCCCTGGATTCTTGACCACTGGGTTCACGTTCCCGCCCGCAAGGCGCGGCCTCATGTACTCCATGGACACCTCGGTAAGCCCGAGTGACCTCAAGACACCCCCTGGCCCAACAAATGGGCATGTGAACGGTGCTCCATTGCAAACTTGGAACAAGTATCTGACTACGGTTAACGTTGTCGGAGCATTTCCGAACGTCGACATTTCCGCATCTCCTTACCTGAAGTGGCCTCAATTCACAGGCATCGTGAACATTGACGAATTCCGGGTCAGACTTCTCCAAGCCTGTCTGGACATCACGGACACCACAGTATCGCGAATAGCTGCGGGTGAAAATACGGTTGCGGTTGCCGGAGACTCTCGCTCCTATGGCTTCCGCCGAGGAGACTTCTTGATCGCCGATCAGGGACGCGTTCTGCGCGTGGACTCGGCGGGGAATCCGCTTCTAGCAAGAGAAAATACTCTTGCCGGTGGTGCCGAGGTTGAGACCTCGAACCAATCAAGTACGGTGCCGCTCAGCCGACCTTGGCGCGTTTACCCAGCAGGCGGGACCGCCTCGTGGATCGTTGACGCTGGCGCAGATAGGATCATGCAGGTTGATAACGCCGGTCGCGAGACCAGAGTGATCAAGTCCTTCAACGTTGATCCGAAGTTCTCGCCGCCGGGCTTGCCGGACCACGTAAACAAGAATCTGCGCATCCCGCGAGATTTTGCGACTTGGACCGACATCGTGCCGCTTGCCAACAACAAGTTCACCAATGCAAAGAACTTTGAATTCTGGCGCCACTACTTGATCGCCGATCAGGGCAACTTCCGAATTCTGGAACTTGTCGACCGTTACGACTACGATCCAACGACCAAGCGAGTGGGCGCGATTGTCACCTACAACGATGTGTTCACGGGAACTACGGAAGCAGCTTATGCAATGGCCTACGGTCACAGTTCACCCGAACTCTCGGGCAAGCAGTACGCATATAACAGCATCGCACGATACCGTCGTGCAAGCGATGGCAGAATCCTGTACGCCTTTGGTTTCGGCAACATCGAGCCGAACAAGTTTGGACTCGGAATCGGGGCCGCCACGGGCGACACCGGTGACGTGAGAAGTGGCAATGGCGGAATCGTCATCTACGATCCTACCGGGCAGACTCAGTCGGTTGTCACGCAATACACGCTGAACTACACAGCGAACCTTTGGGATCCGACGACAAACGCGTTTGCGCCGAAGACGGTGAACAAGACTCTGAAGATTACTGGTCTAAACTCATTGACCGTTTCAACGATCAATGGTGTGTCCAGGTTTATGATTTCCGACGCAAACGGCTTGGTCGAACTCGACGAGTCTGGGAACGCGATCTGGGCGATGCCGAACAATGTCTATCGAGCGATTCGGCGCAACAACGCTGGCGTGCTGACTCAGGATAACCCGCTTGCCTTCCAAGCGGCATTTGCTAAGAGGCTTGAGAACGGTGATGTCCTCGTCGTGAACGCTTACCAGGGCAAGTATTTCAACGATCCAGGGAACAGGACATTCAACGGAGAAGTCATTCTTGTTGAAGGTGGCTTCGCGCTTGCCCCCGGTGACCGTGGATTTAGCTGGTCAGCAGACAATTTAGGATTCGACCGACTCTCGGTTCGGTTCTCACTACCTCCCCTCGCGGGAATCCGAGGACTTACCGTTCCGGTCTTTGCGGACCAAAGATAATTGGACCTTTCGAACATGAAACTTAATTCGAAGACATTTGCAGCATTTGGACTTTTGCTCGGCCTGTCGGCATCTATCATGATCGCCGTAGCGCAGGAGTATCCAGGCTATAGTGGGGGCAGTGCCCGAACAGGACGACTCGCAGGAGATTCCGTTCTGGACAACCCCGGCAAGTTGCTCATCCGATGGGCAGATCCGACAAAGGCGACCGACCTGCTTGCGGATAACTGGGACATTACGCAGAACGGTGTCAAGCCGTTTGCGAGTTTCACTATCGCAGATTGGGACCAGCCAACGAATACGCTTGCGGGTGGCTACGTTCAGACCGGATTGGTCACCGATGCGGAGTATCGATTCACGACCGCGGTCGCATCTGGAACTGATCCAAATCAGTACTGGATACCACAGTCGGCTCCCGCGAGAGAATTCTCGTGGGGATTCCCATCGTTTGTAGCTAATGACCAAGTTAAGCTTTCCGTCAGCATCCCTTCCGGTCCGACGGATGTTGGCCCCAATAATCTGCACTTCCAAGCTAAGTATCAGGTATATCGAATTGATGGAGTTGCAAACCCTGACGGTAGTACCGATCCCGTTTACGAAAAGGTCAACACATTTGCCGTGCTAGGCGGGTCCGCCCAACTTGGTGGCGGCCAGCCATTTACGGTCAGCACGACCGGTGCACTTCGAATTACTCTCATCAACACCGTACCAAGAGATGCCAATGGCGTCCTGGAAGATGTAGTGCCTCCGGCTACCAACTTTGTCTTAGTTTACGCTGACTCGGCGACGGCGAAAGGCGTTCAGCCCGGCAACACAGGCACGATCACAGCTCAACCCGTTGTCGGAAAACTTGCCGATCCTACGGACCGATACCCCTTCCGCGTCTTTGCCGGTCGCAATGAGACCGCGTCGGTCCAAGTTGGCTCTCAATCGCTGGACTACAACTTCGGCATCCTTTCGTCCTATCGGCACAATGGTCTAAAAGTTGACCAGACCGAAGGTGGTGCCCTTGCTTTCGGCGGCACTTTCAGACGAAATCTTATTGGCTCGTGGCCAGCTGTGCGCCCGCTTGCTGACACTCAGGCAGAAACCGACAGGTTTGCTCTGGAAGTTAAGAACTGGATCAATGCGAACGGTCGAGCATTCCAGACGACTAACGTTGATAATCTCAGCTTTGGAGCCACCAAATCTGGAATCGGTTGGACGTCAAGTGTTGTCGCCGGAAATAAAGGGGTTGACGTACTCAGTACGCCTGCAGTCACCGGAGCCGCCACGGTTTTCGCTTCGTTCCAGCCCCGGTTACCTCAAGATTTCTACCGAATTCGGGTCTTTACCCCAACCCCTGGATTGGCAAAGGACGTTTTCTGCGAAGTCCGACTGGGCTCAACGGTTGTTCAAAGTGGCACCATCGACATGAGCGTTGCCGGATGGCACGATGTGATCTTTAACGGAGTTTCCTTATTCGAAAACTTCGGTGATCTTAATTTAAGAATCACGAATCTGACTTCTGATGCTGGTTCGGTGGGGAATTTCGTCCAAGCTGACCAAGTTCAGTTTATTCGCCAGTCGAAGCTTGCCATCACTTCCACGCCCTACTTTGCGCGTGCTCAAGTCAACGACGGTGGAGTCATTGCGCTTCGCGATGTCGTTGTCGTGGCGATGGAGAACGGACACCTTTACTGCCTCGACGCGACCGGATTTAAGGATGGCGCAGGCCAGCCAACCGGTGCGACAAAGGTTTACTGGTCCTATCCGAGCGATCTGCCGACCGGTGTTTCCGATCCCAATCTCGTAGTCGGTCAAGATGGCCCAAGCGGAATTGCAGAAATGCCAACGGGATTCGACACGTCCTCAGCAGCGATCAAGAGAGTTACAACGACGGCCGGTAAGGCAGATGTACTCTATATTGGTTCCGCCAACGGAAAGGTTTACAGTATCGATATGACGGGCCGAGGCGATAACACCGCGACCCAGTACGGAACTACGAGCCGCCGTTGGAGCTGGCCGGATGACTATCCGTCTGCGCTTTCAATCGCCAACTTCGGTGCAATCCAAGGTTCGGTTGCCGTGGAAGAGGTTGCCGGTAAGGATTTAGTTTATGTCCCAACCATGGCTGGACGATTGTTCGCCTTGGATGCTGATGGTGACACGACCAAGAAGACCACGACGGTCTCTTGGCAGTACCCGGCGGCAGCGGCGACTTCTCTGGACTCGATTTCAATGGCTCCGGTCGTTGAAACCGGTCTCGCCCAGCCCACCATCTTCTTCGGTTCGGGCAGCGCAAGTTTCTTCGCCCTCAACGCCGAAACCGGTGCCGAAATTTGGAAAACCAATGTCGGTTCCAGCGGAACGGGCGTTTTGAGTCCGTTCGGGGCTTCTAGCCCGGTTGTTATCGGGTCTGCGCTCATCGGTGGCGGACAGCCTGACACCGTTTACTACGGCAACCCGGATGGTTACGTCTACGCTCGCAATGCGGCGACCGGTGCGCAAATCTTCAGCACCGCCGGCGCAGGGCAGACAGCAAGTCAGCCACTCGCGTTTTCCTACATGTCCGCACTTTCCTCAGGCGGAATCATCGAGCAAAGGCCAGTTGTGATTGTGCCTTGCCAAGATAAGTACGTTGCCCTCCGCGCCGGCACGGTAGACCGTGGCCTGAATGGCGAAATCGCTTGGCAATCCGTGCTCAAAGGCGCGCCAACACCTGTTGCCTTCAGCGGACGAGAGCGCCTTGCCGCTTTTCCATACACGCCTGGTATTCCCTACGGAGCAACCACTGCCCTGCTGGATGAAGAGCACACTGTAATGATGGGTGCAGATGCCACCGGTAACCTCATTGGCTACGGATGGGACGAAGACTTCCTCGATAGCCAACAATATCTCCCCCCAGGACAGCCCCCGATTGATCCAGTTCAGCCTGGAAATGATCCTACATTGATTCAACTTGCAGATGTTGTTAAGGACGTGAAAGTTGGGTACATCCTTGAAAACAAAATGTATGCGCTCATGACGGACACACGAAACGGCTTATCGCCCGACATTTCGGACATGGTCTTGGACGCGACCTCGTTCACAAGAAGGCAGTTCGAATATGGTGAGAGATTAAACTTGATCGCTTGGGACCTTCCGGACCCTGCTTCGTTCATACCTGCGCTTAACTACTCGATTGAGTTTTCCGTGGCGGGTCCGAGCTCGACGACCTTGCGACGGACAGAACAAGTGAGATCAACGCCGTTCGGCAAGGGTCGGTTTGTGGTTACCCAGTTCGCCGTCGTCGGAACCGGCAACAATGCAGTTGCGCCTGGTCCAGGCTCAATTAATGTTCGAGCCGTCGGCTATTCATCCTCAGGGGCTGGTCAAGTTACGGTTGCAAGTCTCAACGTTCCAGTTGATGCCGCCCACTATAAATTCCCGGCGTCGGGTGGACAACCGCTGAATTCAATCGTCCTGAATAATCCACTCGGGCTCTCGCTAATCACCGCAGGAGCAACGCCAGTTGCAACAACGGGGACCTATAATGAGCTGTATGCCAGCGTCAACGGCAATCCTGCTGCCGTCGGAACGCAAGTCTTCGCCCCTGATCTCGCTCTGGCGCAAAACATCAACTCTACTGTGGGGCACAACTCAGTAGGACTTTCCAGAGTAAACGTCTGGGATCGAAGTTGCATGAGTACACTCCTCGGCTTTGATCGTGGATTGCCCAACGTGCGCTTCGCGAACCGAGACCTGGTCAACACGCTCGCACACAACCTCTATCCGGTGGCGGCCAAGCCGTTGCCTACGACAGGGATTTACGCGAAGTTAGAACAGCCGGTTTGGAAACCCAATGGTGTCAACACATCGCTGGACTACCCCGATATCAGCCGAGACCAACTCACGGTAATCAAGCAGGCCGCAGGAGATACGCAGAACCCTCTGTTCACCCCGGTCGTATTGGACGCGCCTCGGTACACGGTCGCGCAATACCAGGATTACAAGTCCAATCTAGCGGACTTCAACCCCGGCCTTGCCCGAAATACCAACGCTACGGTGTTTGACTTGGAACTGGCTACGCCTCGCTTCCAGCCGCCAAGCGGCTATGTCGGTCGGCAGTACATCTTCGTCGATTCGCTCCAAACGACCAAGTCGTTCTCGACGGCAGCCGGAATGGCTTACCGCGAGTTTGACTCGGGTGCTGGAGTTGCCGCAGATGAACAGCTTTCCGTTGGCGAAGGCACGGTGGACCTCGGTGGTCTGGCTGGCGGTTCGGGAATTTCTCCCGCATTGCTCTGGAACACCTTTAACTGGGCAACCGGCTTCTCCTTGGATAATGCCGCTTTCAACCCAAGTGGCAACCCGTTCTTCAATCGCTTCAGCGTCTTCAACGAAGGCAACACGAACCTGTTGAACGTTCGCGTCGCAAAGCAAGTCGTAGGCAACCCGTTCCTATCGGCAATCTCTGGACCAACCCTGCATCCGCAGGCATTCCTTGATACTCGATTGAACTTGCTCACGGACCTCGACCCGAACCTAGTACCCACTGCCCTCGGCGGGGAAGTTTTCGTCCAGAAGGCCCGTCCTGGCGACCTTCAAGCGACTCGCTTGAGAGTCAACCCAACCCGAAGGGCGAATGCGGCTTTTGGTGCGATCGAAGGGCCAATCCTCAACGTTGCTCTGGTTCCTCAGAAGGATCCGAAGATTGCTGTGGCAACTCCATTCGGAACTCCGATGGGTAGCTACTCCTATCCCGTTACAGTCTTTGAAGATCGAGTCACGACGGGGAATATCCCAGTTCTCGGTTTCGACTCAGGATCAGTCTATGAGCCTTACGCCGATCCGTTTACCCTGAAGTTCCAGGTCACTGAAACCCGTCTCACAAGTCAAGCCTCGCAAAAAGGTGCGCCGATGATAGACGATCTGGGTTACAACGGAAATGAGTTGTTCCGATGGGCTAATCAGCAACCTTCTATGGCGCGAGACGCCGATGGAAACGCTTTGATCGCCTTCGCCTCGCCTCGCCTCGACGCAGGTGGCGCTCCCAATTGGACGCCAAAGGTGAAACTCGAAGCCGACAACCTTGCAAAGGGCCAGTACCGAATCTTCCTCGCCTCGCTCAGAGGCGTGAGACCGGGAAGTGGTCCGATGGGCAACACCGGTGCGCCGTTGGATGACTTGAATGGATTTACCCCTGCAAATGCGAACCAGTGGTTCATCCGTGAGGCAACCCCGTTGCCAGGAGCAGGTGCGCTCACGACTGCGCTCGGCCTAGCCGCCGGCGAAAGCGTGGAAGCAGGTTCCTTGCAGGTTGGACTGCCAACGTTCCCATCGAGTGGCGTGTTTGCAAGCTCCGTGTTCCCGACGGACGTCGGACGAACTCAGACATTCAACCCTTACTTAGCCTTCGTCGCCGAGTTCAACAAGGTTGATGGTCAGGGCAACGTTCGGCGAGAAAGTCGTCTGCTGATTTCTCGAGTCACCGGCACCGCCGGCAGCGCGAACATCAGTGCGCCAATTGCGCTGACTTCTGGAAGCGGATTGGTTGATCCAACCGCGAAGATCGGAAGGCTTTCGATGGTCCAGGACAATTCGGGTCGAGCAACCGTGTTCTTCACGGTCAATACTGGCGGTCAAAGCCAGCTGGGCTTTGCATGCTTCAACGGCACTAATTGGGTAGCCATCGCAGGCGCCCAAGGAAAGTTTGTCGAGACGTTTAGCTTTAACTCCTCCTTCGAGACAATCGGCAATCCGTCAGCATTCCTCAGGGCAGTAGAGGGGAATAATCCCCCGGTTCTAGACCTTGCCTTCGCGGGCAGAGTCCGAGGCAAGAGTTCGACCGAAATCTACTTCACCCGAATGGAGTTCAGCACCGCGACAGGTCAGCCGACCAAGACCAATGGTTACACCCGACTTTGGGACACTGGCCTCGATCCGATGCAGAAAGATCCCGCAACCGGAATCTATTGGGTTCGCGGCATCGATTGGGATGACAGTCAAGCCCTCCAAGAGAGTCCGGCTGGCAACGTGGATCCGACTCTTGCCCAGTTCCCCGACGTGTTCGTGAGAAAGAACGGCCTGTATCAGACTATTTTCTACCCAGGGACGCGAAAGTATGATCCGGCGACGAGAAATCTCTCTGGAAGCAGTACGCTTGGCGGAACGGTGACGCTGAACCTTTCAAATGGCTCGATCAAGTTTGATGGCGCTATCGTGGGTCAGAACACGGCCCTGTTCGTCCGCTACCGACCTCGCTTCGTAAGAGTGAGCGCGGGTCAGGGTGCGAACTACAGTAGCCTTCAGATGGTCTTCGACGACCGTCTGACCGCTGACGCCAATAATTGGTTCAATGCCGCAGGAACGCCTTTGTCAGCGGCTACCGAGGCAAGAGTGGATCGTTGGGTATTTAGCGCGGTGAAGAGCGAGCAGACGTCAGGAGTCGGCGGACAGCCGGTCATGAAGACGCTACGGTTTGGGACCTCCTTGTCTAAACCGCTGGCGTTCAACAACAACGGTCAGTTCCAGTTAACCGTCGCCGGTAATTCGGGTCCGTATCAAGTGGACACGGTGAATAACCGCGTCTACTTCCAGAGTCAGGATGAGTTGAATACGGTCACGTTCTCGTATCAGGGCTTGAACTCAGACGGAAGTGTCAGTGCGGTGGTGCAACGTGCGGGAATAGGCGTCGTTGAAGAAAAAGCAGAGTTCAATTTGCCGGTGGTGCCCGGAGTCGCGAGTTTCTCGATGACGTTGGATGCTCAGAATACGGCGTTCAACAATCTCAACGCGTTTAATGGCCGTCGAGCGGGCCTCATCTGGTTCGTCTGGACTGGCTCGCAAAAGGGAACCCCGGACATCTACGTAGGTTCAATGGCTCCCATGTTCTCGAATAAATAAAAAAAGTTTCGAGACCAAAGATGCACCCCCGACTATTGCGGGGGTGCAACTTTGCATAAAATGTGTTCCTTTTTCAGTTCTGAGTGCATCTAATGAACCAAAGCAAAGTGTTGCCGCGTCATGGTAAGGTACGCGGAAAGGTTGGAATGCGGCTTGACGCCGCGTGTGAAAACCGGCTATGATAGGAGTGCCCGTTACGGGCAATGGATTGATCGTAAATGGCGAAGAAGCTCAATAGTGTTTTGGGGATCGATATCGGTAGTCAGCAGATTAAGATCGCCGAGATCAAGATGCAGGGGAAAGAACCCGCTGTTACCGCTCTCGGTATGGCGCTCACTCCTGAAGGGACCGTGGACCACACTGGTGTCTATGACGTAGACCAGATTGCCGCGGTACTGAAGGCATTGATCCATTCCTCCGGCGTAAGCGTGAACCAAGCGGTGATTTCGATCGCGGGACAGGCTTCGGTCTTGGTGAGAACTCTCGAGGTTCCCAAGATGAATCCGGCCGAACTGAAAGATCACATGCAATGGGAAATCACTCGCAATATTCCATTTGCCGAGACCAATATCCAGAGCGATTTTAGGGCAATCCCCGAAGCGGATGCCGCTGCGCAAAATATGGACGTCGTAATGGCTCTTTCGCCGCAGACGGCCATTGACACCTTGATGGACATCGTCAAGAAGTCGGGCAAATCAACCGCGGCAATTGACGTGGAACCGCTGAGCATCGCCAGAACGTTGGCCGGAGCCTACGCCATGGAATTCCGGGATAAGACGGTCTGCGTAGTGGAAATCGGTCATAAATCAACTTCGATCAACATGTACAAGAACGGTTATCTTTTGATGCCGCGCCAAGTCCCCATCGGTGGAGAAAACTTCACCCGAGCGATTGCCGATAACCTCGGAGTATCTCTTGACGAAGCTGAGCACATGAAGAAGGAGACCGCTCACATTCCGGATTCCGCACTCGCTGGCGCAGGCTTTGGAGACCAAACCCAAGGATTCCAGCCATTCAACCCATTTGAGGATCACACCGCGTTCAATGCTGGCCTCGCTGCAGTAATCCCTGATTCGGATCCAGGTCCGGGAACTTACGGTTACCAAGCCCCGGAAGAGGTTGATCCGTCCGTTGCTGGTGAGGCAATGGCTCCGCATGTGGAGGATATTCACCCGGTATCTGCGTCTGATCCAGAGACGATGCGAATTTTCAATGCGTTTGCCCAAATCCTCGACGAGTTTCTTTCCGAAGTTCGACGTTCGGTGGATTACTACCGAAGTAAAGGCGGTGACGTTGACCTCCTCGTAGTGAGTGGTGGCGGAGCCAAAATGAAGGGCCTTTGCGAATATCTTCACGCTGCGCTCGGAATGCCGGTACAAATTCAAGACCCTGCAAAGGGAATGCCGATTAATGCTAAGCGATTGGAGCCAGGTCTTCTGGAAAACAATCGCCCCGACTTCGCCATCGCGATCGGCAACGGTCTTCACATTTGCTTTGAGTAAACCCTTATGAAGCTAAACCTTCTTCCGAATTACGTCTCGAAAGGCGCCTCTGCCAAAGTTTGGCTTGGGGCATCTGTTCTGTTCACCGCGCTTGCCATTGGAGGTGCAGTCTTCATGACCGTCAGTTCCAAGGCGGCCCGCGATGAGGCCGAAGTCGCCGCAAAGGATCTTGAAGGCAAGGCCGCGCAGGTGGTGGTAATCGCAAAGCAAGCGGATACCCTCGGTGCTGCTTCAGCGCCCCTCACCAGAAACCTGAGTCTCGCTCAATCGATTGAAGAGTATCCGTACAAGGTCACCGGATTCTACCGAACCGTTCAGAACTACATTCCCGGTTTCTTTAGAATTAACCAGATGTCACTGACGCCCGTGAGTGAAACGTCTTGTACGCTTACGCTTGCCGGGACTATTAACTCCTATCAGCAGTATGCCGATCTAATGTTGGCGCTCCTCAGAATTCCTGGAGCCAAGACCGTGACTCGCGCAGGATATGTCTTGGACCGAGCAAATCTTAATGGCATCACGGAAACGGACACTCGCCCGGAAAAATCTCGGTCGAGTGAGACCCCCTTGCCCAAGGATCCCGTAGAGAGAATCGCCGCCCTCGTGTCGCGTGCCTCTGCGGAAACGACGGGATTCACAGGCGCTGGAAATTACGCATCTACTCCCGAAGTGGCGCGGCAAGCAATTCCTAACTGGCAAAATATTACGGTGACGGTCGAACTAGATAATCCTGTGGCGGCCGCCCCTGTGCTGAATCCAACTCCCGGTGCGGTGGTGGTTCCACCCGTTAGCTACAACTTTATGGTGCCAATCCCGCAAGACACATTGAGGGCTGGCGGAGGCGCCGCTGCTCCTGGGGTTGCTGCTCCCGGCGCTGGTGGTCCACCAGCAGGACTCGGAATTCAAGGTGCACCCGGTGGCGGCGCGCCGCCACAGCCCGGCGGTCGTGGTGGTCGCGGCGGGGAGGATAGCTAGGATATGAAAAAATTTACACCTCTTACATGGATCATCGCGGGCCTAAGCCTTGGCTTAGCCGCTCTGTCCTACGGATATTTCTCCAACTACGCGCCAAACATGGTCGAGAAGGAGGCTTTTGACGCCCACAAGAAAGACCTTGAAGACGTCATTGCAATGGACGGTCGCGCAAAGAAGCGAGTTGCGGATGTTGCCATGGAAGTTTCTAAGAAGTCCGAAGAGTGGCAAGCGATTGTTGATCAAAAGACACCGCAACCTGGCCTTAAGTACGGTGGCATTGACCTTTCCGTCAACGCTTGGCAACTTGTTGTCGATGCTCCAACCTTCCGAGATTCAATGCAAGCGGCGGTAAATCGCCAAGTCCTGAAAGGTGGAGTAAAGGTGATCAGCGCGCCTGTGGTTCCCGCATTTTCGCAAGATGCCACAAAAATCGTTTCAGAAGGATTTAACTATCCTGCGTTGCCTTTCCCGATCGTGATGTACGATCTTGGAACGATTCAAGTTCGCGGAACCATGAATCAGATCATGGACAATTTTGAAGCTTGGAGTAGGATGCCGAACTATATGGCAATCTCTGCCGGTCTTCAGTTCACAGGAACGACTCCTGTGCTAACCGGAACCTACAATGTCACGATGGTTGGCTATGTCCAGGGAAGTAAGATTGGTGCAAGCGTCCCTGAAGGTGGAGGATCCGCAGCTGGAGGTTCCGGCGGTGGCAATGCGCCAGGTGGCGGGCTAAACAGCCCTGGCGGACCACAAAGAGTCGGAAAGGGGGATAGAAATGTTAAGTAATTCCGCCATAATTAGAGATAGAGCTGTCATGAAAATTTACGTCTTGAGTGCACTCGCGGTATTCGGGCTTTCGCTCGCAGGATGCGGAGGTGGGGATTCAGGCTCAACGGCACCCCCCGCAACTCCTCCAAACCCGGGCGCAGGCATCACTCCCGGAGCTCCAACTGGCGTCGCAACCGGGCCAGGAGATCTGACCGCCTTGGATCAGCTTACAAAAGGCATAAAAGGAGCCAAAATTACTGTGGCTACCGCAGGGTGGCCGGTCGCCCAAGATCAAGACCCAGAAAACAAGGGCTTGAAACTTCTTGCAAGTACCATGGGATTTCGATCTCGACAGGATCCTTTTGCCCTGTTGACTGCGGAAAAGGCCTTTGAGA
>JAIOPU010000133.1 GCA_021413725.1 Armatimonadota bacterium | reverse complement strand
AGCAGAGCGGCCATATCGCCACGGTCGGTTACGAACTCTATTGCCAGTTGCTCGAAAACGCGGTGCGAGCGCTGCAGAATTCCACGCCGCGGCTGAAGCTCGATGTCGATATCAATCTGCCTGGCGAAGCCTATTTGCCGGATGAATATGTTCCCGACATCCGCCTGAAGATCGATCTTTATCGCCGACTCACGCGGATCAACACCTATCAAGAACTCGCCGATCTGCGGGCGGAATTTGTCGATCGCTTCGGCCCGCCGCCGCGGCCTGCCGAACGGCTGATGGAACTGATCGAGCTACGGATGGACGCGGCGTTGTGGTTTATCTCGGCGATTTTTCGCGAGGACAAGTTCCTTGTCTTTCAATATCGCGATCGCTCGCGCATCGAGCAGTTGTCGCGGCAGCACAAGGGTCAACTGCGGATCGTCGACGACAAATCGGCCTACTTGCCGCTGCCGTCGCAGACGCTCGCTCCCGATCAAATGTTTGCGTTGGTGAAGTCGGTGGTCGCGGGGCCGGCGAAGAGGTAGCGACGTTCAGCGAATCCTCCAAGCTGTGAGTACACTTGGCCCACTGTTTCGACCATACTAGGCTGTCTGCCTACCTTCTTTGCTCACCTGTCTGGTTCAGCCAATGAACACCAATTACCAGCTGCCGTTTGTTCCGGTGCGAACACGGCGAGCAGCCGTCGATCGCACGCTGTTGGCGATTGTGGCCTCGCTCGTTGCGCTCGTGCTGTTGGTCGTGACACTGCTGTGGAACAAGCCCAGGGTCAAGCCTCTCGGCAATCAGGCCGGTGGCGTAAAGCAGGCTCAGCCGCTCGTCATTTATTGCGCGGCGAGTAACAAGAGCGTGATCGAAGCGATTCGCCGCGACTATGAGCGGGAATTTCAAGTGCCGCTGGAACTGCAATACGGCGCGTCGCAAACATTGTTGGCCTCGCTGGCAGTAACCGGCACGGGAGATTTGTACCTGCCAGCGGATGATAGTTTTTTGGTCGCGGCCCGCGAGAAGCAACTGGTCGACGACGAATACCCGCTCGCCACGATGCAGGCGGTCGTCGCCGTTGCCAAAGGAAATCCGCTGCAGATCAAAACCTGGGAAGATCTGCTCAAACCCGAAGTGCGTATCGCGCAGGCCAATCCCGAGGCCGCAGCCATCGGAAAAATGGTAAAAGCGTCGCTCGATGAGCGCAGCTTGTGGGAACCGCTGCATGAACACACGACGGTTTACAAAACGACGGTCACGGAAGTAGCCAACGATCTCAAAGCCAAAGCCGTTGACGCTGGCATTGTCTTCGACGCGGTGCTGCACGACTACGACACCTTGGAAGCAGTGGCGATTCCGGAACTCGAACCCGTGAAAGCCAACGTGGCAATTGCCGTACTCAAGGCCAGCTCTCAGCCGCGCCAGGCTCGGCACTTTGCCCGTTACGTGGCAGCCAGCGACAAAGGGCTGAAGCACTATCGCGAGTTCGGCTTTCAACCCGTCGCGAGTGAGAAATGGAATGAAGTGCCGGAACTCACGCTTTATTCCGGTTCGATGCTTCGCCCTGCTATTGAACAGACCATTACTGATTTCGAAAAGCAGGAAGGTGCGCGCGTGACGCGCGTTTACAACGGCTGCGGCATTCTCGTGGCTCAGATGAAAGCGGGGCAGGTTCCCGATGCGTACTTTGCCTGCGATCTGGAG
>JAIOPU010000180.1 GCA_021413725.1 Armatimonadota bacterium | reverse complement strand
CTTCCAGTTCCAATGGCTCATTGGCTCCCACCCCGCCCACAAATATTGAAAATCATGAATATCAAATCTTTACTCATCATCGCTTCGGCTACGCTCGCGTCAGCCTCCTTCGCCACCCTCAAAGTGGTCACGACTACCGCTGACCTTGCTTCGATTGCGAGCATGGTTGGAGGCTCCAACGTCTCCGTGTCGAGCATCATCACGGGTGCCCGCGATGCCCACCGCATCGAAGCCAAGCCCAGTTACATGAGCCGAGTTTCGAGCGCAGATGTCTTCATCGCGATTGGTCTCGAACTCGAAGTGGCCTATGAGCGCCCGATTCTGGATGGCTCAGGCAACTCTAAGGTCGCATTAGGCGCACCAGGGCACATCTATGCTTCGGAGTTTGCTTACATTCTGGACAAGCCGACCGGGGCGGTCACCCGCGCCCAAGGCGATATTCACCCCGACGGGAACCCGCACATCTTGCTCGACCCGTACAACGGTCGCTTGGTCGGAATCGGAATCGCAAGGAAGTTTGAGAAGTTGGACAAAGCCCATGCCGCGTCCTATGAAACTAATCTCACCGCGTTCTTGAACCGGCTTGACACAGGAATGTTCGGAAGTCAACTCGTGCAGAAGTTCGGGGGAACCAAACTCTGGCAATGGCACAACGCGGGAGGATTCCCGGCAAAGCTCGCTTCGGAGGGCGCAGGCAGCATGATCGGCGGGTGGGCAGCCAAAGGATTGGCGATCGCGGGGAAGCCGGTACTCACCTATCACCGGTCAATGGTTTACCTAGCCAATCGGTTCGGCATGAAGATTGTGGACGAATTGGAACCCAAGCCGGGTCTCGAACCCACGCCGGGACATCTCGCCGAGGTCATTCGAGTTGGCAAAGAAAAGGGCGTCAAGGCAGTCGTGCTAGAGCCGTTCTTCTCGGCAAAGTCCGCCCAACTCGTCGCCTCGCGAATCGACGCAAGGGTCGTCGTAATCCCGCAGAGCGTGGGTCAGGCAACCGGAGCCAACGATTACATTGGCCTGTTTGATGTCATCGTGGGCAAACTCGCGGAGGCAGTGAAGTAGGTTGAACGAGACCCTGGAGCTCATGAAGTTTCCGGCGCTGATCTCGCTGATCATGTCGCCGATCCACTGCATCTTCGGTCTCCACATCGTGCGTCGCGGTGTGATCTTTATTGATCTCGCCGTGGCGCAGATGGCGGCGCTCGGCATGGCGATTGGGCTGGCGCGGGGTTACGATATCCAGTCCACCCAGACCTACTACCTCGCGCTAGGGTTCGCGATGGGCACTGCGCTGCTTATCGCGCTGACGCGTTTCCGGCTCGGACGTGTGCCGCACGAGGCGATTATCGGCATCATCTTCGTGATGGCATCCGCGCTAGGGATCATCGTGCTGGAAAACACCGAGCACGGGGTCGAAGAACTGAAGGAAATCTTGAGCGGAAGCATACTCCTGGTCCAGCCGTCGGATGTATCGCACACCGCGATCATTTATTCGTGCATCCTCGCCGTTGCCCTGCTCATGTGGCAACCCACGGCGGCGGTTTCGCTGAATGAGCCCGACGGCCCCACCGGGACCAAGCGCATCTTGGTGGACTTTGTGTTCTATGCGTTGCTCGCTTTCGTGGTCGCATCCTCGGTAAAGATCGCCGGAGTCCTCGTCGTGTTCTCATGGCTCGTCATGCCTCCGGTGTGCGCGTTCCTGTGGCTGACCAAGATGAAGCACGCGGTTGCCCTTGCGTTGCCGTTGGCCCTCATTGGGTCGATGGCGGGTTTATGGCTGAGCTATAAGAAAGATTGGCCCACCGGCCCCGCGATCGTCGTTGTGCTCGGTGCGTTGGTTACGTTGTTCTACGTGGTCAAACTACTGACTCCCGTCGGCAAAACCGATCCAGTGGCTCCGGCATGAATAGGGGTCACTTCTTAAAAATGGTGGCAGTTTTGAAAGAAACAGGACCTATTACGGGGGAAAAGTTGCAACGCTGAGTATAATTGCCTCGTAACTTAGGCGAATCACCATATGCAAAGATTTTTCCGCTGGCTAAAAGCTCTCTTCAACCGAGGCATGGATAAGCTCGAAGACCCTGAGATCATGCTTGATCAGGCGAAGCGAGACATGCAAGAAGCGCTCGTCTCAAATCGCGAGAAGGCTGTTCAGGCGATCACGCAGCGCAATCGGTTGCAGCAAATGATGGACGAGCAAGTCCGAAAGTCCGCCCAGCTTGAAGGTCAAGCCACGATGGCGCTGAAGCAGAATAATCGCGACCTCGCTCGCCAATTCATGCGCGAGAAAGCGACGACCGACGGTAGCATCGAAGCGATGAAGCCCACCCTGGCTGGCCTCAACGACACGGTTGATCAGGTCAAAGTTGCGATCAAGCGTCAGGAAGAAGAGATTCGCAAGAAACTCGCCGAGGCTCTTGCTCTGAAGGCGCAGTGGAAGAGTGCCCAAATTCAGACTTCGATCACCAAGGCACTCGAAGGGTTGACGTTTGAGAACGAGTACGAAGGCTCTTTCGCCGCCGCTCGCGATCGAATTAAGGACAAGACTTCTGAGGCTTCGGCACGACAAGAAATGTTTGGAACGAGTGTCGCCGGAAAGGTGATGCAGATGGAAGACACATCCATGGATATGCAAGCTGACGAGGACCTTCGAAAACTTGAAGAGAAGCTCGGAATGGCGGCTCCAGCCACAACGAGCACAGTCACAACCGCGCCGACCACCGATGTGGACGCGCAGTTGGATGATCTTGAGAAGCGATTGAACCAGGGTCAGACCCCGAGTTAGTTCAAGAACTCTCTCGGGTCGGCAAAAGTGCCGCGAATCGCCGTTGCGGCGGCGGTCACCGGACTCACCAAGTGAGTCCGTGAGCCAGGTCCCTGACGACCCTCATAGGGTCGGTTGCTGGTACTGGCACTGCGCTGGCCGGGACGAAGAATATCTCCGTTCATCCCGAGGCACATGGAGCATCCTGCGAGATGCCATTCGAATCCGGCGGCCTTGAAAATCTGATCTAAACCTTCTTGCTCGGCTTGAAGTTTCACCGCTTGGCTTCCAGGAACGACCATGGCGCGGACACCCTTTGCGACTGATTGGCCTCGCACAACCTTCGCCGCCTCGCGCAGGTCCTCAATTCGAGCGTTGGTGCAAGAGCCAATGAAAACCGTATTCACGGCAAGTTCCGAAACCGGCATCCCCGGCGAGAGTCCCATGTATTTTTGAGCGCGTACCTCCCCCTCATCCTTCGGTTCGGGAATTACTCCGTCAATGTCAATCGTCATCGCCGGCGTTGTCCCCCAACTGACCTGAGGTTTCAGGTCATCCACGCCAAGGACTTCGAGCCGGTCAAAAGTTGCTCCCGAATCGGTGGGCAGGGTGAGGGCGCGAAACGCCATCTCTTCGTAGTCTGCGCCTTTGGGCGCGAACGGTCGATCCTCGGCGCGGATGTACTCCAAAGTCGTCTCGTCAGGAGCTACCAGCCCAGCGCGAGCACCCATTTCGATGGACATATTGCAAATCGTCATGCGCCCACTCATCGGGAGTGCGCTGATCGCCGAGCCAAAGTACTCAACGACATAGCCCGTGCCGCC
>JAIOPU010000130.1 GCA_021413725.1 Armatimonadota bacterium | reverse complement strand
CGACGACAAAGATGACCTTTGGCTTAACCATAACTTCTCACGCTAAGTATAAGGAGTGCGCAAAGAACCATTGCGATTGAATAGAGGACGAGGACGGTTTGCCGCTGATTGAGGCCGGTTTTCATCAGAGTGTGGTGGAGATGCCGCTTGTCGGGTGAGGTGATCGGCTGCCCGCTTAGGATTCGGCGTGTGACGACGAAGAATGCATCGAAGATGGGGACGCCGAATACGGCGAGGGGGATGACTAGCATGACGGCGGCGGCGGTTTTCATTGCCCCGACGATGCTGAGACACGCCAGGGCGAAGCCTAAAAACTGTGCCCCTCCGGTTCCCATGAAGATTTTTGCCGGATTAAAGTTATGTCGTAGGAATCCAAGTGAAGATCCGGCGACTGCTGCTGCGATGAGAGCCACCCGGGGTTGGCCCCCATGGGTTCCGATGATGGCTAATGTCGAGGCGGCGATGGTTGCAATTCCGGCAGTGAGGCCGTCGATGCCGTCGATCGTGTCCATCGTCTTCGTGACGATAAAGATATAGATCGCGGTCAAAGGTATTGCGATCCAGGGAGCGAATTGAACCCAGTGGCTCTGCTCGGCAAAGACCGGCCAACTGATTCCCTGAATCTGGACGGTGCCTTTTGGCGCGGCGAAGAACTGAATCGCGACTCCGGCGCCGAGGAGAATCAGCATTTGGATCTTTGCGCTGAATTGGTGGAGATCGTCGGCGGCTCCGGCGAGGACGATCACGCCTCCGAGTCCCATTAATCCCCAAAAGTATGGTGGGAAAGGATTCACGGGCCAACGCAAAGGTATACAGATCGCCACAGAAACGAGCACGCCTAGATAAATCGCAAACCCGCCCCAGCGGGGGATCGGGGTGGTGTGAACTCTTCGATCATCGCGTGAAGGGTCGTCCATCGCGCCTTTGGCGATCGCGAAGCGCATCACAAACGGCGTCGAAAACCATGAAACAAGCAAGGCGATGCCGCCCGCGAGCAAGGCGGTGCCGTATCCGCCCAGCTTTATTCCAGTCAATTCCCCCAAAAAAAAGTTCAAATCATTCACTCCACCGTCTCAAGCGGCAGTCCCTCACCTTTATAACGCAAAACTTCCGTATTAGAAGCCCGAAGAACCTCCAAAGAAAATGCGTCAGGATAATCTCCTTCATAAATGACGCGGGAGATGCCCGCATTGATGAGCATTTTTGCGCAGGTGTTGCAGGGTTGGCAGGTCACGTACATGGTCGCCCCTTCGCAGGGTACGCCAATCTTCGCGGCTTGTAGCAAAGCATTTTGCTCGGCGTGAAGGGCGCGCATGCAGTGTCCGGCGTGAAGGCAGCCATCGGGCCATTCGTGGGTCGGGCCGTTGGGAGGGCAGTGGGCGAGTCCGGCGGGCGCGCCGTTGTATCCGGTGGAAAGAATTCTCTTGTCGCGAACAATCACCGCGCCAACGGATCGGCGGGGGCAAGTCGCGCGGGTCGCGACGAGATGGGCGATCTGAACAAAATAAGTGTCCCAACTCGGTCTTGACTCTGCCATTGGTACAGATTATATTCGGTCTGGGGCAGTCGCGGGGGAGCGTTGCGCTGGGTAGCGGACTTAAGGGGATCGGACTAAAGTCCGTTCGCCGGGGGACAGGCTGAAATCCTATCCTCCGGTTGCGCAAATAGTAATTGGTGGGCTATTTGAATCTAATATTGACGTTACTACTATTACTATTCAATTTTACAGTCGAATTTGCCCTCTGTTTTTTGGACTTGTTAGGGATACTCATCTGTTATTCGGACTTGATTGAGACGGTGGTCAACCAGTCTCCGCGACCCCCTTCAGGGTCGGGAGGTGGAGATGACTGTCCGGGGGCCTTCGACCGCCCGGCTAACGGCCCTGACCCTGTCAGGGGCATTGGACTTCCCGAATCAGAGTGAAACCGGAGAGTATCACACAATTTTGTAATATTCAAGGCTTAGGTTTCGGACCGAACCCGCCGCCGCTCACGTCGGTTGGTTTCGCATCTTTATAATCCTTCCGCAATTGAACAAGCCGCTTTTCGAGCATCACCTTCACCTCCGAAGGGAGTTGGTCTATGGCAACCCCCGAGCCAAAGGTCTTTCGTGTGCCTGGAACAGAGCCAAACACCCCTTCAAGTTTTCCGAATTCAACGCTAATTCGCAAGTCGCCACTTTCAGCCCGTCGATAAAACTTCTTGTCGGGACCTGTGTGACCAAAGAGTTCAGGGCGTTCCGCTTGAAAGGCTTCCATTGCGAGGCCCTTCTCGTCCACTGTATAGAAATACATGTCTGAATCCGCGCTGTAATCTACTTCCCACTGAGGCTCACGATCAATCGTCAACCTTACTTCTGCCATTGCTGGCACCCCCTGCGCACGGCGATAAGTCGGCTCTGCTCCGATGTCCGCAAGCGGCGGCATAGCTCCCCAGACGTCCTGGGTGTCCTTTGTTACAAGCTCCAAGAAACCTTCGGGAGGAATTTGCATCGGGTTGATCCTTTTCCTTTGAGCCGAGATGTTTCGGTATCCATTCCCGCATCCGTAGGTCCATTCATCAAGCCGAATCTTTTGCTTGGTATTCAGGGAACTCGTTAAAATTCCTTCGCCGCGCAAAAGCCGCGCCCGCTGATCTTTGTCTAAGCTGTAGAAGAAGCGGATAACTTCTCTTCCTTTTCCTGGATTAAAGGCACTGGTATCAACTCTCTTGAGTGCCCGAGAATGATCTAGGACCAAGTTGTTTTCCATCTGCTTCAGGCCCAGGCTTGCGATGTATTCTTGGACCGGATCAGGATCATCGGATTCAAAGATAGCCTTGATTGCCTCTGCGCTTGCCTTTCGAGGTCGCCAATCGTCCTCCCACTGGTCCGGGTCGTCGAACTTGAAAACGTGCCAGCTATCGGTAGTGAGCTCAGTCCATTGGATCCACTGTCTTATATTGGCCATTGCCTTGGCGACTGTTGACGCGGAAGTATCCAAGCGCAACACATGACTGTATGTCGAATCGGGGACAGCCGTGATCATGTTCAGCCCATCTTCTTTTGCACTCGCTCGCAATAAATCAGAGACACCGTAAGACAGCGGTTCGTGCAAGTCAGGGCGTTTGAGTCGCTCCAGTTCTCCGTCAGTAAAGGGAACAGGCGTATCCTGAGAGTAGTTCAGTTTGGCGATCAACTTTTTGGCGTACGATCGTTCATCTTCAGAAAGTTGAAACGGCGCAGAGCGTACTTCTGTAAACTTTGGGGGTTGGCGGAGGGTGAATGTATTCAGAGTAGCCCTGGAATTGCTAATGACTCTTCCACTTCTATCAAAGAGTTTGAATTTCAACAGCCATGCATAGCCATAATAATTTTCCGCAATGATGAGAATGGTAGGAGCAGTGGATTGAGCCTGAGTATCCCGTTGTCGCTGCAGAGTAGCGATTTCGGAGGCTCGTTCGGAGCCTTGCGCCGTCCAGGCGACCTGTTTTGCATATTGCCATTCCGCGAGTTGCTTGGTCAGGTCACTGACTGGCGAAGGGAAGTCGCTGAGTTTGAGCAGACGCTGTTTGGCGGTTGGTCTAGTTGAAAACACAATGCGAGCACCGGGGTTTGACGTTGCAAAAGGAATAGGATCCAACTGGGCGACGGTCCTTAGCAAGAAACCCCGGGTTGGTCCAAGATCACGGAGTTCATCCACTTTGTCCCACTTTTTGTCGGCCCAGGCGTCACGGATTTTCTGGTTAACCTCAAGGTAATTCTCTGGCGTGGGTTCAATTTCTTTGTTGCCTATCACTGTTTCGGTGAGGATTTTCTTGAATTGCTCCACCTTGCGGTCGGTGATAATCTTACGTGCGAGAGCAACCTTCTTGGCCGAAGGCCCCAACCAAAGTTCTCCCTCCTGACTTGTCCAGTCTGAAAACGTCACCTCCGCAATTTTCGCCATGACATCCTTCAGGGGAACATCCTTGACTTGTAAAAACAGCCGCCTTTCGGGTTCGGATTTGCTCACTACTAGCCTTGTGTTCGTTGCGGTCGCAATTCTCTGAACGATGTCTTGAACAGACATGACCGGTTCGGCGAACGTGACTTTCTGGTCGAGGTCTTTCTGAACTATGAGCGAAACCAGGAGCAAGGGTGCAATGTGCATAGAGAATTTGTGTAGCCTAGGCACATTATAGTAGCAAACTTAACTTGTTGTGGCCTGACGGCGTTTCGAACTCCCGGTAACCAGGCAACACACTTAGTAACGCGTCGGTAAATCGTATCCAACCTGCGTCAGCCGATCCGATTTTTGAGAGATACTAACGTATGGACACAAACTCCGAGAATAATCAACCGCCGGTGGCTCCGCCGCCACTCGCGCCTCCGATTGACATGAGTACGGTCCCGCCTCCGGGTGCTTATCAGGCGGCTCCAGCGACGGACGCGAATCATGATCCGATGCGGTTTGTGATGCCAGTAAACCCTTCGGGATGGTGTATCGCCGCCGGGTATTTGGGGCTGTTTTCGGTCCTGCTTGTCTTTGCACCCTTCGCGCTCTTGGCGGCGGGACTGGGTCTTCGGGATCTAAAGTTGAACCCGAACAAGACGGGGAAGGGCCGTGCTTGGTTCGGGCTCGTGATGGGTGTTCTTGGGACCGGATTACTACTCTTCATAGTAGTCAAGTCCCTTCAATAATCTACTTTGACCAGCTTTGCAGGGCGCGAGCGAGGGCGATTTGGACGGCTCTTTGCTCGCGAGGAGTTTTTGGGCCACCGCTTACGCCGGTGATGAGGGGAGTCACGAGGACGGCGCCGATCACCTTAAGGGTGTTCTCCTTTTCGTCGCTTCTTCCGCGAACGCCTGAGCGACTAAAGACGACTTTTCCGCTGGTGTTCACGATGACGAGATTGACCGTCGCGGTCGAAATGGTTTTTGGTCCTGCGCCCACCCAGATGCTTCGGGTGTGCCAAGAAGTCGATCCGGAGATCGCGTATTGTGCACCGGCTCGCTTTGCGAATTGGCCGAGGGCCGCGTTGGATGGCTTTGATCTCGATGCGCCCGATCCTTTGACGAAGTCGAGTCCTTTCTTTTCAAGGATTTCTTGGACTGTGCTCGTCGCGGTGATGCGGGCGGTCCCGGTTCCATTCGTGAAACGCCACGGATAGACGGTGACTTTCTTGGCGACAGCACTGGAGTTGGCGGTGGCGAAGAACGGAACTAGGGTTAATGCTAGGACGAGTGACGAGATTGATTTTTGAACTCTCATATCTGGTTGAACGTTAACTTTGCGTGAATGTGTTCGCAAGGTGTAATGCTTCGCGGGCCGGATCGTCTGATTGGGGAAGGATTGTTATGAAGTTTTTACGTCAAATTCGAGTCAAAACACCGTGCCAAGAGAATTGGGAAGCGATGTCGGGTGGGGAGCAGGAGCGATTCTGTGACAAGTGCCAGCATAGCGTTCACGACCTGACCGCTTTGACTCCGGCGGAGGCCGAGACGCTTTTCGCAGAGGCGACGCGGACTCCTTGCGTTCGCTACATTCCCGACGAAAAGGGTGCGCCAATCTACAAGGGAACCTCCGCATGGAAGAAGCTGCTCGCGGCGGGCGCAATTGGTTTTTCGGGGGCAGCACATGCTCAGGAGAAGTTGACGGGGAAGGTCGCGCCGAGCAAGCCTCCTCAGAACCAGGCGATGTCGGGAGACGTTGCGGTACCGAGTAAACCGAACCCGAAGGACGGTCATGTGAAAATGGGTAAGCCGGTGGCTCACCCGCAACCGAAGATGGGGGAAGCTCCGATGGCTCCGGCTAAGGGAAAGGAAAAGCCAAAGAAGGTTGTTCAGAAAACGCAAGGGGTTGTTGCGCCGCTGACCGGGACGCCGAGTGTGCCGACAATAGTCTCCAAAGCCAAGCCCAAGAAAACTGCGAAACCCACCCCAAAGAAAAAGTAACCTCCGACTCCAGTTCTTTTCCAAGAACTTGCTTTTGAACGCCGAAAAGTGGTATCACTGGAAAGATAGCGCAATCGGAGTTAACATGTCGAGTCGCAAAGATATTTGGTTGGCACTTCTAGAAGAAGTCGGATGCATTAGCGGAGACCACATAGTCCCTCCCGCCAACGAGCACGATGTGATCGATATGCGATTCGATGCTGGTGATACTGGCATCCTGACTCTGAGACACCATCGGGCCGATCAGGTGACCTTTGACGCAAACTTTGTGCGGCACTCCAAAGGTGATTCCCACCTTACCGTTCACTACTATCCCTGGGACGATTTGAAGTGCATCGGCCTCCGCAAGGTCGATTGATTACTGGTTTCGACAAGCACGTCCTGTCAATCGCATCAGCGGACTTCATCGCGGAGCTTCACTCCTAGCAAAATTGCGTGTTTATGGGCAAAAAGCTTGCTATCCTGAGAGAATTACTATATAACTAGGTCAGCTGAGGGATTGCCCTCTTCGAGGAACTTATGAGATTTGTGTCTATTTTTGCTTCTTTAACTTTAGCTTCCGTTGCTTGTGCCCAGGGAATCAACCAGGGTGCGATCCTGAGGGATGGCAACGACGAGTTTTCTTATGGCGCCAATGTCAACGCGAGCGGCATTTCAACAACGCTTCAGAATTTGCCTGGTGTCTCAAATTCGGCGGCTGGGGCGGTACG
>JAIOPU010000129.1 GCA_021413725.1 Armatimonadota bacterium | reverse complement strand
GCGATCATCGCGATTCTTGCTGCAATCCTTTTTCCCGTCTTTACTCAGGCTAAACTTGCCGCGAAGAAAACCCAGTCTCTGTCCAACATGAAGCAGGAGGGTACGGCAATGACCATGTACCTCAATGACTCGGATGACCAGTATCCGCTAGCATTTTATAACTATGATCCATCGGGAGGCTACAACTGGAATCGATTTATTCCCGTTCCCGCGACGCAACTAGGGGCAGCCGAGCCCGCCTGGAAGAAGGAAGCCGCTCAAACGTTCGTGTTCAACTCAGTCCAGCCCTACGCGAAGAGTACCAAGATTCTTCAATGTCCGGCCGGTCAAGTTCTGACTACAAGTGGCTCATTTGGACCGGCAGTTCAGCCGGCCGGATTGGATTCACCGACGTACACTTACAATGGTCTCTTGAACGGTTACACTCAAACTGCTATTGCCGCACCGTCGAGTCTGCCCATGCTTTGGCACGGACACGGCGCCCGATCGCTGTATGGATACGGATACGCGTCTCCTTGGCTGGCCTGCAACGATACAACTAAGCCTTGTGTTTACACGCCAAGTGTCCCCGGAACTACGGGCTCAAAAATATTGCCTGTAGCCGTTGGTTTGATTCAAACGGTTGCTATCCGTATATGTTTAGGCCCGACTTTGACTTTGAAACTGCGCAGCCTGCTACGTACTTTGCCGGTTCTGCAGATTCGACTCCAGGAGTGTGCACGCCATGAGAAAATTCTTAACCCTTTTCGCATTTTGCCTCGGTGCGACCATGTTGATTGGTTGCTCCGGTGGGGATTCTAGTACGAACGAGAAGCCACTTGAGGGCAAGGTTGAATCAAAGGATATGCAGTCTCCCCCCCCTGGCGACTCTCGTCCTGGCACGGGTGCCGGGGAATCGCGCGACGGCGACAAATAAGCACAACTTGAAAGCCCCTCCAACTCGGAGGGGCTTTTTTGTGTGTTGGTGGGCCATTCTCGCCGATAATTCCCCTATGAAGAAAAAGCTTCTCATCCTCCTCGCCCTTGCCACGACCGGCTGTCACCACGAAGAAGCCCCTTCTGCGGACGCAAAGTCCGACAAGGGAATCGTGCAGACGGACATTGACGCGAGCAAAGGAGCTGCCGATACGGCAAGCGAAAAGGTCAAAGGGAACGAAGCAACGCTTGAAGGGAAGTAGTTGGAGGATTGAAAATGAGCCGGATTGATCCCCAAACACCCCGCCTTTACGCGTCTTAGCGCCGTGTTTACGCGTAATGGCGTCGTGTTTACGCGTCTTGGCGTCATGCTTATGCGTCTTGGGGCAGTGTTTACGCGTCTTGGCGTCGTGCTTGTGCGTCTTGGTGCCGTGTTTACGCGTCTTGGCGTCGTGCTTACGCGTTGTGGTGTCGTGTTTTTGCGTCTTGGGGTCGTGGTTTATCAGGAAACAGTTCGTTAATCCGCATAAAAACTTCTCCAATAATTATAAATCGGCCCAATCTCCGAATAGAGTGGGCCGATTTATTGGTTAGATTCTCGTGTTCATCCGGCTTGGGAAAAGACCGTTCACGGTTTTCGCTAGAATTTAGCCAGCGTTACTGCACGAACCGCAACCACCGCCGGAGCTGGCGCCTTCGGACCCTTCGGTCTTGAAGGATGAGCCGCATCCGCAGGAACTTGTGGCGTTCGGGTTTTCGATTTTGAATCCGCCGCCTTGGTCGTCGTCGAGGAAATCTACGGTTGCGCCTTCCATGTACTGGAGGCTCATCGGGTCGACCATGATTTTGACTCCACCGTGCTCAAAAACTTGATCGCCTTCGTCGGGATCGTTCTCGTCGAGAGCCATGCCGTAGCTGAGGCCGGAACAACCTCCACCAGCGACCCACACGCGAAGTGCGGATGAGGCCTTGTCTTGCTCCTTCATGAGAAGCATCAATTCGGAAGCGGCGCGGTCGGTGAGTGTGATTGCCATAGTTTTTACTCTTGAGTCAATTCTACTCCCAATTATGGCATATCGCGTCCAAATTCTCAGGGAATCTTTACCTGGTTGTAGACATTCAGGAGAAAGTTAAGGATAAACTTACAGGAGGTTAGCGTGCGCTAACTTACGGCCTCACATGCCAGGCTGGTGCTTGCTGGCCAGTTCCCGCGTTGGTTGGAGACTTTGGAGTTAAAATTGTAGCTGGTGGTTTTATCGAAGTCCTACCAAGCTGAAATGGGGTTCGTTAACTCAAAATGGTTCGCTCTAGGAGCTTTGGGGTTATTTTGCACTGTGTTCGCAGTTTCCAGTGCGGCGCTAATTCACTGGGTTCCAGATAATTCCAGCAGACCTGTTTTGCAGTGCATTTTTGTGTTGGGCACAATTGGAGGCAACTTTATCTGGCTCCGGGTTCTCTGGAAATTTATTCCCAATCTCTGGGCGCCCAGCGCATTTCAGTGCGATATCGAGAGCGGAAGAATTTGGATAACTTGCGAAGGCAGAACCTGGGAAACAAATATTTCCCTCGTTAGCAGCCTTAGGCGGCAGTACTGGGGAAATTTTGGTTTTGAGCTCTTTTCCTTAGAACTGTTTGAAGGCAAGAGAATTCCGCTACCGCAATTTCCAGACGCTGA
>JAIOPU010000128.1 GCA_021413725.1 Armatimonadota bacterium | reverse complement strand
GAAACTACCCTCCTGCCCGGACCAGATCGCTGCAATTCGGTAACCGTACTCGGTCGTGTGGTCCGTGTGGTCGAAGACGTACTTGTACTGATACTGCTCGCCCACCATGAGTTGCCCGAGCGCGGCAAAGGTTCCGAGAAGCCCAAGGCAACCGCCCCAGAACGCGCGAATTCCCAGCTTTTCTCGGTTGAAACTGTATCCTGCGAAGGACAAAGCGAACAAAAACAGGCTGGCAAGCACTAGCCATTTGCCAAGAGATCCAACGTTCATGCCCCACTGGGGCGGTGCCTGGAGAACATCCTTAAGGTGTTTTTCCATTTATTTCTTCGCGGTATTTTCGTACTTTGAAGGGCACTTTACGAGGAGATCGGACGCGTTGAAGACGCCGTCTTTATATTGGCCGATGCAAACAACCTTAGGCGTTGTCGCGAGGTTTCCGGGTTCGGAACCTTTGAAGACGACGGGCATGGTTGCACCTTTTTCGTCTTGGACTTCAAATTTTACGATGCCTTGTCGCGGCATGGATTGAAGGGTGCCGGGGACAAGAGTTCCCGCAACGTGAAGATTATTCCCCGGTGATGCCTTGGCCTCCGCGACGGTTACGTAAGGGCTCGCATTGAGAACCAGCGCACTCGTCATGAGTGACAACGCGAATACGGCGCCAATTGTTGGCTTCAACCATCGGTTTTGCATACTCCCTTATTTTACGCGGAAACCAGGGTGATTATTTCAGAAATTTGACGAGCAAAATTGAAATGGCGCCGGTGGAGTTCAGGATCGCCCCTGCGGCACGTAACTCAGGTAGACAACGCCTTCTTCCGGATTGGGATAGTAAGGCTCACAGACAGTGAACCCAAGTTTCTCGTACATCTTGCGGGCAGGAACAAGTCGCTCCAGCGTATCAAGGACAATTCTTTGATACCCGGCACCAACGGCGAGTTCGCAAAGTCGTTGAGAAAGCTCTATGCCCACTCCGTGTTTTCGAAATTGTTCCCGAATATACACTCGCTTGAGTTCACAAGTTTCCGGCAGTTCAAGTTTCCGAAAGGCACCGCAGCCGACTAACTCGCCGTTGAAAAAGGCGAGTAAAAGTTCGCCTGACGGCGCCGCATACTTTCCAGGCAATTCGGAAAGTTCTGCTTCAAATCCCTGAAAGCACAGGTCTACATTAAGTTCGGTTGCATATTCCCGAAACAGCACGCGAACCACGTCCATGTCGGAGGCGCGGACGAATTCGATCAAACCTACGTCAGCCCGACCCATTTCTTGATCTTGTAAACCGTCGTGTCCCGATTGACGTGAGCAATTGCCCGTGTCAAGGGGACACCCTTCGGGCAGACCTTGACGCAATTTTGGGCGTTTCCGCATCCGGTGATTCCTTCTTCACTGGTGGCAAATTCCATCCTGTCGTTCGCTAAAGTCTTGCCAACGGGATGAAGGTTGAAGAGCAGAACCTGCCCCATCACGGCGGGGCCGGCAAACTCGGATTTTTCGCCATACTGCGGACAAGCCTCCATGCAGCAACCGCAGGTCATACACCGACTCAACGCATACCGCAATTGGCGAATGTGATCATCTTGGGGTGGGGCCATTCCAAGATCGTAAGAGCCATCAATCGGCACCCAAGCCTTGGCTTTCTTGAGATTGTCGAACATCGCTGAGCGATCCACTTGAAGATCGCGTATCAGCGGGAATTTCTTCATCGGCTCGATGTCGAGTTCGTAAACATCACCGACCAGTCGAGCGCAATCTTCAAGGAGAGCGGAGCAGGCCTGCTTGATTTCGCCATTGATGTTCATCGTGCAAGAACCGCAAACCTCCTCGAGGCAGGCCGCATCCCAAGAAGGTGGAGATGTTGCGGCACCTTCTGCTGTAACCGGATGTTTGCGAACTTCGTTGAGAAGGGAAATGACGTTCATCTTGTCCGCATAGGGGATTTCGAAAGTCTCCCAATGGGACGGTGAATTGCGGTCTTGTTGCCGGAGAATGCGCAGACGAACTAACTTTGACATGCTTCTATCCTCTAGTCTACGTAATTTGCAGTTGTTTTAGCTTGGGAAGTGGGCACTTGAAAGATAAAATGGCTCTTTGCCGGAAGCAAAGAGCCATTTTTCGTCCCAACTAATCTTTGATTAGTCCTGGGGTTCTCCGATTACATCAGGAATTCCGTTAAGATCGAACGGCAGGTTGTAGCACTCAACGATGGTTGTCGCGGTGTTGCTAGATGGGCCCGTTCCGGGCAACTTCGCGTTTCCGCGCACGGCCTTGGCGTGGCTGTCAGCAAAGTTGACGACGATGGATCCACTGTGTCGTGGGGCACCGGCAAAGTTGTAGCGATTGAAGTCAACCGGAGGTGTGACGTATGGGTTGGTCAAGGCCCAGTTGGTGTAGTCCTTTCGGTACTGGTTTACGACTCCGCGAGCCGTGTAGGTTGCGCTATAGAACATAACGGTTCCCACCTGGTCGCTGAGTTGGCCTTCGTTTCGAACTGGGTCAAGGTCACCGACAGTCGGAGGAACGCCTGGATCCTCAAAAAGCGCGAAGTTCATTCCCAAACCAGCGAATTCAATCCCGGTTGGCGACAGCCATGGCCCACTCGCGACTTTCGTAGCGATGATTGTTTTCCAGTTGATTGCCTTTGGTTCACCTGGATCTTGGATGATGTCTTTGTTCTTCGTGTAAGGATAAAGCGCATCGTATGCCGAGACAAGATTCTTGACGGTGCCGTTTACTTCAAAGTAAGCCGACTGTGGGTAAGACGACTCGTTGCTGTCGATATACATTATTGTCGCGGTTGCGAGTTGTTTCGCATTGCTGATGGCAGCCGTTTTCTTGGCGGCTGCTTTCGCTTGCGTAAAAACTGGGAATAGGATCGCCGCGAGAATTGCGATGATCGCAATCACGACGAGAAGCTCAATAAGGGTAAATGCCTTTTTCATTAAATCTCCAAACTCAATGCTGAAACTTACTCAGCAATCCCATATGATACTCGCGGGAACCAGAAAGTTCATTGTGAATCTGGGAATTGGACCAAATACCTAGTAACCCCGTGGGGAAAACCTTGATTTATGCCCTGGGGAGGAGGACTCTTCCCGGTTCCACCACTGGAAAGGGCAATTCGTGGGTGGCAATAAAATCGAGGCGGTCTGGTTCATCCAGCCAGCCGATTGTCATGCCCTCGAGCGCAATTTGGGACAGAGCAGCGGGACCAACGTTGTAGCTCTCTAGCGCTCCCTTTGGGCGGTATGGTACTCCATCACTCAGCAAAACCAACGTGCTCGGACCACATTTGCCGATCTGGCTATCAATCCAATCTTCCTCCATTTGAGGAAACAAATTCGAGGCCGATGCGCTCACTGAAAGCACTAGAATGCCAAGACTTGGAAAAAAAATCGCCCGATCGTCAAAAATATTTGCGTTTTGTCCAGAAATCGTAACCGATGTCATGTCAATTTCGGTAATGTTACTGCACATGAAGATTTCTTACTTGCTCGTCTGCCTTGGAACTTTAACTGTTGCAAGCGCCATGGCCCAGGAAAAACCTGCAACAGAGGCCTTGGATCGTTCGGCCGAACCGGCGCTGAAGAAGATGCTTGCCAGCTACGCTAAGCTCCAGTCATTTCATTGCGTGATGTGGAAAGGAACGAGCGCAAAGCCAGGCCAACCGTTTCTGTATAACGGTTCCAACGAGGTTTGGTATGGCGGAGGCACAAAATTTCGCTTTGATAGCGTAGGCTACTTCGGCAACGGAATTCGCGGGGTGAGTGACGGGGTCAAATACATGTACGACCCTCTCACGGCAGGTCCCGGAACGAAAATTGCGATCGGCAAAGCTACTACCGACATCATGTCGATGGACTCAGCCTTTCGGTTTGGTGGCTCTGGTGGAACTCCGCTGTTTGCCCTGTTGATTGGGGAAAAGATTTTTGAAAAGATCATTCCGAAGGACGCATTTATTCGCGAAGTCAAAGGTGAGAATGGGCTCGTAGGAATCAGCGCGGGTTCAGACGGTGCCGGCGTGATCACTTTTTTCTACCTGCCGAACGACCCGCTGATGCTTGTGCGCCGCATTGAAAATGACGGCGTGAGCACTTGGAAGGCGGCAATGCAAAAGTCCGGCAAGGGCTATGCCGAGATGGGGGGGCGTGTCAATCGTCAGGACATCTACTACACTTCCGTGAACACCAAACTGGATGCCTCGATTTTCTCCACTGTCCCACCGAAGGGTTTTGAGGTCATTGACATCGACAAGCGGGACGGAGAACGCCGAATTCGCAATGTTGGCGAGCCAGAAGGGGAAGAAACCGGGGAAAAAGGCAAGTAGGACAAATTGAGACGTCTTTCCGGTGATTTTGAACGTATTTAACTAACGACCCACGGGGAATATCAAGGATGAAGAAAATTATTTCACTTTCGCTAATCGTAGTTTGCGTGTCCGCATTTGCACAGGAATCCAAGCCGGTCGGGCTTTCCGCTCGAATTGGGCTCTTTTTGCCGACGGCACAGGCGGCAAAGAATGCAGGTAAGCAGTGGTTTGGCTTCGGGTTGGACTACAAATTGGGTGACATAAAGTATGCCAAAGAAGGCGATTCTTCAAGCGCCAGCTATGGCATTTCGCTGGACTATATCAACAAGAACGACTTTAGAATGGTCCCAGTCACGTACACATACACGGTGCGAACCCAGGAGGGATTTTATTACAAGGCAGGGCTCGGCGTTGCTATGATAAAGGAGCCGAGAACAGGAGCAACCCCTGGAACAGATTCGAAAACCGCGTTCGCTTATCAGCTCGGTGTGGGAATGGATGTCAAGGCAGTTTCGATGCCTGCGTTTGTGGAAGTCAAATACTTCGGAAGTAGCCGATCCAATCTCAATGGACTCGGGGCATTCTTTGGCGTTAGATTCTAAACGACACCATTGACAGAGCTTGGCCCCGCTAAATTCCTAGAGATTGGGAAGCGGGGCTGAACTTTTTTAGATCGTCAGCGTTAATGCATTTACATGAGCGTGACGATAGGGTATCCACGAATGGCCTCACACAAGCAACTTGATACGGCGACAGAACAGGTGCTTGTTGAGAAGTGCCGACGTCAGAATTATGAGGCGTTTGGTCAGCTTGTGGATGCCTATCAATCCCGGGTTCTCGGTTTCGTTCGAGGCATGGTGCATAACTCGGAAGAGGCTTTGGACATCACCCAAGAAGTTTTTATCAAAGCTTTTCAAGCCTTTGGGCGTTTCGACGGGAGATCGTCGCTTCGAACCTGGTTGTTTCGAATCGCCTACAATCTATGCGTGGACGAGAATCCTGGGAAATGCCGGATCAACGGCTCAATCCTGAGGAGTTTATCTTGGATGCCGAACTCATTGGGCACGTCCATCGTGGGGTTGAAGCCATGAGTGATAAGCTAAGAACGGTGCTTTTGCTTCACGATCAGGAAGAGATGAGTTATGAAGAGATTGCGTCAACCGTGAATGTGCCCATCGGAACCGTCAAGAGCAGACTCTTCTTAGCGCGAGCCTTTTTGCAGAAGTATCTGGCTGAGTATATGAAAGGAAGTGAACTGGTATGAATAATCAAGAATTAATGCAGAAATTGCTGAGGGAGGAGAACTTGGCGGCGGAAGAACAGTGCCGACTTGATTCGCTTCTGAGCGATTCTGAGCCAGTGAAAATTCTCGTAGGGACCTTGCCTTCCGAAATGCCGAGCATGGCCTGGCGAAGTTCTCTGAACGAGAAGTTACTTTTGGAAGCAAGTAGAGTAGCGCCAAAGAGAACGCCGTTATGGCTCAAACTGAGTCCGGCCTTGGCGGTTGCTGGAGTGTTTGTAGCAATTATCATGACTTCAAAGCCAGTGACAATTGCTCCGGTAGCACAACCGATCTTTATCGAGGAGCAACTCGTCCAAGCACACAATGAAATTGTGAACACGGCTGATTCTGGAATGCCCACGACCGACACATTTGCATCGAACACCGACAAGTCAGAGATTGATTCAAGTGTGTTGGAATGGAGTGACGGAGCAACGGATAACTTATGAACCACCTGCGACCAGCCATCGTATTTCTCGCCATCTTGATCGGTGGCATGGCTTTTTCGCAGCCAAAACTTCCCCGTGGCGGCGGCGTGCGCCCCCACGGATCTCCGCTTCGGGGAGCGGAAAAGGAACTCGTGGAGAAAATCCTTCGCGGAAGCCGATCTGCGCGCTACTCAGGCGTCCGCTATCAAGAAGTGTTTGTCGAAGGCGACTGGCGACGAGGAACTGAAGTGGTGATTAGCGACCGGGATCGCCACCGCACGGAGTTTGGGGCCGATAGCTCAGCACCCGGGCAGATTGTCGTTGATAACGGCAAGAAGCGTCTCGTTTTTAATCCTAAAGCCAACGAAATTCAAGTGTTGCCGCGAAATCGAGAGGACTTTCTCGGTCGTTTGCGTGGCTTAGGTGAAGGTCCCAAAGGGGGCGGAATTGAAGTCGTTCGTGAGCCTGGGACAAACATCGCGGGGCGAAGAACGGATATTCTCGCGATCAAAGAGCGTAAAGGCAACGTGTTGCAAAAGATGTGGGTGGATCTAGACTCAGGGGTCATTCTTAAACGTGAGGCGTTCGACCTCAGCGGCCGCCGGGTTGCATTGATGGAGTTTTCCAAGATCAACTTCAATCCCAAGATCTCGGACGAAGACTTCAAAATTACTCGTCCGGGGGCAAGAATCATCATGCCCGAGGGACTATTGAAAAACTTGGCGGCCAAAGAAGGATTCATTGCGAACCACCTCACGGATAACGAATTTGAGCTCGAATCTGTTCGGGTGCGAAAGATGGGAGATGTCAAGGTCCTCATTCAACTCTATGGCAGCATGCAAGGCAAGGTCACCCTATTTCAATTCAAGGGTGATGCCGACCGAAATCGCCTGAGCAAATTTGGGGGACGGATGGGTCAGTCCTACCTTTGGACCGATGATGGCGTTTCTTATGTTTTGCTCGGAAATGTCCCCGAAGAAAGGCTTATTAAGCTCAGCCGCAAACTTTCGGTCCTAAAATAGGTCCCAGTTGGCACCGATTCAGTGCTGGAAAGCGTTATAATTGGATACAGTGGCGGTACGAAGTTCAACTGGCGCGTCGACCTCGGCGAAGCCCAAAAAGGCAAGGTCGCCTTGGAAGAGAAGATTTAAAATTCTTGGGATTCTGTTTGCAATTGTCATTGCAGCCACGCTTATCGCGGGAACCGTGATCTGGACTAAGTACCTGAGCGCAGCGGCAGAGCAGCTTCCAAAACTTGACCAATATCGAGCACTGCTCAGTTCTGAACCCACACGGATTCTTTCTGCCGATAGTAAGCCGGTAGTCCTCTTTGAGATTGCGGCTGAAAAG
>JAIOPU010000012.1 GCA_021413725.1 Armatimonadota bacterium | reverse complement strand
ATCTCAGGGCAAACCTTTGAGGCAGTATTTCCCACCGCTCTTCCCTTCCCCATTCACCACATGCCTGATTGGGTGTTCTGGGGCGGCATTATTCTCATCGGTGTGGGGGGCGGCTCACGCGCCTTCTCGAAAGCTCAAGCCATTGATCCCGAAGTCGAAGCCGAAGCGCATATGCTGGAAGAGGCCTACGACTCCGTTCTAACCCCTGAAGCACTGCTGGAAGACTGGCGAAGCGCGCTCGGACTTGAATCGGATGCGGACTTAGAAGAGGGTCAGGCTGTTCTTAGAGAACGACTCGCGAATCTCTCCGAAGGGGATGCTCAGCCATTCCTGGAAGCGATGAAGACCTGGGAACGAACCGAAGACTAGGTCATTCTGGGTAACCTCTGCGGCGTGAGTCAGAAGCTGAAAATTGGATTGATCGGGGCCGGGGGAATTGCGCGCGGGGCGCACATGAAGGGATACGCGAGCATCCCCGACAAATGCGAAATGGTCGCCATTTGCGACACGAACGAAGAAACCGCGCTCTTGGCGCAAAAAGAGTTTGGTCTCGACGGAGCCAAGATCACAACCTCCTACCAAGACATCCTGAACGACCCGGAAATTGATGCCGTCAGCATCACCACCCCGAATAAATTTCACATGCAGCCGACGATTGACGCTCTCAACGCGGGCAAGCATGTGCTTTGCGAAAAGCCTTTGGCGATGAATGCCGCCGAAGCTAAACTCATGTGCCGCGCGGCGAAAGACTCGGGCAAAATCCTGCAAGTTGCGTTGCAAATGAGGTTTTCCGGGCAAGCACTCTTCCTCCAAAAGTTTATTGAGAACGGCAACATGGGCGACATTTACTACGCCCGAGCGAAGGCTTTGCGGCGCCGCGGCGTCCCTCACTGGGGAGTTTTTATCGACAAAGAGAAGCAAGGCGGAGGGCCTTTGATTGATATCGGAGTCCATATTCTGGATTTGACACTGTTCCTCATGGGCTACCCGAAGCCTGTGAGTGCCACTGGCAAGACCTGGGATGTTCTCGCCAAGAACCCGGAAAACAAGAACTTTTGGGGCGAATTTGATCGGACAAAATTTACGGTCGAGGACTTTGCCGTGGGAATGATTCGCTTTGACAACGGGGCGGTTGTGACTCTGGAGAGCAGTTTTATGGCGAACGCCGAAGGCGATCCTTTTGAGAGTCAACTTTTTGGCACCGAAGCCGGAGCCACTATTCGCGGTTGGGGCGACGATGCATTGAGCATCTACAAACAGATAGACGGGCAGTACTTCGACCTCAAGCCGCACAACATACCGAAAGTCGAGTCCGCTCACGTATCTGAGGTTCAGGCGTTTGTTGATGCGATCCTTGAAGGAAAAGCTTCCCCAGTTCCGGGTGAGAACGGTTTGACTCTAAACGCAGTTTTCGACGCGCTCTATAAGAGCAGCGAGACGGGGCACGAAGAGTTGGTCGACGTTTCTTATTAAGGTCAACTTCATTCCCGCCCCTTGCACCCGAGAACCAAATTTCCCCTCCCGGTTCCCTTCGGTCACCGACCTCCCCCAAGGGGCGAGGTTGGTTTGGAGACCCGCTTGCCGGGTATTCTGTTGACTCCGCTCGGGCGAGTGGCGAAATTGGTAGACGCACTGGATTTAGGTTCCAGCGGTTAATAGCTGTGAGAGTTCGAGTCTCTCCTCGCCCACCACTCTTTCAGTCGAGACTGCACAACTTGTAAATCAAGTGTGCGTAAATCCGCGCCATTTTGTACAAGTGGTCGACCTTCAGCCGCTCATCCGTCTGATGGGCTTCGCCATCTCCGTCCCAACCGGTGCCAATGGCGACCGTGTTCGGGACCGCTCGGGCGTAGGTTCCGCCGCCCATAACGCCGGCCTTGAGTCGTTCGCCGGTTTCGGCTTCGTAGACGTCGATGATCGTTCCAACTAGCGGGTGGTCGAGGGGGAAGTAGAGCGGCTTGCTGTCGTTGAAGACTGCCAGTTCGTAGCCGTCTTTCAGTTCCGCGAGGAACTTGCGGCAGGCGTTTTCTACTCGTGAGCCTTGCCAAGTTACCGGGTAGCGAACGCTGTATTGCTGCATCAACTTCCCTCCTTCGCACCAAATCACGCCGACGTTGCTGGTGAGTTCGGTAATGTCGTCGGCACCTAGGATTCCGAGGCCCATTCCGGCGTTATGGGTGGTCTCGAAGAGGGTTGTATATTTTGTTTTCATGGAGACGGGAGCGATTTCCATGAGAAAACGCATCGCTCGGACGGCGGCGGAATCGCCGCCGTGGGGCCAAGCACCGTGAGCGGCTTTGCCGAATGCCTCGAAGTGAAGCACGTCGCCCTCCCAGTGGAAGTTTAGGTTCTTGTCCCAGGAGTCGGCGAGTTTCTCCTCAATTTCCTTTCTTGCCGTCGGGGCAACTCGGACGGAGCCGGTGCAGTGGTCGATGACGATGTTTGGTCTTTGTCCGCCCTTAAGATCGAGCAGGGCCATTTCGCCTTGGATTAGCTCCTTGGAAACTGTCAGGCTTGCGATGCCCTTCTCAGCGTGATAAAGGGGCCAACCCGCGTCGGGGGCGAAGCCATAAGTCGGAGCTTCCTCTTCCTCGGCGTACTTGTGGATGCAGGCGAAGCCGGATTCTTCGTTGCAACCGAAGGCGATTCTGACTCTCGAATTGAGTTCAGGGAAACACTCTTTCACCGCGCAAGCGGCAAAGAAGGCGGCGACTGTCGGGCCTTTGTCATCAACGGCACCTCGGGAATAGAGGTATCCGTTGTCGATTTCTGCGCCAAAGGGCTCGTGCTTCCAGCCCCCTCCGACGGGGACGACGTCGAGGTGCCCAAAGATGGCGACGAGGTTCTTGCCCTGGCCAAAGTCGCCGTAACCGATGAAACCGTCGAGGTCTTTGGTCGTCATTCCGGCGTCTTTCGCCCAGCCGAGGGCGAGGTCCAGAGCGCGGCGGTTTTCCAGACCAAACGGAGCATTGGGAGCTGCCGTATCCTCGAGGGATGGGATTCGCAACATATCTTGGAGCGAGGAAAGCATCTGGGGCTCTCGTTCGGAGAGCCAGGCGTGAAGACGGGCGACCATGGGATCGGACATGCCTAGAGGCTACCCGAACCTGGCATGTTCACAAGTTCATTTTGCTTTGTGAATTTAATTTTGAACCTACGGTGAGAATTTTTGAACCTAAGTTCATGTTCATTCACAAATGCTGTTTCCCCCTGAAAGTTGATTCTGTGACGTTGTCAATTGTTTTCGTTTGTGATTCGGAGTTGGGGAGGGTTTGCGTCAACCATTCGGCTCGGGCAGGAAACACTGTGGCACCTCTTCCGGGGTGCAGGGTTAGAGTGCCGCTTTCCGGGGGTGTCGCTTCGCTCAACCCCCGGCTACCGATTGTTTAACCCCTGTCGGGGTATGGATTAAGATTGCCAAGGCGGGAACGGACTTGATCGGTTGCTTACAACTCCACTGGCGATGCGATCACACGGGACAAAATCGCTAAGTGTCAGGGCGCATTGGGAGTATCACTCAGGTCTGTGGCTTACAATTTGGCTATGTCCGTTCCAAGAGATTCCACCAACCACAGGAGTTCGCGTTTGCCAAGATTTAGGACGAGCGTATTTTGCCATTTCAGGTCATCTCCAAAGACCAACAGAGTGAGCTCAAAATGGTCACCAACTCGAGCAAGAGCAAATTTTGTCTTCTGTCCAACTCCCTCAAAATTCTCAAACTTGCACTGATATTCGTCTTCAACCCCCCTTAGAAAGCTTTCGAAAACAGATTGTAGCTCTTTCGCCGAGTCAGTGGGGATATAAACGGCCCCCTCACACCCAGTTTCATCCCAGAACCAAGCTACGACTCCCTGATGAGCAGTTCTCAGGGAAATCGCAGATTCTGATGCTAAATCGAGCACTTTGTTGTCCATCTTATATCCGTGGCCACGGGCTAGTCTCTGGGATTTTAACCCGAGGATCTACAATCCAACCTGGTTCTTGCCGCTTCGACCTGCCTCGCCCACGAAGCTGGAAGTGCCAGAGCGGCTCACTGTGGTTCTTCTTACCATTTCTATGGGTCCGATGCGTCAGGTTATTTTATCCGTGTGTAATTGAGCTCCCACTGATTTTCCCATGTCTTGCCCTTGTCCTTGCTACTCATCCAATGCCATTTGAACGAGTCGGGTTTGATGTCCAAGAAGACCATGCGCATTTTCAGCTTGGGCTTGTCGGCGGGGATGTTGGTTTGCTCGAATACAAAAGTGTCGCCCTGGGGACCGCCTTTGAAGAGTAGATAGGCACCGGAGTCATCCACATAGCTCTGGTTCCAGCTCTTTGTTTTGGGGTCGAACATTGACCAGCTACGCCCGTTGTAGCCGTCGGTCGCAAAGTTCTCCTCAATTACCTTGCCGCTGAGGGTTTTCTTGATGGTGTTAGTAGCTTTCGTCGGCGTCCACTCATCTTTGCCGGGGGCGACTCGGGACCTGCCTTCCAGCTTCCATTCCCCAACCCAGAAGTCGAGGGCTTTCGCGGGTTCTTGACCGAAGGCATTGGCGAACACAATAATAGCTCCGAGAGATGCAACCATGGAGGATTGACGGCTAGTCGTCCTAGATGTTTCGGCCAGAATAAAGAAAAAGGGATCGGGCGAGACGCCCGACCCCTGCAGTGAACCCAAGGGATCACAAACTTAATTGACCGATTTCTGCTTTTCCACGTTTGAGCGCATGCTCAACTTTTCCATGGCGCGGTAGACGCCCTTTGGATTGGACTTGCTTACTCGAGTCTCCATGTATTGAAGATTGCTCTCAAGACCTAGAATTGCGAAGCTCAGGTCGCTCATGTCGGCTTGGATATCACCCAAATCCGAGACATTGGGGGATTTTTTTGAAGAAATCTTGTCCATGTCGTCAGTCATGGTGGCGAAATCAACCTGGAATTGATTGAACTCCTCGCGGAAAGCCTTTGATCGCTGCGTGAGCATGGCGTTTTCGTATGTGAGTTCATTTACCTCAAGGCGAAGCCTTGAAAGCTCTTGACTGGTGTCCGTCGCGTCCACTGCTTTGGCTCCGGTGAAGGTGAGCCAAGAGAATCCGCCGATCACCCCCACAAAACTGAGTAATACAGTTGCCTGATTAAACCTGAACAATTTTCGAGACCTCTCCAAGGTCAATTCATTCGATCCCAACTTGGGGACATTAAAGAATGTACGCATTATTGTAATCCTAATCGCAAAAATTTAACGTGGTAAAAATACCAGAAGTAGCAAAAAACCTTGCTACCGACGTCACAATTCCCCCTTTTGCTGGTCTGAATCATTCTACCCGCAACAAAACGGGCGCTTTTCCAACCAATAACTCTGACTACACTCGCAACTCCAAGTTCTTTTCGCAGGGACTAAATGCTCAGGGCTAAAGTTCTTTCCATATTTCGCCGAAGATTTAACATGAACTCAGAGTTTTTCGAAAAAACCTCTGAAATCAACTAGAACGAGGTCAATCTTGGGCTTAAGAATAAACACGAACACACAGGCACTCAGCGCTCTCCGCAATCTGAACACAACGGTGGACCAGGTCGGAATGAGCATCGGTCGCCTCAGTACCGGGCTCCGCATCAACTCTGCAGGCGATGACCCTGCCGGTCTCATCGTCTCCGAGAGCATGAGGAGTCAGATTCAAGGAATTGATCAGGCGATCCGAAATTCTCAGGATGCGGTCAATATGACCAAGACCGCCGAAGGTGCCTTGGACGAAGTCCAGCGTCTCATCCGAAATCTTCGGGGCCTTGCGGTTGCCAGCGCCAACACTGCGGTCGTTGACTCGGCGGCACTGCGCGCGAATCAATCTCAAATCCGATCCTCCCTTGAGTCGATTAATCGGATTGCCGAGCAAACAACTTGGGGCAATAAGAAGTTGCTTGACGGAACTGCCGGAGTAGTTGCCAACGTGACCGACCTTACCAATGTCGGAAGCATCTACATGAGCGGCACTTTTGGCGGCGAAGCTATCAGCTCTGGTGCCGTGCAAATTCAGAAAGTCACGGCAGCGACGAAGGCCACTCTGACACTCGGAAATGTATTTGCGAACGCATCAACGGTAGTCGCGACCACGGGTTCCTTTGTTATCAATGGCTACTCGATTGCGACTGCTCCAGGTGAAACGGTTGCGACCCTCGCTGCTAAAATCAACCTTCTCGCGGGGTCAACGGGAGCAACCGCTTCCATCGTGCCTTCCGGCAACGGGAATCAATGGCGTCTTCGATCTGACGGCTCAAACCGCAGGCGGTCCTAAGACCGTCACCTTCACCGGTGGCCAGGGGCCTAAAGAATCGGGGCTTCGAGTCAGCGATACCAGCGGAAACACGATTCTTGTGACGGATGCTGGAAATGCGGGACTCGCGGCACTCACCAACATCGGTGCGGTCACCGCCGGTAGTGTACGATTCCAAATTGGAGCGTTTGCCAACCAATCTGCCACATTTTCGATGCCTCAGGCTTACGCCAAGAACCTTGGCACGGGTGCCGTCGCGGGCAAATCTCTCGCAGATGTCGATGTCACGAGTGCACAGGGGGCGGCCGAGGCGATGCAGATCGTAGAAATGGCCGTTCAGCAGGTCGCGCAATATCGAGGAGAGCTTGGATCGTTCCAGACGAACTTCTTAGACTCGGCGGTTAAGTCACTGAACGTTGCCAAAGAAAACCTATCGGCTTCGGAGAGTCAGATTCGAGATGCGGATATGGCCGAGGAAATGACGAACTACACGCGGCTACAGATTCTCCAGCAGAGCGGCATGGCGATGCTGGCGCAAGCCAACCAGGCGCCACAGCAAGTTTTGAGCCTCTTAAAGGGCGGATAATTCTAGCTAAGTAGATCCCTTTCTTACCTACGAATCGGCGATTCGTAGGTAAGATGCTTTATAAGGCAATGAAGCATTCGAAATGGTCAGTTTTGGCGTTGAGTTTCTCCGCACTTGGAGTGGTCGCGTCGCTCCCCGCGGTCGTCCAAACTGGGTCTCAGGTGAAACATAAAGGAGCACCTACCAAAAAGAGTGCGACTCGTGTGCAAAAGTCGCCAGAAGCCCTTGTCAGCTTCAATCGGGATATTCGACCGATTCTGAGTGAGAACTGTTTCCAATGCCATGGTCCTTCGGTGAAGCAAGCAAAAGCTGACCTTCGCGTTGACAACTTTGAAAGCGCGACCAAAGACAGGGGCGGATATCGAGTTATCACCCCAGGGTATCCCGAAAAATCGGTCCTCTTCGATCGGCTAAAGCCGAAGGATCTAGGCGACATCATGCCCCCTTCTGATACCGGGAAGCACATTTCGCCAGAACAGATCAAGATCCTGAAGACTTGGGTCAAGCAGGGAGCAAAGTACGAAAAGCACTGGGCGTTTATCGCCCCGGTCAAACCGACTTTGCCTGCTGTCCAACAAAAGGGATGGGCGAGAAACGATGTGGATCGTTTCGTCCTTGCCGGGTTGGAGAAGAGGGGCTTGCACCCCGAAGCCGAGGCTTCTAAACCGCAGCTTTTGAGGCGAGCTACTCTAACATTGACCGGTCTCCAGCCCACCCCCAATGAGATGCGCGCCTATCTCGGAGACAAGAGTCCCAAGGCCTATGAGAACGCGGTTGATAGACTTCTCGCGAGCACCCGCTATGGCGAAAACCAAGCCCGATTTTGGCTCGACGCCGTTCGCTATGGGGATACCCATGGCCTCCACTTAGACAATGAAAGGGCCGTTTACCCGTACCGAGACTGGGTGGTGCGTGAACTCAATGAAGACCTGCCGTACGATAAGTTTGTGAAGTGGCAACTCGCTGGGGACTTGATTCCCAACGCAACGACGAGCATGAAAATTGCGACTGGTTATGTGCGGATGAACCCAACGAGCAACGAGGGCGGCGCAATTGAGGCGGAATTCCTTGCTCGGAATACTTTTGACCGCGTGGATACTTCTTCGACAGTTTTTCTTGGGCTGACGGTCGGTTGCGCCCGATGCCACGATCATAAGTACGACCCGATTTCGCAGGCGGATTATTACAAGATGTACGCCTTTTTCAACTCAACTAAGGAGAGCCCCTTCGACGGGAATCTGCTCACGCCCGACCCCGTCATGCGTGCTCCGTTGCCGGAGGAAGAAAAAGACCTGGCGGCAAGGCAGGTGCGCCTGGACAAGATGGTTGCGGGGGCATCCGAACCGGCGGCGCTGGCATGGCTGAACAGCAAAAAGTTTGATGCGCCCGTCTTTGGAAAGTGGGAGTTTGCCGCTCCCTTCAAGGCGGAAAGCTTTGATAAGGCCTTCGACACGGAGTTTGAGGTCAAGGAGTGGAAAGAAGCCCCCTTCAAGCTCAATGAAATCAAGGTTTTTGTCAATGCAGAAAATGCCGCCGGGTACGCCCGGACGACTCTTGACGTCCCCGCTGCCCAAGAAATTATCCTGCGAGTTGGAAGCGACGACGGTCTGAAGGTTTGGCTTAATGGCGAATTGGTTCACAGCAACAAAGTGCTTCGCGGTGCGACCCAGGGGGCGGACGAAGTTAAATTGCGACTTAAAGCAGGGTCGAATGCCCTGATCTTCAAGGTCGCGAATAGTGGTGGTCCTGATGGGCTTGTAGTCAGTGTCGGGAGCACGTTCCAGAAGCAGTTGGATGCCCTGGTCGCGGCCAAAGGCAAGCCGAGTTTCTCGAAGGATTTGCGCAAGACTTATCTCGAATTTGGGCCGGAAGTCGGCGATGCCAAAAAGTACCGCGCAGAATTGATGGCTTATCGCAAGGCGGAGGAGGCCATCCCGTACACCTTGATCGCCGAAGAGTTGTCCAAGCCGCGTCCGGCGAACATCTTGCGGCGCGGGGAATACAATCTCCCTCAAGGTCTCGTAACGCGCGCCGTTCCTAAGGCTCTTGGCACGCTCTCTGCGGGCGCACCCGTCAACCGACTGGGCTTTGCTCAGTGGCTCACGGCTCCTAAGAACCCTCTGTTTTCCAGAGTTTTTGTCAACCGAATATGGCAGCAGCACTTTGGGATGGGACTCGTAAAGACTCCTGAGGACTTCGGTAACCAGGGCGACTGGCCGATCAATCCCGAGCTTCTGGATTATCTCGCCGTCACCTTCCAAGAGCGCGGTTACAGCGTGAAGCAGCTACACCGGATGCTCGTCACGAGCGCGGCGTTCCGACAGAGTTCGAAGCTCACGCCGGAGAAGCATCTTAAAGACCCCGAGAATCGGCTGGCTTCTCGCGGCCCTCGATTCAGATTGGATGCAGAAGTTTTGAGAGATCAGGTCTTGTACGCTTCTGGGCTACTAGTCCAGCGCGAAGGGGGACGAGGATTTAAGCCTTATCAGCCCGCTGGGCTTTGGGAAGAAGTGGCTTTTCAAGAGAGTACGACCTCGAAGTACACACCCGATATGACGGCCGACATTTACCGACGGACCTTGTACTTGTTCTGTGATGCGCGAGAAATCAACTTCCACGGACCGAATCAAGCGAGCCTTTGAACTCGCTTTGAGCAGGTCCGCGACTTCGAAAGAGATGACTTTGTTGACTGCTGCTGCCGCGAGATACACCGCCCACTATAAGGCGAACGTCGCCGAAGCGACTGAGCTTACGAAAGTCGGTTTATCTCCTCGAAATCCGAAATTGGACACCGCCGAACTTGCAAGCTGGACGTTGATTTGCAGTACGCTCTTCAACCTCGACGAATTTTTGACCCAAAACTAAAGCCATGGATCCTATCCGCGAACACGAACTCCTCCTGACCCGACGCCACTTCTTCGGAAAATCTGCGTTCGGCGTCGGCTCGATTGCCCTGAACTCTCTACTCCGGGGGTCTTTAGGGATGGGCATGATGGGAGCGCTGGAAGCTCTCGCATCCGACAATCAAAAATTCAAAGGGCGTCCCGGGTTACCGGGAATGCCCAGTTTTGCGCCCAAAGCTAAGCGCGTGATCGTGCTCTTTATGAATGGCGGACCGAGTCAACTTGACCTTTTTGACTACAAAGAAAAGCTTGGGGAGCACTACGATCAAGACCTACCGGCGGAAATTCGGAACGGTCAGCGGCTCACGACCATGTCCAGCGGGCAAGCCAGATTCCCGGTAGCGCCGAGCAACTATAAATTCAAGAAGCACGCCAATAACCAGGATGGCTGCTGGGTCAGCGAACTTTTGCCCCACACCGCGAGCGTGGTGCCCGACCTCTGTGTGATTAAGTCCATGTGGACGGAAGCGATCAACCATGATCCGGCCGTGACCTACATTCAAACCGGAAGTCAGCTCCCAGGCCGCCCGAGCCTTGGCGCTTGGATGAGCTACGGGCTTGGGAGCATGAATGAGAACCTTCCGACGTACGTTGTTTTGCACTCCAAAGTGAGTTCCGGGAAGGTTGATCAAGCTCTCTTCTCACGGCTGTGGGGGACCGGATTCTTGCCGAGTGAGCACCAGGGTGTGAGCCTTCGCTCGAGCGGTGACCCCGTCTTGTACCTTTCCGACCCACATGGCATGGAGAAGAAGACCCGCCGCTCCATGCTGGACGATATCTCAAAACTGAACGAAATGCAGCTTAATGAATTTGGCGACCCTGAAATCGCCGCCCGCATTAAGCAGTACGAAATGGCGTACCGAATGCAAACCAGTGTCCCTGATTTGATGAATCTGGAGGGCGAAACGGACGAGACGTTTGAGCTTTACGGCAAAGACAGTCGCACGCCCGGAACCTTTGCAGCAAACTGCCTTTTGGCTCGTCGGCTCGCTGAGAGGGGCGTAAGGTTTATTCAGATTTTCCATCGCGGCTGGGACCAGCATAGCAACATGACGGGCGACCTTCCTTCACAGTGCAAAGACGTGGACCAAGCTTCGGCCGCGCTCATTAAAGACCTTAAAAGGACCGGAATGTTGGACGATACTCTCGTTATTTGGGGTGGGGAGTTTGGACGCACGGTTTACTGCCAAGGTCCGCTTTCGAAAGAAAATTACGGTCGCGACCACCACCCACGTTGCTTTACGATGTGGATGGCCGGTGGTGGCGTGAAACCCGGAATCACTTACGGAAACACAGATCAATTTGGCTATAACATTGTGGATACATCGGGCAATGTTTTGGAGCCTTCCGTCGACACGCTCGTGCCGGGGACAGTTCACGTTCACGACCTGAACGCAACGATCCTACACCTCATGGGAGTGGACCACACCAAGTTGAGCTACCGCTATCAAGGTCGCGATTTCAGGCTCACGGACGTTCACGGACATGTGGTTCATGATCTGCTGAAGTAACTCTTGCAACAAATCGCGAAGTTTTGAAGTCCTTACAGTTGTTATGAAGCAACAAGGATTTATACGCGGTTTTGTTTTCGGCTTTCTCTTGATGGCGATCTTGGTGGGAGTGGCAGCATTTGCCGGGCCCCAGCAGATTCTCCCCAACCGCGAGGTGTTGGCGATGGAGCAAATCGCGCGCGACCTCAAGGGCATTCACGAGGAAGGAATCAAAATCAAAGGCGAGATCATGACCACATCCGACACCGCGGTCAAAATGAAGATCGAGGGCCCTGTCGAAGTCAAAACCGGCTTTGGCGACTTTGAAGTCAAAGTCAAGAAGTAAATCGCTTTGCCCGAATCTCGTTCGCTACGCTCTCGATGTCGATGCCGAGTGCCCGATCTTCGGTCACTTTGGGAGCGACTTCACGGAGTTTTAGAAGTAAGGTTTCAATGACGGGGCTGGATTTGAGGGGGCGACGATGCTCGACCCCTTCCGCGGCGGCAAGGAATTCGATCGCCAGAATCCTCTCAACAAATCCCACAATCTGAGACATTTTGAGGGCTCCGGTCATGCCCATCGACACGTGATCCTCCTTACCCGCCGAAGTTGGAGTGTTATCGCAACTTGAAGGGTGGGCAAGAACTCGGCATTCGCAGAGAAGGGCGGCTGCGGTCACCTGAGCCATCATAAAGCCCGACTCCATGCCAGGATTTTTTGCGAGAAATGCGGGTAGACCTTCACTTAAATCTGGATTCACAAGGCGCTCAATCCGACGCTCAATGATGCTGCCGAGGTCGGTGAGAACGATCGAAGCATAGTCGAACGCATAGGCCAAGGGCGCTCCGTGGAAGTTTCCTCCCGAAATCACGTCGCCTTCGTTCGCAAAAACAAGCGGGTTATCCGTGCCGGAGCCAGACTCGATTTCGAGCACGCTTTGGACGTGCTTCAGGACATCCAAGACTGCGCCGTGCACCTGCGGCATACAACGAATAGAGTAAGCATCTTGAACGCGATTATCCTCGTATCGGTGCGATTCTCGAATCTCGCTCCCCTCGATGGTTTCGCGGAGGAGCTTAGCGGTTTCGATTTGTCCAGCGTGGGGGCGCACGGCTTGGATTCGCTCATCAAATGCGGCGGGAGTATCCCGAAGTGCGTCGATGGTCATGGTGCCGACCATTGTCGAAAGGCGAACCAAGCGCAACGCTCGAATGAGAGCGAGTGCGCCCACTGCGCCCATCGCCTGGGTTCCGTTGAGGAGCGCGAGTCCTTCCTTGGCGCCCAGTTCTAGCGGTGTAAGACCGCGTTTTGCAAGTGCCTGTGCGCCCGAAATGACTTCCCCGTCAACTTCGGCGGTGCCTTCGCCGATCAAGACGAGCGCGAGGTGGGCGAGAGGCGCAAGATCACCGCTCGCGCCGACTGAGCCGCGCGAGGGGACCACGGGATGAATCTTTTGGTTGAGAAGTTCGACAAGTTGCTCGGCACACTCTGGCCGGGCACCACTAAAACCTTTGGCAAGGACATTGGCCCGCAAAAGGAGCATGGCTCGGACCTCGCCTTGCTCCAGGGAAGGGCCAACGCCGCAGGCGTGAGAACGAACTAAGTTTAACTGCAGCAACTTTAGCTTATCGTTCGGGATCGTGACATCCGAAAGCTTGCCAAACCCGGTGTTAACCCCATACACGACTTGTCCTTTTGCTATGATTTCATCGATAACTTGGCGGGATGCGGTCATCTGAGATCGTGCAGTATCGCCGAGCGAGACAGGTTGAAAATCGAGGGCGACCGCTTCGATTTGGTCGAGGGTTAAGGGCTCTCCGTTGAGCTGAATCATGGGGAGCAGTTTACTTGGTTCGCTTCTGTGCTCGGTCAAACATCTCGAGGATTGCTCCGTCGCGAACGCCGAATTCGCTCACGGTCATGTGATCGTGCCCCAGAGCTTCGAGCAATCGGGCAAATGCCATCGCACCTGGCAGAAGCGTTTGTGCCCGCTTGGCGCGAACATTAAAACGCGTGGCGAGCCGCTCAAGGGGTAGCCGTGGCACCGCCCACTTGAGATACTCCAATTCCTCGGCGTGAACTTCGCGGTCATTGTCGGGGTGGAGGGCCTTCCAGAGTCCGCGAGCAACGCCGCCGCTCGCGACCACGCGCCTTGGCTTTGGAAAGGCGGCTAACTTTTCCATTTGGGACTCAATGAGAGATTCTAGTGAATCAATTTGGACGGCTGAACACGGATAGCTGAGCGAAGTCTGGGCAATCAATCGCCCGGTGCCGAGCGGCAATGAAACCTCTTGGGTTACCTTTTCTCCGTCGCAAATCGCAACCTGGGCACTGCCCCCGCCGATCTCCAAGAGAGCCGAGGGCGAAACTCCCTCGGAGTCGAGTTGAATTCCTCGCAGGCTCAACTCCGCTTCTCGAACCGGGGTGATGAGGTCGACCGTAATCTTAAGTTCGCGGCGAACGCGACTGAGAACCGCTTCGTGGTTCTCTGCGATGCGCATGGCTTCGGTGGCAAAGACGTAAAATTTTTCGGCTTTTGCCAGGGTGACCATCTGGGCGAATCGGGCAAGAACCGCGAGCAACCGGTCGCTGTCGGCGGGAGGAATTCTACGCTCGCGACCCACAACTTCGCCTAGGGAAAGCCATTCACTTTCGTTCGCGAGACGTTGAATGCGCAGGCCGTCGGTTTCCGCGATAAGCAGATGAACCGTGTTGCTTCCAATATCTGCCGTTGCGAAAATTTGCCCCATTCGGAACCTAAAGTATGACCGATTTTAGTGCAGATTGGAATCTGGTCTATAGTAAAAGCATGACTCAACTAGAGATTGCGATCGCCTTCGCAACGGAGGCGCACCAAGGGCAGTTCTGTGATGGCGACATCCCATTGCCCTATATTTTCCATCCGATCGAAGTGGTGCTAAACCTGCACGATGTCGGTGGGATCGTGGATGAGGATATGTTAATTGCTGGGATATTGCACGATACGATTGAGCATGGCGGGACTAGCTTGCAGGACATCGTGTTGCTATTCGGAGACACGGTCGCTGCTTTGGTGAAAGGAGTGACTCGCGAAGAACCCAGTCCTGCGCAAACAGAAGGTTTAAGCTCAGACGAGATCTGGACTCTTCGAGCAAACATGTTGCTCGAAGAAATCGCCACAAAAATGAGCGACGAGCATCACATTATCAAACTCGCGGACAGACTCGCAAACCTCAAATCTGCGCTAAGAACAAAGAAAGGGAAGAAACTTAAGCGCTATCTCACTCACACGGAGGCGATTTTAAGAATCATCCCCAAGGAAACCAATCCTCCGCTTTGGAAAGCGATCAAAAATCTACTTTAGTCGCTCGTTTGTGACCCACGGCAATCGAACCTCAGCAGGAAATGTCTTTCCTGATTTTTTGATCATATCTTGAATTCTCTGGATGCGCTTTTTGTCGTCCGGGTGAGTTTTCAAAATCTCAGGATCACCGCCCTTTCCCTTGAGGTCTAGAAACATCTGGAAGACATTCGCCATGCCTTGCGGGTTATAGCCGAGTCTGCTCTCAATATCAAAGCCGCCCTTATCGGCCGCATACTCGTAGTTCCTTGAGTACTTGAGTCCGTCAAGGGTCAAGGCGATGTTCGCGACCGTGCGCCCGGTCCTGCCCACCTTGAAAATTTCGCTCAAAACTCCAACAAGCAACCCTTTCCCTTGCTGATCCTCAACCATTTTCGCCCAATGCTCACCGCGCACGTGGGTAAGTTCATGTCCCAGAATTCCGAGAAGCTCATCTGTGGTTTTAAGCTTTTCCAGCAAACCTGTATAGAAAAACACAGGGCCCCCGGGCAGAGCGAAAGCGTTGATTTCTTTGCTTTCAATCACTTCAAAGGTGAATTCGTAGGGCCTTGCTTTGAGTTCCGAGGCGGGGATCGTCGCGATAATCTTCGACCCAAGCATCGTAAGATGCTTCACCCGTTGATCGCTCGCGGGCAAGACTTTTTCCTTCTTTCGCAACTCGGCAGCGGCTTCTTTGCCAAGCTTAAGTTGGGTTTTGAAATCAGGTTTTAGAGATTGGGCTTGCGATCCACCGATCAATCCGACGAAAAGGAGCGAGACGCAAAGAAAACGAGTCTGCATAACTACTTGGACGTTTTTTCCGAACCCGGAGTTTCAATCTAGCCCGCGAGGTGGGGCAAGAGTTGCACCGCGGAAGCCATATCCTTGTCCCCGCGTCCGCTTAGGTTAACGAGGACAGAGGAGCCTGGCTCAAAGTAGTCCTTCCAAAAGAGGGGTGCAAAAGCGTGAGCACTCTCAAAAGCGGGAATGTGCAAGACTCCGGGCGAGCCTGCGGACAAGGGGGCCGCATGTTTGCCGACGCTTACTCCCATTCCTCCCGCCTCCACGCCGATGAGTCGAATCGGATCGTCGAGGAAAGGGTGGAAGAACCCGATTGCATTGGACCCGCCGCCAACGCAGGCGATTCCAGCGTCGGGCAATTTGCCAAGTTGGTCAAGGCACTGTTGGCGAGCTTCCTTTCCAATCACGGATTGGAATTCGCGAACCATAAAAGGGTAAGGATGAGGGCCCGCCGCGGTGCCGATGATGTAATGTGTGTCGCGGACGTTGGTCACCCAGTCGCGCATCGCTTCGTTGAGCGCGTCTTTGAGCGTCTTTGTGCCGCTGCTTACGGGGCGAACTTCTGCGCCCATGAGTCGCATTCGGAACACGTTGATTTGCTGGCGTCGACAGTCTTCGACTCCCATGTAGACCACGCATTTGAGCCCAAACAAGGCGCATACAGTAGCGGTGGCGACTCCGTGCTGACCCGCGCCGGTCTCGGCGATGATTCGGGTCTTACCCATTCTCATCGCAAGCAGAACCTGTCCGAGCGCATTGTTGATTTTGTGCGCACCGGTGTGGTTGAGGTCTTCCCGCTTTGCGATCACATCTAGCCCTGTGGCCGCGCTCAGTCGCGCGCAACGGGTGATCGGGGTGGGGCGTCCCACAAAATTCCCAAGATAGCCATCAAATTCCGCGTGGAATGCCGGATCGCTCCAAGCTCTCGTAAACTCCGCCTCTAGCTCGTCGAGTGCAGGGATGAGAGTCTCTGGAACGAATCGGCCGCCAAACTCACCGAACATTCCATCATGTTGGACAGGGCTTTGCATTTGAATCAGTATACGTTGTCACTTTGAATCTGATTCCGAGGTTCCGCGAATTTCGGAGGGCAAAAATCCGAGATAGTCGCGAAAGGCGTCGCGTAATGCTTGAGTTGAGCCGAATCCGGCTGCCATGGCGAGTTCGTCAATCAGGGCATGCGGTGCGACCCCCATCTTCTCGACCACGCTTTCCGTGCGGCATCGGTCGACGAACTCTGGAAAGCCGTAACCCACGAGATTTCGGAAGGTTCGGCTCAGGTGAAACGGTGAATAGCCTGCAAACTTCGCTGCGTCTTTCAGGGCCCAGTTCGCACTTGGTCTTGAGCGGGTTTCCGCCACTAATGCTTCAAGCGGCGCGGGAAAGTCAACATCAAAGTCGGTCAGGGTGGGACGATAAATTGTGCCATGCGCGACCGCGATCAGGAAGCTCAGAAGCCCGATCACGGTGGGTACGGTGGCGCGGGCAGGCTTGGTTACGGCCTCGATAATGGTCGCAATTGCCCGCCCCGCATCGGTGCCGAGTGACCCGTGCACCAGTGAAATCGGTTCGGTAGAAATTTGCTGAGTCAACCACTCGGTGAGGCCCGAGACACTTTCTTCCTTCCAAGTGATGACCAGATGCTCATGGATTCCACGCGAGGCGAAAATCTCAGTCGGCTCGGTTGATTCAAAGTTCAACAGGGTGTTCGGGGTAGCCACCCGGAATGAGTGCCCCGACGCGCGCTGAACCATGAGTGTGCCGCGAACGATGAGGATTGCCAGCCCATAGCCCGGCTTGCGAGTGATCGTCATTGACATTGATTTCCGTCGGTCTGCCACTTGGCGACTCACCGTAATCCCAGCCTCCTCAAACATGCTTTCAATTGCAAATTCACCCGTCAAAACCGCATGCCGGTAAACGATGGTGGCTCCGTTGATGATTTCTACAGGCTGATGGATCATAAATTACTCCTGGGGTGCATGGGTTCACCTAAAAGTCGTGGTGGCTCGGTACCATATTGGGATATGGATCGAAATCTGACAGTGGCAATTCTCGGGGCAACCGGAGCAGTTGGGCAAGAATTCTTACGCCTATTTGAAGCACGTAATTTTCCGGTGAAACGTCTCATTCTGCTTGCAAGCGCGAGATCAGCGGGACAAACGATGACGTTTCGAGGCGCCGAGTTAGAGGTACAAGCCGTCTGCGAAGAGGCATTTGAGGGCGTCGATCTTGCGTTTTTTAGCGCGGGAGCGGAGCGCTCCAGACAATATTGGCCTGCTGCGCAGAAACACGACTGCGTCGTGATCGATAATTCCAGTGCGTTCCGCATGGATCTTGACGTCCCCCTGATCGTCCCCGAAGTCAATGGTGACTCCCTGACATCGTCAGCCCGTTTGATCGCTAACCCGAACTGTACCGCAGCTATTTTACTCATGGCGTTGAGTCCTTTGCGGAAAATAGCGCAATTTAGTCGGATTATTGTGAGTACGTATCAAAGTGCAAGTGGTGCGGGTGCGGCGGCGATGCAGGAGTTGAGAGATCAGACCCAAGATTTCCTCTCTGGTAATCCTATTCAACAAAAGGTCATGCCGCACACCTATGCTTTTAACCTGTTTTCTCATAATACTCCGATCAACGAGTTTGGCTACAACGACGAGGAATGGAAGGTTATCGCAGAATGTCGCAAAATGCTCGACCTGCCAGACCTAAAAATCAACGTCACCTGTATCCGCGTACCCATTCTACGCGCGCACTCCGAATCCGTCACGGTCGAGTTTGATGGACCGGCACCTTCTATAGAGGATGTTCGGGAAGTATTAAATACATCCCACGGAGTCAGAGTGGTGGATGACCGCGCCAATAACCACTTCCCCATGCCTCTCGATGCAAGTGGACAAGATGATGTGCTTGTCGGGCGTCTTCGCCAAGATGTTTCCAATCCGAATGCGATATCCATGTTTATTTCCGGGGATCAACTCTTAAAGGGCGCGGCCCTGACTGCCGTCCACCTCGCCGAGTTCGTGATTGCCACGGGTTGGGTCGGGCGCGAGGTCTGGGTTTAAGTGCCGCATATTCAGTTGGTCGGGCCTGCGACGGTTTTTGAGCGGGCTGATATTCAGGCTGTGCTGGCGGATTTGGTCTTGGTATTTGGCTCTGTTGAGACGGTGGATCCTGCGTCGTTGAAGGTTTATGCGACTCCGGTGGCGGCGTTTGCGGTCGGGGAGGGGCATCCGGCGTTGTTCTTGAGTTGCGTTTTGTGTGTTCTCGGCGGACGCTCCGTCGAACTGCGTAAGACCATGGCGCGGACTGTTCATGAAGCCTTGGTGGGCCATTTTGGTTCCTCCGATTTGAAGATCACGGTGGAAGTCCGCGAGATGGATCGGGAGATTTACGTTAAGTAGGTTCCGGAGAGGGAATTACTACTATTACTAGTTTTCTGGACGGACCACCATCAAGCCGGTGGCTTTCGCGTGCTTGTCCAAATACTCACTGATCACTGGCCCGATTAAGACCTTCTTTCCATCGGACGATGCGTGGAAGAAGCGGGGTTCACCCTTTTCGACAACGATGAGGCCGGTGTGGGAGCAGTCTAGGCCGGGGACGTCGGTGCAGATTCCAACGATGTCGCCGGATTTGAGCTGCGTTTGAAAGGCCTTTACTTTCGCTTTCGGGACAAAAAGGCGCACCTGCGACGTTAGCTGAGTTTCCAGACGGGCGAGCACGGGGACGAAACTGGGATTGCCGACGAGCGCCGGGTAGAGTTTGGCGTGGGTGGTCATGAAGTTAATCGGGCGCGTACTTTCCTCGAAAACTCCAATCTCACTACTGACAACCTCAACGTTTCCTCGCCGAGTGTTGTCCAACATCCAATCCGTTGTATAGTACAATCTACTAGTGTAATCTGCAAGTTTTCCGCCGCGATAGCGCAGATTTGTTACTGAATTTATCAGATCATTAAACGAAGGAGATTTCGCGGACCCAAGGATTCTAGCAAACGCAAAGGAAGTCTCGTAAAACGTGACACAGTCCAGCCCATCCAGCCGAATGACGCACTTTTCGGACGAGGGATCGGCATCCAGAGTGTGACCCACGTAAGGAATTCCCAGAAACTCGCGCGCCACCAGAATTGTCCGCTCCCCGATTCGCTTCTGGCGCCACCTCCCTGCTTTCGCATGAGCCACAATCCGGTCAAAAATCGCCGAGTTCGGCGGCGGCGAGAGGGACAGGAGTAGTCCGAGGAGAACCATGCTCGGATATTACTTGATCTGGCCGGTCGCAAACGCTTCCAATTGTGTGTTCTCGAACTCAAATCGAGGAATTGGGCCGGAACCGAAGTTCATCTCAATCAGGGGGCGAATGATCTGCTCGGTCATCAGGCTATCCGCAATTTCGCGTCGAATAGCCGTGATTTGAAGCAAGAGCACCTGGAGGTGAACTTTGCCCAAGGCGAGCGACCCTACGCGTCGCCCCTCATCCGTGGTCAGAGTCTGCCCGAGAATGGACCGCGCCATTTCGCGATTGTGAAACTCCAGCGCATCCAAAAATCCTGCGGTTTGCTCCTTTGCCCCGCCCAAAGTCTCGACCTCAATCTCTTTCGGGAAAACCAGGGCGGTCGAGTCCTGCAGATTGTTCAAAGCCGCCAGGATTTTCCCTTGCTCCTCACTCGGCAAGCCCCGGTCATATCGCCCCAAAACCGTCGGCGAAGCAAAACGCTCCAAATGAAACTTCCAAGCCAGGAGCAGCGCATTCTTCGCCTGCCAATGCCGAAACGCGGGGTCTAGGTCGCTTTGGCCCTTAAGACGGCCATACCCGGCCCGGTTCGCAAAAATTGCGAACTTGGCTCTGGGTAAAGTGCGAGTTTCGCCACCTGGCATCTGCAATTTCAGCTCCCGAATGTGTCCAAACTCATCGGCACTCAAGCCAAACACGGATGGGTCTTTCGCCCGCACCGCCTCCAACCACACGCGGTCACGATCCACTTTATAGACTATTTCTTGCACAGACCACCCTTTCGCGAAGGCATCCAGGGCGGCAAAGATAATCGTCATTGGCGAGCCTTCCATCCGGGCAAAGGCCTCTTCGATAAAGTCCCGGCGTTTTACCGCTTCCGGAGAGGATTTATCAACCACTAACTTGAAAGGACTGGAGAGGACCGAGAGCTTTTTGATCGTCAGGGCAGTCTGGATCATAGAATCTCGCTCCATTTCATCATAGATCTTTGCGCTCAACTGCCCGGCTGAAGCACCCGGAATCTCCCACGCCCGCCGCTGATACAGAGCCAACGCGGGAGCGACTTCGTTTTCTACTTTCTTCTTCCGATTAAAAAATTTTCGCATTCGTCGATTCGGCAGAATGCCCGGATCAAGTCAACCAGCTTGGGCAAACCGAGTTAGGGGCTTCAAAATCCGTCGAACCGCAAACCGGCGAATATCGCCGAGCAAAATCTGAATTCCGTAACTCTTGGGCAGAATTCTATTGGCTAGCGAGAGCGCGATCACGAGGTCGTCGTTGTAGCCGCCGACGGCCTCTAACTTGCCATTTCGGGATTCGAAGTTCTCCATTTCCCGAAGCAACTCCGGATTGGGAGCCATTCGCAATAGCCCTCGCTCCACTGAGAGCCGCAAGCTGTCGATGAGGTCGCCCTTGATCCGCTGATTGAAGACGAGCCCTTGGATTGCCGAATGCGGCATCGCCCGAATCAGTTGTTCCAGGACGGGATCACCCACGCCCGTGTTGTCGGTGAGAATTTGCGCTTGCGGAAATCGCTGGATAATCTCTACGACCCGATCAATCTGAGCGCTCCACACGATGCCAGTGAATCGTTCGGCGAACACCAGGTTCGCCTTCCCTTGGTGCTGGCAAAGGACAACAATTGCGGTGTAGTCCTTGTACCGAGCCCAGTCCACGCCGATGTAAAATGGGCCTTCCGCAACAATCTTATCCTCGGGAACCAAGCAGCCGTCAATAGACTCCGCTGAGAACACCCGGCCCGAGCTATCCAAGAATGCCGCCTCGTATTCGACCCGATAGGCGCGCTCGCTGATCAGCTCTTTTTGCGTCGCCAAGAAGTCCGCTGAGATCATGGGGTTATCGCTGGAAGGAGCCTGCTTCGCCCAAATTCCATGCTCGCCCCGCTCGCCCATTCGGAAATATCGCCAGAAGTGGTTCTGCCCGTTTGGGGTGCTGATCATCACGAGATCGCCCTCGGTGGTGGCGAGCATCGGCATCGCAACTTCTGTGATCAGTTCGTGGGGAACAAAGGCCGCCTCATCAATGATGATCAGTGAAGCCTCATTGCCTCGCAACGAATCCGGGCGATGCCCCGACCGCGCACTAACTCAGCACCCATCAAGCTCAAGTAGAGGATAAGGCGAACGCTTTGAGACAACCTTACCTTCGAGTCCGCTCATCTCCTGGTACTGCCGTAGCAAACTCTCCACCCGGTCAAATAGTAGGCGGGCTTGGTCTAATGTGGGTGCCAAAACCAGACATTTTTCCAATGATCGCGATGGGCGGACCAAGGTCTTCAATAGCAAGATCGCGCAGGCGTCCGTCTTCCCCCACCGACGACCACAAGCCAAGACCTTTCGGGGCGCGACCGAAAGCAAAAAATCCCTCTGACCAGGGTGCGGTTTCCAAAGAGATTCAATTTCCGATAAGAACGATTCCATTCGCACCTACCCTTCAAGAAATCCGCCCGAAGTAAATCGCTATAATGCAGATATGGCTGATTCCATCACTTTTTGCGGGGCCGCGCGCACCGTCACCGGCTCCAAGCACCTGATTGAAACTAACGGCAAGAAAATTCTGGTCGACTGCGGGCTATTCCAAGGTTCAAGGGCTTTGAGCAAGAAGAACTGGGACGACTGGGCATTTGACCCCCGCGAACTTGATGCGGTCGTCATCACGCACGCTCATCTCGACCATATTGGAATGCTTCCCCGCCTTATTCGTGACGGCTACAACGGCCCCATCTACGCGACTTCCTCGACCATCGGAATTGCCACGATCAGTTTGCCCGACTCGGGTCGAATCCAGGAAGAAGACGCTCGCTATCACAATCGCCACAAGACCTCTTCGCATACTCCGGCTCTGCCGCTTTACACCGAGGGCGATGCGTTTGCAGCACTGAAACTCTTCAAACCGATTCGGTACAACACCCTGACCCAATTGCCGGGGGGGGCGCAGTTCCAGTTTATTCAGGCGGGGCACATTCTCGGATCGGCTTTTGTGCAGATCTACTTTGAATCTGGAAAACAGATTCTCATGGGCGGCGACCTTGGACGTTACGATGCACCCATCATCAACGACCCTCAGAGCGTGGATTTTGCAGAGTATTTGGTCTTGGAGAGCACCTATGGCGACCGGCTCCACACGACGGTGGATGCAGAAAAGACTCTGCTTGAAATCTTTGAGGATGTGTACGCGAATTCTCGGCGCTTGATTATTCCGAGTTTTGCCATCGGGCGAACTCAAGAGCTTCTGTACTTCATCTCCAAACTTCAAGTTCAGGGCAAAATGCCTCGGATCCCCATCTATGTGGACAGCCCCATGGCGACTTCGGCGACGCGGGTTTACGACAAAAACACCGATGAATACGACGTTGATATGAAGGACATGGTGGACGCTGGAACCGAACCACTCAGTCCCGAGGGCCTCGTTTTTATCCGCGACAGCAACGCCTCCAAGGAACTCAACGTTCACCCCGGCCCGATGATGATTATCGCCGGAAGCGGCATGTGCAACGGCGGAAGGGTGGTGCACCACCTCAAGCACCGACTCTCCGATCCTTCGACCGTCGTCCTCTTCTCCGGCTACCAGGGGCACGGCACTCTCGGGCGTCAGATTCTCGATGGCGCGGAAGAAGTAATGATTCATGGGGAACCAATCACGGTCCGTGCCGAAGTCAAGAGCCTGACCGCACTTTCCGCCCACGCCGACCAAGGCGAAATCTTCCGATGGCTTAAGGGCTTCAAGACCCCTCCAGTCAAGACATTTATCGTCCACGGCGAACCGGAAGTACAAGAAGTTCTGGCTGCGAAAATTCGCCAAGATCTAGGCTGGAACGTGGAAATTCCAGAGGAAGGGTATCGCGCGCCGTTATAAGTTGTCTGTCACGCGAAATATGCATCATTTCGCGGTACACTAAGCACGATTCTAGAGCGGGGACTAGCTCTAGTTTTATGAGAAATAGTCCAAGGAAGGACAAAGTAACATGAACGTACTAAAAATTCGTGGTGGGACGCCGTTGCATGGGTCCATTGAAGTTCCGGGGAGCAAAAATGCCGCCCTCGCTATTCTTTCCGCTGTTCTGCTCGGTCGCGGGGAGACAATCTTAACCAATGTCCCCGATGTCAGCGATATCGGTATCAAATTGCGCCTCCTTGAACAATTCGGGGCCAAGTACCAATGGAGAGATCGAAACCTCCACATCGACTGCACCGACCTCAAAATGACCGATGTCCCTGAGGAGATCGTTCGCCCCATTCGCACCTCTTTTTACATTCTCGGTTCCCTGCTCGCCCGACTAGGCGAAGCCCGACTCCCCGCCCCGGGCGGGTGCAAAATTGGAGCACGTCCCGTTGATTTTCACCTCAAGGGCCTTGCTCTCATGGGAGCGAAAATCGAGCTTGAGAATGGTTGCTACAACGCAACCGTGGACCGACTGGTCGGCACCGAAATTTACTTCGACTTCCCCAGTGCGGGCGCAACTCAGCACCTGATGGCTACGGCTTGTCTCGCTGAGGGTGTGACTGTGATCAAAAATGCGGCTTGTGAGCCGGAAATAACTGCCCTGGCCGAATTCCTCCTGGCAATGGGTGCCCGGATCGAAGGTGCGGGCACACCCACCATAACGATCATGGGTGTCGAAAAACTATACGGTTGCCGATACCGCATTCCCGAAGATCGCCTGCAGGCATCAACCTACCTTCTCGCCGGAGCCATCACCAATGGTGAAGTGATCGCGAAAGGCATTATGCCGGAGCATCAAAC
>JAIOPU010000151.1 GCA_021413725.1 Armatimonadota bacterium | reverse complement strand
GTCCATGGAAGTGGGCGATGGGACGCTCGTCCACACGCCTTGGGCACCAGTCGGATTTGCTTGGGCGAGCAGGCGGGACAGGGGCAGACGTTTTCGCAGGTTCCTGGACGCTTGGATTCTCGTGCAGAAATCTGGAATTTCCAAACAATTCACGCTCCTCCTCCGGGAGCGAGTTTTCAAGTGCCGGGATTTCGGGATAGGGTCATATAGTTAGGTAGCGTTGAGCGGGTGATTCGTCAACCAAGAGAGAAGGGACACAACCCACGTAGGGGTTGGGCCCATGGTGATTGAAACCCAGGGTAGGCGCGGCGCGCCAACCCTGGGCAACAGGAACTATCCCCCTTGGGGAAGGGGAGAATGGTTATGCAATCCCGACTTGCAACGCGCTAATCTCTTCCACAAACTCCTGCACCATCGCTTGGCTCTCGTCGGCGGTATCGCTCTCCGCGTGGATGTGGAATATCTGCTCAAACGAATCCGGCAGAATCAGCACCCAGCCGCCGTCCCGGAAGACCTTAATGCCGTCAATCAGCTCCGCGTCGGTCTCGCCGTATTTCTCGGTGAGCAGGCGCATGACGCCGCCTTTGGCTTCCCATGGACAGCGGACGGTGTCGTAGGCCATCGCGAATTTGGGGAGCTCGGCCATGATTTCGTGGGGGGTGGAGTGGGCGGCTTGGAGGAGGTTGATGAGCTTCGCGAGAGAGAACATGGCGTCGAAGCCGGGGTGCAGGACGGGGAAGATGAAGCCGCCGGTGGAGTCGCCGGCAAAGTCCACCGTGTCCTTGATTGCCGCATCCATCAGCGAGCGAGCGTCCGCCTTGGATTGCACAATCGTCGCGCCCGACCCCTCCAGAGCCGTGCGCAGTTTCTGAGGCGCGGTCACGTCCAGACAGATTTTCGCACCAGGGGTTTGCTTCGCGATCAGGGTTGTCATAAGCGCCAAAAGGTCGTTTTCGGAGACGATGTTCCCGCGCTGATCCACGATGGTCAGCCGCTCACCCTCGTTCGTGAAGAGCACGCCAAAGTCGTAGCTCAGAGTGCTCACGATGTTGCGGAGGTTGCTCAGGTGGCGCGCGACCTCGTCCTTAGAGCGGGGCGCGAGCTTCGAGTCGTTGTAGCCGTTGACGCCGATAGTCTCGATGCCCATGCGGCCCAGCATCTGCGGGAACATCGAGCTGATTGACCCGAAGCCGTAGTCGCACACAATCCGCAGGCGTTTGCCCTCGCCGATGGGGCCGAGAATCTTAAAGAAGTCGGTTTCGTATTCCTCCAGCGCGCGGCTTGCGTAGCCGATCATGCCGAGGTCGTCGGGGTCCACGCGGTGGAAGTCCTCGCGGAAGAAGGCCGTTTCGACCTTGCGCTCTTGGTTTTTGGGCAGGTACGCCCCGCGTTGGTCGAAGAGTTCGACGAGGGTTACGCGGCTGTTGCCGGGGAGCTTTCGCACGTTGACCGCGCCCGCCGCGCCGACCGACCGGATGAAGTGCCGCGTCACGGGAACCGGCGAACTGCGCATATCCATGACCTCGCAACCCACGCTGAGCAGGCTCGCCATCATGGCGCGCTTGATCATTCTTGAGCTTCTTGTCGAGTCTCGCGAGGTCACAATCAAAGAGCCATCTGGCACAAGCGAGCCGAAGGCGGAGCCGAGCCGGGTTGCGAACTCGGGCGTGATCTCGATGTTGCTGAGCCCCGCCACGCCGAGGTCGCGGAACAGGTTACCGCGCCACTTGTTGCCCCAAACCAGAGACATCGTGACAGTCGATCCCCGCTCAATGACCTTGTCCGGCCAGAGCTTGATGCGCGGGCGGATCGTGCAGTTGGTATCCACCAGGCACCGGTCGCCAATCACCGCCTCTTCCTGCACGATCGTGTCGCGCTTGATCGTACACTTCATGCCTACGAGCGCGGAGCTGATGTTGACGTTCGGGCCGATATAGGAGCCTTCCCAGACGACCGACCGCTCGATCACCGCGCCATCTTCGACCAGAGTATTGTCACCAATCGAGGTGTAGGGTCCGATCTGGGCGGTGCCTTTGATCTTGCAATTGCGGCCAATCGAGACGGGCGGCATGATCATCGCGTTCTCATCAATGCTCGTGTGAGGGCCGACCCAGACGCCAGGTTGGACCTCCTCGCCGTCGAGATGGAGCGTGGTTTGGCGGGAAAGAAGGTGCTCTTGCGCCTCTCGGTACTGGGTCAGGTTGCCGACATCGCACCAGTATTCCTCCATGATGTAGCCAAAAATGGGCTTGCCCTCGCGCAGGAGTTCGGGGAAGATGTCCTGGCTCCAGTCGTAGTTCTTGCCGTCCACCATCGTCTCGAAGATCTCTGGCTCGAGGATGTACATTCCGGTGTTGACGGTGTCGCTGAAGACCTCGGACCAGCTCGGCTTTTCCAAGAAGCGCGTGATGCGTCCCTCCTCGTCCGTGATCACAACTCCGAACTCCAGCGGGTTGGGGACTCGGTAGAGGATGAGCGTGGCGAGGCTCTTTTTCTCGCGGTGAAAAGCGAGGGCTTTGCTGAGATCGCAATCGGTGAGGGCGTCGCCGGAGACGATGAAGAAGGTGCCGTCGCGGAGATGCGCCTCGGCTTTCTTCACCGAACCCGCCGTGCCGAGCGGGGTGTCTTCGATGGAGTATTCGACCTTCATGTCGAAGTCGGACCCGTCGTCGAAGTAGCTTTGGATTTCGTCGGCGAGGTAGTGGAGCGTGACCACGGTCTCGTCCACGCCGTGTTCTTTCAGGAGCCGCAGAATGTGCTCCATGATGGGGGTGTTGGCAATGGGCACGAGGGGCTTTGGCCTATTCGCTGTCAACGGTCTCAATCTCGACCCTTCGCCGCCTGCCATCACTACTGCTTTCATTGCGTTTCGATCCTTACTCCATGTTACACCACGGAGGAGGGCGGAGACGGGACTGGGTTTGACGGGAGAGGGACACAACCCACGTTGGGGTTGGGGGCTTCCGCGGGCCGATTCCCAGGGTATGAACCCTGGGCTAGAGGACATAATCCCGTTGGGATAAGGGACGGTCAATCCGACAATATGTCCTTACATCCAGGAAGATTGTGATAACGGATATCTCGTCCAGACCTTCCCCAAAGGGGATTTGTCCAATAGCCCAGGGTTGGCGCACTGCGCCTACCCTGGGATACTGCGCCTCGCACGCCCCTACCGCAACGCGGTTGTGTTTCCTTTTCTCGGGTTAATACGGGTACCGAAACTTTAGGGAGCGAAAAGTGGTTAAGCTCTCTAGGCACGGAGGATGAATGGATAGTGAAGTGACGAATAGGGGACGGCTACGGACTTTTGGCTTGTTTGCGCTTCGGTTCCTGGGGAACTTGGCAATTGCTCTTAGCGCATTCAGTCTGATATTCTATTTGGAGTCGATCATTCGTTTCGGCGGGCGCAGATGAATACTCGAGGGCGATGGGTGTTAGGATTTCAGACACTCCTCCTTTCTGTCTTAGTCGTGATTATTTTTAGTGGGGATACGGATTGGTGGACAATTGGACTCATTGGCTTCGCCCTCGCACTCCTCCTCGGCCTCTTTCGCATAATAGTGATCAGCATTCGCCGGTTGGGTGGATGGGTAACGGTGGGGACTGGCGTCGCATTGTTCTTAGAATTTAGGGCAATAGACATTTACGCTGGGTATTCCCATCCAGAACATCATGCGCATCCTACACAGGCCGTAGCCGTTGCTCTCGCATTTGGCGCCTTCGCTTTCGGGCGCATGCTAGACTATTTCATCCTGAGACCCTACTTCCCGCGCAAACCCGTCCTATGAGATTTGAGCCAAAGACGAAGGACCGATTGCGAGCCTTAGGCTGGTTTCTGCTTCGCCTTGCATGCAATTTGGCGGTTGCGGTGGCCGGGGTGTTTATCCTTGTTTACGTGGGTGACCATTACTTGTGGGTGCGCGGCGAATGAACCATCGCGGACTCCGCGCTTACTTGATCGCGACCGTCGTCTACGCAACGGTCGTCTGGGCGATCTGTCGCCTCGGCGATGACTGGCTGACCATACTTGCCTATGGTGCCATAGCCGTGATCGTGTGGTCATCTCTGCGCCTAATCACGATCAGTATTCGCCGATTCAACTGGCTACTGAGCCTGGGTTGTTCGATGGCCTTCTGTTTAGAAATTTCCGCCATTGCCGGGTACGGTTCATATGTCCACCCTGAGGAATACGGCCACCGAACAGTGTTGACGTTCCTTCAGACCATTGCGATTTGCGCCTTTGTCTTTGGTCGCATCCTCGACTTCTACATCCTCAAGCCCCACTTCCCGCGCAAATCTAAGGAGGAAACCCATGAGTAAACGTGCCTTGCAAGGGTTCGTCCTGCTGACTCTGGGCTACTGGACTGTCTTTGCGGTCATTACTTTGAGTCCGTTAGATCATGAACTCATCCTTCTCAGCACGCTCGCGCTCACGGTCGTTACGGGCGTGATGAGGCTATTTGTCACGTCACAACGGGGCGGTTTTGACCGACTTGCTAAGCTCTCCGCTGGCTTCTTCTGGCTAGAATTGCTTGCTGTGTACGCTTACTTCAGACTTGGCTACACGGTATGGACTCGGTTTGCTGACGTCCCTCCCGTCGTGTTTTTCGTGCCAACCTCAGTAGTCCTGGGGCGCGTGTTGGATTTTCATATCGCGAAAGCATTGTGGCCACGCGAGCCCGATGCTTCGGGGAGTGTGGAGTGAGAACCGAGAGCCGCTCGTTTGGAGATCACACCGTGATCTTCAGTTTCAGCGACTCTGGCGCGGTTGCCAAATGCGGCTTTGCCACCGTCGAGTTATATTGCAGGCAACAAGAAGTGGGCTTAGTTTGGGTTGCGGCGGCGGACTTCCGAAAAAGCCCACAGTCCTTCGGCGGTTATTCGGGTACCGAACATGCCGAGCGGCCCTCCGACGACGAGTTTATCGCGCTGGCGATGCGGATGTTTCGCCGCATGGAATCACGTGGCGAGCTGTAGAAGAAAGGGTCAAACCTCCAACATTCCCAACTCCACCAAGCCGCCCGCCTGGCCCGTTGCCGCTCGCGTGAAACGGATGGCTACGGCGTAAACGCCGGGAACGGCCGGGATCATCGTAGTCAGACTCGGACCGAACCCCACGAACTCTGCCGTGCGATACTTCTCTTCATAGGCGCGACGATGCACTGTGCGCATCGGCTGCAGGAGGATTTCCGTTACGACACCGGGGGTGTTTGCTTGGGAAGCGGTAATTTGGATGCCGCCGGATACCGCAGTTGCCGTGGCGGTAAGGCCGTCCCCTCCGAATGAGGTGGCGGGCGGCTCTAACGGCAGCGGCGAGTCAGGGTTGACCTGAAGGAACTTCAAGCCCAGTTGGTTGAAGTACACATTCGCCGGGAAAGGCTGCTGGAGGGCGGGGGCGCTTTGGCGGGAGGCGTATTCTCGCCAGAGATTCGCTTGGGCGATCGTGAGTTTACGCCAGGCGATGCCCACGAGTTTCATGCGAAGTCGTGCCTCCATTTGGGCGGGAGTCTTCTTGTCTCGCGGCGCGGTGCGGTCGCGCAACGAGGTGCCATAACGGGTACGAATATACGTTGTATTCCCAGTAGATCCGCCAATCCCGTCCAAAAATGAGGCTGTCTTTATCAATGCCATGCCTATTAAGTCGGTTGCAATTCCGCTCTTCTGTAGGGCAACGCATACGCCGACCCAATTTCACTATGGCTCCCCACTCTCGGTCACTCCTCGGTGACTCCTCGGCGAACCCTCACCCCAAGGCACTTACTTCGGAGTTGCTAGCGAAGTAATCCGCAATAGCGAGCCCACAAAGTGGCTCCGGCGTCCCCGCCGGAACCCGGTAAAAGGTGGTCTTTCCATTGATCTCTCCTTGCGAAGTAAAGTCCCTGCAGAGTACTCATCATTGAAAGAAAGAACTGAATTGGGCACTTTTCTTAAATCCGGCGGGGACGCCGGAGCCACCTTTCTGCTCTTCCGTCGCTTAGGCATCCCCGAGGGCGTTGAAGTTTACGACGAGGATTGTGTAGTCCGTCAGGTCCACGACCAGGTCGCCGTTGAGGTCGGCGGTGGCTTGCCAGTTCGGGTCGGCAGGTTGGGCGTTGAAGGCGATCACGAGTTGGGTGTAGTCGCTGAGGTCGATGACATTGTCATCCACGACATCGCCATTGATGAGCGTGAAGGAGAGCCCACTTGCACCTGCGGAGGTGATATTGACCGCGCCGATGGATTGGCGGAGCCAGTGACCATACTTTACGGCAACCGAATAACTTCCATCCGTCACCGGACCGTAGCAGACAAAGTCGCCGTTGGGGGCGACGGTGCCAGTGCGTTCGATTACCATAGAACCTTTCGTAAACCGAAAGATCATGCTCGCGGGGAGTGCCGCGCTGAAATCACCGAGAGTCACCGTACCGGTCACGGGACGGGAGTTCCAGGTGTAGCTGTCGTAGACGGTGCCGCCCACGGCGGTCCATTCTGAGGTCATGGACGCGGTGGATGCCGTAACCTTTTGGGCACCGTAATGAATGGAGTCCCGCACCACGCTCCCCGCGATAGGAGTGCCGAATGTGCGCAGGGCCTGACCGCCGGTGCCGTTGACGATGTACTGGAAGCCCGCCTTGTCGATTCGCTCGTAATCGTGCTCATGTCCGGTCCAGTTCGTGGTGGCACCCCAGGCTTCGAGCGGCCATTGGAGGATGGTGGCACTGCCATGGGAACCGCTACTGAACGGAGGGTGATGCCAATAGACGACTCTAAACGGCGCCGAAGAAGCTTTTAGCTTGCCTTTGAGCCAAAGCGCCTGGACCGATGTCGCGCTGATGCCATCAGGTTCATTGGCATCGCTGTCGATGACAAAGAAATGGACCGGGCCTTTCACGTAATCGTAGTAGCGCTCGTTTCCAGGGAGGTTGAAGTAGGCCAGGTAGGGATTCGCGCCGTTGGGATTGTTGAGGATGTTGCCCCAGTCGTGGTTGCCGAGACTCGGGAAGAAACGGTTCGTGGTCGCGCCGGGGCCGTAGGCTCCGGAGTACGGGGACATGTAGCGGGCGTAGTACTTGCCGATATTGATATCGATCGTGGATGCCGCGCCGACGTTGTAGTTGTTATCACCCAGGGTAAGCACGAAGTCGGGACTCCAACCATGGATCATGTTCGCGACGTTCGTGGCGTCTGCGGTTTGGACTCCGAAGTCGCCGACAGCGGCGAAAGTCGTGGTTTGAGCTTGGCTCAGCGAAGCTGCTGCCAGGAAAATAGCGAGGCCCGATTTCTTCATAGTCGTATTATATGCGACTTTTTCCGAAATCGGGCCTTTTTTGAGTTATAAACCCTTGTCGCTAACGAACTTGCAGAGATCGGCGACGCGGCAGGAATAGCCCCACTCGTTGTCGTACCAGGCGACGACCTTCACGAAGTTGCCCATTCCAATCGTGTCTACCGCGCTGAAGATCGAACTGTGGGGGTCGGCGATGAGATCGCTGCTGACGAGCTGCTCGTCCGAATAGCGCAAGATGCCCTTCATCGGGCCATCAGCATATTCCTTAACGGCGGCGTTGATCTCTGCGGGGGAAGCGTCCTTGCTGAGGATTGCGGTGAAGTCCACCACCGAGACCGTTCGAGTCGGGACGCGGAAGGCCATTCCGGTGAACTTGCCTTGAAGCTCGGGGATCACGAGGCCGACGGCGCGGGCGGCACCGGTCGAACTCGGGACGATGTTCTCGGCGGCGGCGCGGGAGTCGCGAAGATCCTTCTTAGCCGTATCGACCGTGCTCTGCGAGTTCGTGTAAGCATGAACGGTCGTCAGCAGCCCCTTCTCAACGCCGAACTTCTCGTGGAGAACTTTGGCGACGGGGGCGAGACCGTTGGTCGTGCAACTTGCGTTCGAGATGACGTGGTGCTTGGCGGGGTCGTACATGTCGTCGTTCACGCCGAGAACGATGGTGAGGTCTTCATTCTTCGCGGGGGCGGAAATGATGACCTTCTTGGCTCCGGCGGCCTTGTGGGCGACGGCCTTGGTGGCGTCGGTGAAGAAGCCCGTAGCCTCAATCACGATATCGCAACCCATATCTCCCCAAGGAATATTGGCGGGCTCGCGCTCGGCGAAGACCTTGATCTTGTCGCCGTCTACCGTGATGGAGTTGTCATCGTTTTCGACGTGCCCGGCGAAGGGGCCGTAAGTCGAGTCGTATTTGAAGAGGTAAGCGTTGGTCTTGCAGTCGGTAAGGTCGTTTACGACGACCACGTCGAACTGTCCCTTGTAGCGAGCGAGGAGCGTGCGGAGTGACAATCTGCCAATTCTTCCAAAACCATTAATCCCGATTCTTACTGCCATAGTCCTAGTAGTTTACCTGGGTACAACGGGGTTCCCCAGGAAATACACCCAACACTTTAGAGGGACCATGCACCAAAATAGGGGCGTAAGACAAGGGAACCCATGCTCAAACGGCTACTCCACGGATTTGACCCTCGCATCAGCGCAGAACTCTACGAACAGCGACGCCCGATCGTCGCCGGTTTGCTGTGCTCTGCGGCCTCGGCGGCTCTGATTTCCTTGACGGGTGTCTTGCTCAAGTTCATCCTGGATTCGATTGAGAACAAGCAATATGATGCGCTGGGGATTCTGAGTTTGGTCGTGCTTGGGATGTTCACGGTTAAGTATTTTTTCACGCGGGGGCAGTCGTACTTCTTGACGGAGGCCGCGACCAGGCTCACCAACACCATGCGGCGCAAGCTCTTTGCCAAGCTGCTCCGACTGCCGATTAGCTACTTTAACGAGAAGCGGGCGGGCGGGATTCAGAGCGTATTGACGAACGATGTCGGCGTCTATCAGAGCGCGATTACGGCCTTGCGCGATTCGATTGACGGGCCGATTCGGGTGGGAGTTGGCCTCGCGGTTATTATTGGGATTCAGTACAAACTGACCTTGGCGACGATGCTCGTGATGCCGGTGATGGTATGGTTTATCCAAAAAAACGCCCGCAAGATGAAGGTCGCCCAGGCCGACGTGCAGAACGATCTAGGGGGACTGACGGCATTCATGCAGGAGTCCTTGCAGGGGACCCGAATTATCAAGGCGTTTGGGGCAGAAGGCGCGAGTGTGGATCGGTTCTCGGAGTACTCGGAGAAGGCTTTGCAGAGCCAGTTGAGGGCGGCGCGGCGGGTGGCGACTTTGAAGCCGATGGTGGAGTTAATCGGGGCGGTTGCGCTGGCGATTGTGGTCTTCCTTTGTGGGCGGTTGGCTCAAAACGGCGAGCTGAACGTGGGGCAATTGGGGGCGTTTGTCTTCACGCTCGACACGATCAATAAGGGGATTCAGAGCATTGGGTCTTTGAAGCAAACGAAGGCTCAGGTCCAAGCCGCGAGCGAGCGGATTCACCAGGAGATTTTGGACATCCCTGAAGTCATCACCGACCGGGCGGACGCAAAGTCTCTGCCAGCGCCGCAGGGGTTGGTGGAGTTTCGCAATGTGTCTTTTGCCTATCCCGATGGGACGGAAGCCTTGCAAAACGTGTCGTTTTGCATCAGACCCGGCGAAAGCATGGCGCTGGTGGGGCCGAGCGGGGCTGGGAAATCTACTATTGCGGACTTGCTGCTTCGGTTCTATGACCCAACTTCGGGGCAGGTTTTGTACGACGGCGTCGACATTCGCGAGCTGAATTCCGAATGGTACCGAGCGCAGATCGGAGTCGTGCCTCAACAGACCTTCCTCTTTGCCGGGACGATCAGCGAGAACATTCGCCTTGCGCATCCCCGGGCGACGGAGGCGGAAGTCGGCGAGGCTTCCAGCGCGGCTCACGCTACCGGATTTATTGAAGAAATGCCAACCGGGATGCTGACCCAACTTGGCGAGCGCGGGGTTCGCTTGAGCGGCGGGCAAGCGCAGAGAATCGCGATTGCGCGGGCTCTGGTTCGCAAGCCACGGGTTCTTCTGCTTGACGAAGCGACGAGCAACCTAGATTCGGTGAGCGAGAAAGCTGTCCAAGAGGCACTCGACGAGATCATGCCGGGGCGAACGACACTGTACATCGCGCACCGCTTGACAACGGCGGCGCGGGCGACAAAGATATTGCTTCTCAAGAAGGGGGAGATTCTGGAGCAGGGTTCGTATCGGGAGTTGATGGAGCAGAACGGGGCGTTCGCGAAGATGTATCAGGCGTTTGTCGCGGGAGGTCTGGGTGACGAGAGTCTCTAGCTCGGTAACAGTTCGCGATTTAGTTGTCCGTTACGAAGACAAAGTCGCGGTCAACGGGATTTCATTCCAAGTGGCTCCCGGCGAAATCGTCGCCCTTTTGGGGCCGAATGGCTCGGGGAAAAGCTCGATTTTGCGGGCGTTGGTAGGCGCGGTCGATTACAGTGGGGAAATTGCTTTCGATAGCGATTCCATCGCGCTGTCAGCGCGTGAAAGGGCGAAAAGGATAGCGTTTGTTCCCCAATCCGAGTCCTATGAGTTTGACTTCACCGCCCACGAACTGGCTTCGATGGGACGATTTGCGCGGTCGGAGGGACTTTGGGAAAGCGACGACGACCTCCAGAAGGTTAATCAAGCCCTTTTCGCCGTCGATGCGGCGGAATTTCAACACAAAAGCGTACGAAAGTTGAGTGGGGGCGAACTCCAGAGAGTTTGGCTTGCGCGGGCATTAGCCCAAGACACGCCGATCATCGCCCTAGACGAGCCGACATCACATCTTGATCCTTCACATCAGCGAGACCTCGCTACTCTGCTAAGGGCAATTCAAGGGGAAGGAAAGGCACTTGTCATTGCGACGCATGATTTGAACTGGGCACTCGCCCTAGCCCAAAGGTGCTTGGTGTTGTCCAAGGGAAGCATTGCGACCACGGATACGCCCGAAAACCTCATCCAATCCCGGAGGTTGGACGAGGTCTTTGGCACAGAATTCGACTACGCGAGAACTGAGGCAGGGCGCGTGACTCTGACGACGCCTACTTCCCTTTCTTAGCGGCTTCGTCGGCGTACCACTGGGAGCCGGTGGAAGTGTCGTTCGGTTTGGGTTTTGTGGGTGCCGATGCCGCCCTTGGTGCACCGGATGGAGGGGCTATTTTGGCCCGGCCTTTGGGGTCTGGTGCGTCAGCCTTAGCGGCCTGCATCATTTGCTCGCGCTTTCGATCAAGTTCAGAGGGATCAGCCTTGCCCTCTCCCGCATGGTCATCGTGGACCTCGGGAGCGGAAGCGGCACGGTTGAAGAAGCCTTGATCTCGCAGGCTAAATCCGGTCACGAGGAGCCCGAAAAATGCCAAGGCGACCCAGAGAACGGCGGAAGAGTTCTTTTTTTTCATAATATCACGCAATAATTTCTAATAGTTCTGTTGGAATTATACGCCAGAGGGTTCAATGAAATTAGTTTTCATGAGCCATCTGACCATCGCTATCGACGCCCGGCTTGCCGGGAGTGCCAATACCGGCGATACTTCCCATTGGTCAGGCCTCCTTTGGGGACTCAACCAGCTGGATGTTGACGCGACATTCCTATTATTCCTCAACAACGAATCGCCGCCAAAGGTTTCATTAGATAATCGGTTCAAAATTGTACGGATCGGAGCTCGATCTTCGCGGTACTGGAGTTTGGTCACTTTTCCTTTTGCGGCGAGGCGGATGGGAGCACAAGTTTTTCATACGCAGTACAACCTGAGCCCCCTCATTCGGCGGGGTGGAGTGACGACGATCCACGATGTTTCCTTCTTCGCTGGACCTGAGTGGTTTCAGCCCAAAGACCGGTTTTTCATGCAGAAATTCATCCCCGGCGCCGTTCGTCGCGCGGAGCGGGTGGTGGTGGTTTCGCAGACGACGGCAGATGAAATCGAGAAATACATTCCGGGCGGTGGGAGCAAATGCCAAGTTGTCTACAATGCCCTGACCGTCGGATTTGAACCTGTTTCACGTGAAACAGCAAAGGAGCGGGTGCGGGACGAGTTGGGGATCAATGATCCTTATATGCTCACCGTCGGGACGCGCTGGCCGCGCAAGAATATGAAGCTCGCGACCTCGGCGTTCCAACTTCTCTCATCGCGCATTCCACAACGGCTGGTGATTACAGGCAAGCCAGGCTGGGGCGAGGAGGAGGAAATGGCGGGTTGCATTCGCACGGGCTATGTTGACGACTCTTTAATGCCAAGTTTGTATGCGGCGGCCGACTTGTATCTCGCGCCGAGCCTTTATGAGGGTTTTGGGATTCCTTTGCTCGAGGCCTGGGCGAGCGATTGTCCGGTTCTGTGCAGTTCCGGCCCGCCATTTCCTGAGGTCGCGCAAGATGCCGCTTGGGTTGAGCCGAGTTGGGAGGCGACCGATTGGGCGCGGTCCATTGAGACTCTTCTCGGCGATTCCGGTAAATTAGAGGAGTTGCGAAAGAATGGCCATCGTCGGCTCGCGGATTTTGACTGGAAAGAGTCGGCCCGAGTGCTTTGGTCGGTTTACCAAGATGCCGCCCAACTTTGATCCCAAAATGCTCGAAATTCTGGCTTGCCCCAAGTGCGAGTCCCGACCCCCATTGACGCAAAATGGCGACTGGCTCGTGTGCGAGCTGTGCCAATCCCGCTATCCTATTCTCAACGGCATCCCTCGACTCCTCGTCGAAGATGCGCAACCTCTCAAGGAGTCCCCAAGTGGCAGCAACTAACCTAAAAATCCTCATTCTTCACGGTCCAAACCTCAACCTCACCGGCTTTCGAGAGCCCGACCTTTACGGCAAAATCCCCTTGGAAGATGTTGACGAACAAATCCAAAACGAGGCTCAGAAACTGGGAATTGAGATTCGGATTCTGCAGTCGAACCACGAGGGCGTTTTGATCGACGCGATCCAGGAAAACCGTCGCTGGGCTTCCGGGATTGTGATCAATCCGGGTGGGCTGACGCACTATTCGATCTCTTTGCGCGATGCGCTGGTGAGCGTCCGTCTCCCGGTAGTCGAGGTTCACCTGTCCAATGTACACGCCCGTGAGGAGTTCCGACGGCATTCTGTCATTGCTCCTATCAGCGTGGGGCAGGTCGTTGGATTCGGAGGATATGGCTATGTTATGGCACTCCACAGCATGATCAATCTCGTCCAGGAGGTTGTATGAAGAATCTCTCTCGTGTTCTTGAGTCAATGGCTGCGCAAAAGTTGCCGGCGGCCTTCATTAGCGATATTGAAAATGTGCGCTGGCTGACCAGTTTCACCGGCTCGTTCGGTTACATTCTCATCACGGAGAAAGAGTCAGTGTTTATCAGCGACAGTCGCTACGCCTTGCAGGCTAGGGAGCAGGTGCAGGGCATGACGGTGGTGATTTATTCGACACCCCAGAAAGTGACTGATGTGATTGCCGCGGAAATGGCGCGGCTTGGAGTGACCCAATGTGGATTTGAGCCAAGCGCAACTTATTCGGTTTGGGAAGATTGGAGCAAGGCGTGGCCTACTATTTCGCTCGTTTCTATGGGGAATTTGATGCCGCCACTGCGCATGATCAAGTCCCCTGAGGAGGTTGCAAAGATTCGGGAGGCGTGCGTTCTTGCCGACAAGTGCTTTGAGCACGTTCAGCGCATGCTCGTCCCAGGCATGGTGGAGTACGACATTAGTCTGGATATTGAGTTCTTTTTCCGACGGCATGGGGCTACGATTGCGTTTGATCCAATCGTCGCAAGCGGCCCGAATAGCGCCAAACCACACGCGCGACCAACGCAGCGGAAGTTAGAAGTCGGCGACTTTTTGACCCTCGATTTTGGCGCGGGCGTGGGTGGTTACCACAGCGATATCACACGGACCGTTGTGATTGGGAAGGCATCGGATCGGCATCGTGCGATTTATGGCCGGGTTCTGGAATCTCAAGTTGCCGCGATTGAGGCGATG
>JAIOPU010000150.1 GCA_021413725.1 Armatimonadota bacterium | reverse complement strand
GATGTAGTGCTTGATATCGATGAAGAAGGCAAGAATTAGTGCGGCTGCAAAAATCGCTAAGCAGACCGCACGCCATGGCGCCTCACCCACGCAAAGCTGTTGGTACCAAATCGCACCGAATATACCGCCCGTAAACACTTCCACCCAGAAGTACCTCGCCGGAATCTTCGCTCCGCAGTGACGACATTTGCCGCGTAGGAATAACCAACTGAGAAGAGGGAGCAAATCGAGAAAAGTCAGTCGATGCTTGCAAATCGGGCAAAAGCTATTTTTTGGCTCTGAAATGGAGAGCCCACGCGGCATACGATAAATGAGTGCGTTCAGAAAGCTTCCAATAGAAGCTCCGATGTAAACGCCGACGACCCAAGTCCAAAATGGAAACACTAGTAAGATTATGGGGAATTTGAACTGGATTTTCCCAAAGATGGTTTGAATCGAACAAATTTCCCACAAAAAATCATCCACTAGCCCTATTTGATGCCAAAAGTTGCCGTATACTAGCATTGCCTTTCTACAAACTGCTCTATTTTTGGCGGTGCTCAGTGAGGAGCAATATTATGCGAAAAGCCTTTACTCTTATCGAACTTCTGGTCGTGATTGCGATCATTGCCATACTCGCGGCGATTCTATTTCCGGTCTTCACACAAGCTAAAGCTGCGGCCAAAGACACCCAGGTCATCAGCAATACCAAGCAACTGGGGCTCGCCTGCCTGATGTACGCGAACGACAGCGACGACCAATTTCCGCTCGTTTTCACCGGTGGCGTCGCTCTTCCCACGACCTGGGCCGACCTTATTCAGCCTTATTCGAAGAACTGGGACTTCATTGTCGACCCTCGAATGCAGGGACCAACGTACGGCAAAGGTACTCCCGAACGTCACTTCCAAGAAGCCCAGCATATGGGCGTGCCGCCTCGCGCGGTCGCCGTGACATCCCACCCCAACGAATACTACACTACCGGCACGAGCTGGGACGTGATTACGGGAAGAACAAATCCACTGATTCGCTACGACGGCATTTTTGGAGTGGCGGCGGATGCGAATGTCAGCGGCTACGCCGGACTTCGATACAAAGCAGCGACAGGCCCTAACAACACTCCCTCTCTGACCGCAACTCAGATTGAATCCCCGTCCGACACCCTTATGGCGGCACCTGCTGGAAACTACGACATGTGGTTTGGCAACAGCAAACTCCTAGGTGGGGGCTCTGCAACTTGGTGCATCGAAGGCCATGAATCTTCGACGCCTCTACGAGGTGCGAAGGCTCGCAACCGGGGTTGACGTGTTCTACAGATTCTGGCCTCAAGGAGGTACAAATTAACCTATGAAGAAATTCATAAGCCTCTTGATGTTGTTTAGTGTGGTTTTTGTCGCAGGATGCAGCAAGTCTGATCCTAACGAAAAGGAAGCCGGGTTCAAAAATGACAAGCCGGTTCCACCAGAAGACGGCGGCGGAACTGCTCCGACTCAGTAGAGCTAGGTAAAAAGACTAGCTCGCGAAACTAATAGGGTCGGCCTAGGGGTACATTTCCCTAGGCCGATGTCCGTTTCCCTTTCCCCCCTCATCAAATTTAGCAAGGTTGAAGTCAAGTTCAGTGACCTTGTCTATGGACTTCGCGGAATCACGCTGGATATCGCCGAGGGCGAATTTGTCTTTCTCTGCGGCCCGACCGGATCGGGCAAATCCACGATATTGAAGCTGCTATACCGAGAAGCCGAACACACTCAGGGCGTGGTGACGTTTAAGGGGAAAGACCTCGGCGAGGTCGGGGTGATGGAAATTCCGAAGCTTCGCCGACAAATGGGCATCGTTCCTCAAGATTTTGCGCTCCTCCCCCAAAAACGTGTCTGGGAGAACATTGCCTACGCCATGCGAGCCGTTGGAGCAACCTCTCGTCAAGTTCGCGCTGCAGTTCCTGGCATCTTGGAGCAAGTGAATATCGCGCATCGTGCAGATGCCTACCCCCATCAACTGAGCGGAGGAGAGCAGCAGAGAGTTGCGATCGGGCGGGCCCTCATCAATAATCCAAAACTTCTCCTCGCCGACGAACCCACTGCGAACCTGGACCCCGAATATAGTCTGGAAATCGTGGATCTTCTCGTAAAGCTCAACGCGGCTGGTGCGACCGTCGTCGTGGCGAGTCATGATATGGGCATTGTCGACAAAGCACAAAAGCGAGTAGTGAGAGTTGCGGGCGGTCTCATCGAATCTGACCCGGGAGTTGGCAATGTTTGATCGCATCGCATTCATCGTAGGCGAGGCCCTTCAGGCTTTGCGCCGAAATACTTGGATGACCTTTGCCGCAGTAACGACTTCTGCCACCGCATTGTTCATGCTGGGCGGACTGTTTTATACTTATATCAGCCTTAATCGAGTAGCGGAAAATTTATCGACAAAGATAGAAATCCGGGCGTTCATCAAAGATGACCTAACCCAGGACGAAATGAAACAAGCTGGGGAAGCCATCCGTGCAATTCCCGGTGTTAAGAAAGCAATATGGATTTCTAAGAAAGACAACTGGGAAGCTTACAAAAAGCGCTTTCCGAAGAGTCTTGTTGAGTCCGTGGAAAACCCTCTACCTAACATTTTTATCGTTCAAGCCACGGATACGAAGGACACCCAACGCATTGCAGAGGCGATTCAGAAGATTCCTGCCATCGAAACCGATGGCGTGAAGTATCGCAACGACGCGCAAGAATTTATTCAGTCGAGCCTCAAGAAACTTCGCATCTTCGGTTATGGTTTAGGCATCCTTTTACTCTTCACAAGCGGAATTCTTATCTATAACACCATTCGCCTGACCATCGTAGCGCGTTACCGAGAGATCCGAATCATGCGCCTGGTCGGCGCAACTCGCATCACCGTCATGCTTCCCATGCTTATTGAGGGCCTGATCCAAGGGGCACTCGGCGGAATCGCAGGAACGTTGCTTGTTTACGGTGCGGACCGGGCTTACCGCAATTGGCTGGGCTCTGAACTTGCCGCCGTTTGGCCAACTTTCCCCTTGGCATCTTGTCTCTTTTACTTAGTTGCACTCGGATCAGTGTATGGATTCATCTGTTCGACATGGGCTCTGCGCGATATGAGGAAAGCACGATGAAACTGAGAGATATTGTCTGCATCGCACTGCTCTTTTGCCTGATCATTCCCGCTTCCGGGCAGAGAAAGCCGAAACCGAAGGGTTCGGTCAAGCAACTTAAGTCTCGTCTTGGTTCTGTCAACCAAAAGAAAGTCGCCATCAAGGCGGCAATCAAGAAAACGCAACGACAAGCGGCGGCGGTGATCAGCAATATCGTCGAAGTGGACGGGCAGCTCAACACGATAGAGACCAAACTCGACAACACCACTCAGAGTCTCCAAAAGCATAAGAGCGATCAGGCAACCCTGGCAAGCGATCTTGAGAAAGCCGCAAAACTTCTCGAAGTCAAACGTGTGCAAGCTGCGAAGCGAATGCGCGAAATCTTTAAGCAAGGCGATTCCGCCAACATCCTTGATCTTTTCCTTTCCGAAAACCTCGGCGACCTCGCCATGCGCAAGAGTGTTCTCGAGAGAATCGCGAAAAGAGATCGTGAACTCTTCGAACAAGTCCAAGCCCTCAAGAAGAGAGTCGCCGATCAAAAGGCAGAAAAAGACCGCTTAGTCCGCACAGTAGCGGGTCTCCTCAACGATCAAAAGGTCCAACAGGGTGAACTCAAAACAAGCCGACATCGCAAAGAGGGTCTTCTCACCGAACTCCATTCCCAAGCTGAAGGACTCCGCGCCCAATACGCCCAACTCGATCAAGAAAGCAGCGCCCTCGGTAGCGAGATCCGCGCAATCCAAGCCGCGGCAGCGAGAAGATCAGGGGGAGCGCCCACAAAGTACAGCGGAGGCGGAATGGCTTGGCCCGCCGACGGAAGACAAACAAGTTCATTCGGACGACGCTTCCACCCAATCTTCAAAGAGTATCGACTCCATGCCGGGATCGATATTGGCGTCGGATATGGCTCATCCGTGCGCGCCGCGAGTGGCGGAACCGTCATTATTTGCGGCAGTGCAAGAGGTTATGGCAACCGTGTCGTCATCGATCACGGAGGAGGAATCTCCACTCTCTACGGCCACCTCAGTAGAATCAGCGTGAGCCAAGGGCAAAAGGTGAGTCGCGGCCAAAGAATCGCCTCTTCCGGCAATTCCGGCTACAGCACCGGCCCCCACCTGCACTTCGAAGTCCGCAAAAACGGAAACCCAGTGAATCCGCGAAGCTATCTCTAGCCCATCACAATCGCACCTGCCAATTTCCCTTAACTTTTCATGAATGCCATGAGCGAGGCAAAATCATTCCGATCTGCCAACTGTAGAGCTTTGATGTACTTGGTACGCGTTTGGCTCTGTTTCACAAGATCGGTTGCTCCCCATGTTGGTGCTGGCCAATGTTGCTGCTCACACAAAAGGTCTGTGGCCAAGCGAGCGAATCGCCCGTTTCCATTTGCAAATGGGTGGATCCAAACAAGGCGGTGATGAAAACGCGCCGCGATTTCCTCCGGTGCATACGTTTCCCATTTGATCCAAGCTTGTACATCATCTTTAAGGATTTTAATACTGGAGCTGATCTGATAGGCTTCGCAGCCGATGTTCTTTTGCGTCTTTCTGTAAGAACCAGCCCACCTCCAAGTTTGCCCAAACATATTCTTGTGGAGCAGGCGCAACGTCTCTTGTTCCAGAAGCGCTCGCTTTATTTTGGTACTTCGCCTAGCCCAGTTTGATCCTTCCAGAATATTGATAGCTTCGAATTCGTTCAGTTCGCTTTGGGTGGCAAGGCCAGGAATCAAGTCCAGTGCTTCTTCCGGATCGAGCGGGGTTGCTCCTTCTGGATATTCCCAATCTATTGCCATAGGCGACTATCTTTTCGGGCAACCAGTTCTTCTGCCGTTTCTCGGATCAGTTCTTCAATGCGCTCGTCGGAAACAGCTTGTTCCTCCAGGGACATTGAATGGCCCGTGCGCAAAACGATGTCACGCGCGATATGGTGGGCGCGTGTTCGGACAAGCTCCTCTAGCGGCTGCTTCGGGCGAAGGTGGATTATAAGCTCGCATTCAAGGGCCTCGGCGGCCGACCGTAATCGCGCAAGGGTTATGGACTCCTTAACCTCTGCCAATTCAAGTTGGTGCGCACTTTGGCGAGAGATACCGAGCCTCTTGCCAAATGAATCCAGGGTCATTCCCAAAGCTTCTCGGATCGCCTGAATCCAACCACCTTGCGGAGCTGACGGCGGTACATTCGGGGCCAGTTCACCAATTTGGCGGTCCAACTGCTGTCTTCGAAGTTTTCGTTGCTTTTCCGTCATTCCAAGTCTCCGCGAATAGTTTTGTCATACTATACCCTGACTTAGTGATGTGATTTGTCAATATTTAGACTGACAAAACACTACCGCTTGTCAGCCTCAAACGCACTTTTAGTGATTAATCTTCTTGCCTGCTTCCACCAGCGCGTTCTCGATGGTCGACTTCTCTGCCGCCGTCATCTTCGGCGCACCCTTGGCGAGCAGTTTCATAAAGGTCGCAATCTCGTCCGCCGAGGCGGGGTAGCCGGTGTTGTCCTTCACTCCGTCCTTGAACATGTTCCCAATCGACTTCCCTTTTCGGTCCAGCATGATTCCCCAGGGCAATCCCGCCGTGGTGGCTTTCCAAGTCTTCATATATTCCGCCGCGCCCGGGGTCTCCAGCGACTTTTTGTCGCCCTGCTCCATCACATCCCACCACAAAGTCGTGAAATGCTTGTCCATAATCGGTTTGATCTCCTTGGTCGCCAAAAAGTCCTCCAGCTTGTGGCACCAACCGCACCAACTCGCGTGGAAAAGAACGAAAGTCGTCTTCCCGGTCTTGGCGGCGGCCTTTAACTGCGAAGTTGCGTCCTGGGCCGATGCAAAGCTCCCGACGAGGACGGAAAGGGCAAGAATATTGATCAATCTGCGCATATCGTAACGATAGCATAAATGAAAGCCCCGTGCCACACCATAATTTAGTTGTGCAATTTGATACAACCAACTGGCGACGCCTTGGGCTTTGCATCGGTGCTTTTTTCAGCGTAGCCGCAATTGCCACTATTCTACAGTTGGGTTTCATCCAGGGTTCCATGCTTACTCTAGTACTCGTCGGCCTGTTTGTTGGAGTTGTCCTTGGTCTTGTTGCCACAATCTGGCTTTCTGTTCTTTTACATGAGCTTGGCCACCTGACGATGGCCAGGATTCGTGGGTTTGAAGTCTACGAAGTGACCGTTTGGGGACGCACACTATTTATCCGAGGAAAGCGAATCGCAGTTCAGTTAGGGCCAGGAACGCTTGGATACGTATTAGCATTCAAATCTCGCCCGTCCCGGAACGACCTCATTTTGTTCTACTTAGGGGGACCACTATTTTCGTTGGTGGCAGCACTCGTCTCTCTGTACCTCTGGCGATTCTCGCCTGCCCCAACTCATTTGCTGACCGCAATTATTGGAGTATTTTTCTTGTTTCTGTGCCTTTGGAGCGGTATGATGTTCGTTTTTTCCCTGAGTCTCCGAATTCAACATGCGGACGCGGCGAGGATACGGAGCCTTGTGCGAAATCCTTCTGAGACAATCAGACTCCACGTCGTCCAAGGGGAATTGAGAGAACTTTTGCCGTTGCGACCCAAAAACTACGACCTCAATATCCTCGAAGCATCACGCCCATTGATCGGCGATGTTACTTTCTATCTATTTTCATCCTGGCACTCGTTTGATCGAGAAAATCCTGAGTTAGCCTACGCGGAAACTTGTTCAGCTTATAACACGGTCATTGAGAACTCAGAATCCGGCTTCTATGCCGCGATGGCATGTATTGAAATGTCAACAATGGCCTGTCTGCAGAATGACCGTAATCTCTCCGATGCAGCACTTGATATGGGCAAGAAACTCCTTGCGACAAAGTTAATGCTCACAGGTCCAAACGTTGCCAGAGAATTCGCATGGGGCGACAAACAGAAAGCCGTTGATTTAGCGCGAGCGAGTTTGATCGAATTCGAGAAGACCAGACCCAGCGCCGAACTTCTTGAATATGCGAAGGAGTGGTACCAAAAAATCGTGCCCGAAATGGACGTTCCCGCTGCCGCTAGCGCGCCGCCTGAAACATCGAACTGATCGCCCGCAAGATCACCCACGCGGTGGGGACGACTATCACGAACGCGAGGAAGAGTGCGGCTGGCTTTGGCCAATTACCGCCGCCTCTTCCCCAACCCGTGATGCTAAAGTAAGAACCAGGCTCTGCAATTTGAGGAGGCGTGATCGATCTTTCTCGACCGCACTTCATGCACATGTCCCCATCGGCGACTTCTCCGCAATTCTCGCAAATCCATCCGTCCATGAACCAAGATACGCCTTAGTACACCTTAGGGTTACGCTTTCTCAGCAGTAATCCAAAACCCGCAACCAAACCCAACACCGAAGTCGGCTCGGGAACGGCGGTGATGATTCTAAGTTGATCGCCCGGAGTTGCCGCGTTGAGATTGAGTTCGATGTCGTTGGGCGCGTACCAAGTGATGAATTCCGAAGTGCTCACTTCCAGGCCTCTCGCATCAAAGTGCACTGGAGAACGATTCGCAACGGGCACGGCCGGGTTGATGAGGAAGTCCGAAAGCATGAAGTGGTCGGTCGCGGCAGAGACGCGGCTATTTGTGACCAATCCTAGAATGGGGTAGTCCGTTTGGAATCGAACGCGTGTCGAGCCCGACTGAGGATCGTAGTAAACAAAGTAACTATTGACGCGCGTCCCCGCCGCAATTGTGTTCAACTCATTGTTGAAATGGCTCGTCGAATTGGTCGGAAAGGTTGCTGGAGGCAGAATGCTGACGACCGTGTTTGTCGCCAAAGCAACATTCTCCGTTTCCGTCCAATACTGCACCGGATTGAGCTGATAGGCGTCGGCAATGTACTTCATGTTGTTCGGATTGAGGATCAAGTGGGTAGATCCGCTCACCGTAGTGATTCCCGCAAAGGCCGATTGCCCGACGATGACAAATGACGCGACCGCGATGTGCCGCAAAGACTGGTTATTCATTTTTTCTCCTTTAAGAACAGTCGGCCAACTAGCCGATTGCAGTTCAGACGTTGACTTTACCGCAAAGATCAGTGTTCTGTCAAGTTTTGTGCAAAAAATTAATTGGTGTAAGATGGCGGTATGAGTCGAGCGCGATACTCTTTTACCGATGCCGAAGGCAACACCCTCGGACTGATGACGTTTTCTCAACTGAAGGATTTGGAGATTGAGGGGAAGATCAAGCCGGATTCTGTGATTACGGACTTCTCCAAAATCACGGAGCGGCGCGCGGACTCGATTCCGGGGATTTTTTCGCTAGGGTCTGGAATGCCGCCAAAGATGACGATCAACCCAGCCTATTGGGACAAGACCGCCGGGCAATTCATAACTCTCGTGGGTGTGATGAATGTTTGCCTGACTATATATATTTTGGTCGACTACTATTCTCTGTCGAAAACTTCCCCGAGCTTGTCCACAATGATGTCCATGGGACGATATCCAGTCATTTCCTGGGTCATCGTCTTTGCAGAAATTGCCGCGCTGATCGTGGCCGCAAAATGGATAAAACAATCCAAACGCCTCGGTTTTGGGTTGGCACTCGCCCTTAACGTAGTGACACTTGTTTCAGCGTCCCCGTACTATGGATCGAGTGCAAATACATTGTTGGACAACTTAAGAAATATCTCGTACCTGGGGACAGTGGCTTGTTTCATCTACTGCTTCCTCCGCCTCACCGGTTGCTACGGCGAAGCCCCTGAGGCATAAAAAATGTCCGCACCGAAATGCGGACAAATGAAGGGAGATAAAAGTCGTTCTTACATCGGAGCGCGGTGAGGGATGTTGGTGATGTTCACACCACCGTACTTCCGAATCACGTCCAAAAACTCGGTTTCCTTGTTCATGTCCATGGGGATATTCAGGGTGAGGACGGCTCCGCCATCGTGCACCGCAGATTCGTAGTGCTCGATATTCTCGCTCGGCACATTTTGGTCCTTAAGGTAACCAAAGACGCCACCCGCAACTGCGCCCGCAGCAGCACTGGAAGCGGCTCCTGCCGCCGCGAGGGCAAGGGCGCCGCCGCCGAGGACGATTCCAATGCCGGGAAGCGTGACTGCGGCAAGTGCAGCCAATGCACCGACTCCGAGCCCAATTCCCGCTCCTTTCGCGGCTCCCGATGCGGCGTCAGCAGGGGTAGTTACGGTGATCCCGTGTTCCGCCATGTCCATGGACATCTCGGCATTGGATCGAAAGTCTGGCAGAGGAGTGGCATAGCTCGCCATGCTGCCCGAAGGATCGCCGAGGAGTACGGGTGGGTTCATTTCGACAACCGCACGGTCGGGTTCTGGTGCCCGTGTGACAACACTTATATAATCCGAGTTCAGGCCGTGATCCATGATGGCGCCGATAGCTTGCTCGGCCTCTCCGACGGAGACGAAAGAGGCTACGATGGTGCCGGTGTTGGTGTGGAGGTTTTGTGTGTTGATCATTTCTTTTCTTCTGTTAGTTTGTCGCCTACCTCGTGGCCGCTTCGCGGGCCAGGATAGGCGGGTCTGCCGGATTCGTTGCCGGATTCTCTGGGTCTTCTCGGATGTCCGGGACATCTCTTGGAATATCCTCTAGGGGGATTTGCGGATCTGTTGGTGAATGGGGTTGTGGGATCTCACGAATCGGGCTTTGGGGGTCGTCATGAGTGGGTCTACCAGGATGCAGCGTCGGTGCGAGGGAAAATAACCTCAAAAATATCAGTGTCGAGATTCCTCGGGACAAACTCGTGGTCATCACCGGGCTGTCGGGCTCGGGGAAATCCAGCCTCGCTTTTGATACGATCTACGCCGAAGGTCAACGCCGATATGTCGAGAGTCTAAGCTCCTACGCGCGGCAGTTTCTCGGACAAATGGACAAGCCCGATGTAGACCACATCGAAGGACTCTCTCCCGCCGTCAGCATCGACCAAAAATCGACCAGCCGCAACCCCCGCTCGACCGTTGGCACCGTGACCGAGATTTACGATTACATGCGAATTCTCTTCGCGCGAATCGGCACGCCGTTCTGCCCCGAAGGGCACGGCCCGATTGAGCGACAGTCCACGGATCAGATTGTCGAGGAAGCGGCAAAATTTGTCGAAGGCACCAAAGTCCAAATCCTCGCCCCCGTCGTGAGTGGGCGAAAGGGTGAGTACAAGAAAGAACTGTTGGACATCCAAAAGGCGGGCTACGTTCGCGTCCGCGTGGATGGTGTCATGCACGAAGTCACCGACGACATCGAAATAGATCGCTACAAGCAGCACACGATTGAGGTTGTCGTCGACCGAATTGTGATGAAGGAGGGGATCGAGCGGAGACTTTCCGACTCCATCGAATCGGCCCTGAAAATGGGCAAGGGCATCGTGAATCTCACTTCTCAAGCCCCCGGGGTAGAAGGCGACGAGTGGGTTGAGCAACTATTTTCCGAGCATTACTCTTGCGCGGTTTGCGGTTTTAGCATGCCTGAGTTGGAACCAAGAATGTTCTCCTTTAACTCGCCATTTGGCGCATGCCCCGAATGCACGGGACTCGGCACCAAGACCGAATTTGATGCGGACCTGATGATCCCAAATCGCAATATGCCGGTTCGTGCCGGCGCAGTTCTTCCCTTTGTCTACAAAAGCGGCGAAACCAAGGATTGGTGGCCGGACGTGCTCGACGCCCTCGGTGAGGCAACCGGATTCGATGCCCATCAGCCTGTCAAAGACCTGGACGAAACTCAGTTGCACGCGCTGCTCTACGGCGTCCCCAACCCATTGATGGTGTCAATGCAATATTCTCGCTCCACCCGAAAATTCAGTTACGCGTGGGACGGAGTCATCGCCATTCTTCGCAAAAAATACGAAGCCAGCGAAAGCGAGTGGGTCAAAAACGACCTCGGCCAATACATGAGCACCCGGCCCTGCCCGGTTTGCAACGGCCAGCGACTGAAGCCCGAGTCACTTGCGGTTCTCGTTGGAGACAAGAATATTTCTCACGCCACCCGATTCTCGGTTGCGGACGGTTTTGAGTTCTTTAGCGGACTTCTGAAGAAACTGACCGAGCGCCAAAAACTCATCGGCGAGCGAGCGGTGAAGGAAATTGTCGAGCGATTGCGATTCCTGAACGACGTCGGACTCGCCTATCTCACCCTCGACCGCTCCGCGACGACCCTCGCCGGAGGAGAAGCCCAACGAATCAGACTCGCAACCCAAATCGGCTCAGGGCTCATGGGCTGTCTTTACATCCTCGACGAACCTTCGATTGGGCTCCACCAACGGGACAATCGCAAGCTCATCGAAACCCTGTTCCGGCTGAGGGAACTGGGCAACACCGTGATCGTCGTCGAGCACGACGAAGAGACTATGATGTCGGCGGATTGGCTCCTCGAACTCGGTCCGCTTGCGGGCGAGCACGGTGGAAGAGTGGTCGCAGAAGGCACCCCGGAAGACTTCCTCAAAATGGATTGCGAAACCGCAAACTATCTCAGCGGTCGGAAAAGAATCGAAATCCCCGCCGAACGGCGCAAGCCAAGAGGCCCCATTCCAACCGAAATCTCCGATGCTCCCGTGCTCCGGGCGGGTCGAAAAAAGGCACGACGCTAGTCACGGATGTATACTCTCACAAAATGGCCGCGAATATCAAGGTTGTAGTAGTTGAAGATGAGCCGGCTTACCGGCATGCTATTGAGAAGACGCTGGGGTTCATGCCAGAGTGTGAAGTCCTCGCCGTATGCAAAGATGGCCAAGATGGCCTCGAAAAGTGTATCGCCAACCCACCCGACGTTCTGTTAACCGACATCAATATGCCCCGCATGGACGGCATCGAGCTTATTCGCAAGTTGCTCAAGCAAGAGAAAGCCGTTCAAGTTGTCGTTCTCACCGTGAACGAAGATGCGGACATGGTGTTTGAAGCATTCCGCGCGGGAGCCTTGGGCTACCTCCTAAAGAGTTCAACCCCCCAAGACGTGATCGCCGCCGTGCGCGGCGCGGCAAAAGGCGAGGCCTTTATCACGCCACGCATTGCAGCCAAGGTTATCGAAGATTTCCGCCGCTTGCGCGATGATGACGACACCGACGACTCCGAACTCTACGTCCTCAGCGACCGCGAGACGGAAATCCTAGGACTCATTGCCGAGGGCTTACGCAATAAAGAGATCGCGTCTCGACTTTCAATTGCAGAAAAGACGGTGAAGAATCACGTCAGTAATATCCTCAAGGCGTTGCAAGTGAATAGCCGCACCGAGGCCGCCATGAAGGCCCTCAAAGCGAAGTTCCACGAAGGGTAGGGCGGCTAGAACAGACCCGTTATCTTCCCCCGGTCGTCGACATCGATCACAAAAGCCGTCGGCTCTTTACCGAGTCCCGGCATGAGCATGATTTCGCCACAAATTGCGACGAGGAAGCCGGCTCCGGCGGAGAGGCGCACTTCTCGGATGTGGAGCGCGAAGCCTTCCGGGGCGTTGAGCAGGGCGGGGTCGTCGCTTAGGCTGTATTGGGTCTTGGCGACACAAACGGGAAGGTCCCCAAATCCGTTCTTACGGAGCCATTCTAAGTTCTTTCTCGCCTTGTCGGAAATCTCCACGCTTGCTCCGCCATACACCTTCTGAACCAGCGTGAGCAATTTCTGTTCGGCAGTGTCCTCAGTTTTATAAAGTGGGGCAAAGGTTGACTTCGTTGCTGTCATTTCAACGACTCGCTCGGCGAGCGTCTCGCAACCATTCCCGCCCCCACCCCACGGATCGCAGGTGACTGCAACAACGCCAATTCCGTCGCACATCTTGATGAGGGCTTGGTGGTCTTCCAGACAGTCCTCGGCGCGGCGATTGATCGCCACGATGACGGGGGGACCGTAACTTTGGAGGTGCCTCAGGTGCTGCTGGAGGTTCCCAAATCCAACCGCAAGATCGCCCTTTCCGTGGTGCTCCAATGCGCGGATGGTGGCGACGAGCACGATGGCATCAGGACCATACCCAAGCCTCGGACACACGATGTTCAAAAATTTCTCGGCCCCCAGGTCGGAGCCAAAGCCGCCTTCCGTGATCGCATAGTCCGCGAGTCCGAGCGCGCATTTGGTGCTGATGATTGAGGAGCATCCGTGGGCGATATTGCCAAACGGGCCGCCGTGGACGAAAGCAGGACCACCTTCCATCGTTTGCACTAAATTGGGGCGAATCGCGGTCGCCATCAGTGCCGCCATTGCCCCGTGGGCTTTTAGATCGCGGGCAAAAACAGGTTGTTTCTTCTTGTTATGGGCGACCACGATTGAGCCAAGCCGTTCTTTGAGGTCGCTCAACGAGGTCGCGAGGCACAGAATCGCCATGACCTCACTGGCGGGCGTGATCACAAAACCGTCCTCGCGCACGAGTCCATTATTGCGACCACCGAGACCGATTACGATCTGGCGCAAGGACCGGTCGTTCATGTCCATGGTTCTTGGCCACAAATCGCCACGGGTGTCGATTTCCAAGTCGTTTCCGTGCTGGAGTTGAGCATCGAGCAACGCGCTCAGAAGGTTATGAGCGGATGTGATCGCGGGAAAGTCTCCTGTGAAAAAGAGGTTGATATCCTCCATCGGAAGAACCTGGCTGTATCCCCCGCCGCACGCCCCACCCTTGACTCCAAAGATCGGGCCAAGCGCAGGTTCGCGCGTTGCGGAGATTGCGTTCTTTCCAATGCTGCAAAGACCTTGGGCAAGACCGACTGTGACTGTCGTCTTTCCTTCTCCTGCCGGCGTAGGACTTATGGCCGTAACCAGGACGAGTTTGCCCTTCTTTTTGGCGGACAAACGCGTTACCGCGTCCTGCATCAATTTGGCCTTGAAGTGCCCAAGTGGTTCGTAATCTGAAGTGGAGAGTCCGGCGTTTTTCGCGACATCGGTTATTTCGCGGAGGACGGCTTTTTGGGCAATATCTAGGTTTGTCATGTTGTTTTAGGTTACGGGCTGGGGTAATCGCTCGATCCGGACGGCGGTTACTTTGTACTCGGGCGCACCGACCACGCGATCACGGTGATTACTCGTGACCCGGTTGAGGAACACCTTCGGATCGTGGAAAGTTGTAAAGAGTTCGTGTCTGCGGATGGTAGTACTGATGCGAATGGGCAAGGTCGCGGAGCCATATCGGCTCGTGATCTGGACTCGTTCACCTTCAGTCAGATTCAATGCCTCGGCGTCCTCTGCGCAGATTTCAAGAACGTCCGTCGGATGAAGTTGTTCGTTCCCAGTGCGGTTGGTCATCGTGCCCGCGTTGAACTGCATGAGTGTGCGACCCGTGTTGAGGAGGAATGGAAAGTCTCCGTTGGTCTGCTCGGGGGTAGCGATGTACTCAATCATAGAAAACGCTGCCCGGTCCCCAATCGGGAAGGACTTCCCGTGCAGACGGGTGGTTCCGGGGTGGTCTTGATCGAGGCATGGCCACTGCAAGCCACTCTTTTCGATGCGGTCGTAGGAGATCCCAGACCCTGCTTTCCACACGGACTGGACCTCTTTCCAAATCTGTTCCGGTGAATTGTACGTAAAGTGCCGACCGAATCCCATGTGGGTTGCGAGTTCCCCGATGATCTCCCAATCCGCCTTGGAGTCCCCGATGGTAGGAATGCACTGCCGAACTCTTTGCACTCTGCGCTCGGAGTTCATGAAGGTCCCGTCCTTCTCGTACGACGAACAGGCGGGAAGAAAGACGTGGGCAAACTCACGAGCGGTCTCGTTCATAAACATGTCCTGCACGATGAGTAAGTCAAGGTTTCGAAGGCCCTTGGCGGTTTCGGCGGCGTTCGGGTTTGAGAAGTAGACGTCATATCCGATGGCATAAAGCGCACGGAGAGTGCCGGCTTGCGCGGCATCAAGCATCTTCATCCAGTTCATTCCCGGTTCGCGGGGGACGGGTGCGCCCCAAACCGATTCGACCAATTCCGCACCGGTTTCAATCGGTGTAAAGCCCGCCAAATTGGAAGGCTCGCAGCCCATATGAGCCGAGCCTTGAACGTTATTTTGTCCGCGCAAGGGGTTCTCGCCCGAGCCAGGCTTGCCCAAGTTACCGGTCAAAAGAGCAAGATTCACCAAGCAACGCACGCCCTCTGTGCCTTGCATGTGCTCGGTCATTCCGAGTCCGTGGAAGATCATGGAGGGCTTGGTCTGGGCGTAAATTGTCGCCGCCCTCCTAATATCTTCGGCACTAACGCCCGCGACTTCGGCGGCGCGTTCCGGTGTCCACTCGGAGACGAGGGCCCGGAATTGCTCGAAGTCACTCGTGCGCGAGGCAACGAATTCTTCGTCGCAATCCCCGCTTTCGATGATCGCATGAGCCATTGCGTGGAACACGGGGACGTTGGTGCCCGGCTTGATCTGCAGGTGGACATCGGCGTACCGTGCGAGCTCGATCACCCTTGGGTCAACTACGACGAGTTTTGCACCGTGCAGGACGGCCTGCTTAATCCGTGCGCCGACAATCGGGTGGTTCTCGGTCGGATTTGCCCCACAAACAAGAAATCCTTTGGCGATTTCAATATCATCAAAGGAATTGGTTGAAGCTCCGGTGCCGAGGGTTGCCTTCAGCGCCGCCGCCGAGGGGGCATGGCAAACCCTTGCGCAACAGTCCACGTTGTTAGAGCCCAGCACCACGCGCGCAAACTTCTGCGCCAAATAGTTCTCCTCGTTCGTAGCACGCGAGGAACCCAACACTCCGATCGATGACGGTCCCGACTCGGCAAGGATATTCATCAGTCGCTGGCCGATATGCTCGTAAACCTCATCCCAAGTCACCGCCTTCCAGCCATTATCCGTGCGAATTTGAGGTGAAGTCACTCGATCCTTGGCGTGGGCAAAGCGATGCGCGTATCGCCCCTTGACGCATAGGTGACCCTTGCTCACGGGGGCATCCATCACCGGACGAGCAACAACGACCTCATTATCCCGAACTCCCACCTCCATCTCGCAACCCGTCCCGCAGTAGGGGCAAGTCGTTCGTGTCCAGGACGTGGGAACGCCCTTCTCAACGACGAGCTTGTCTTCAATTGCCCCGGAAGGGCAAGTGTCGGCACACGCCCCGCAACTCACGCAAGAGCTTTCCATCAGGCTCAGTCCCTTGTCCGGACGGATTTCAGTTTTGTCTCCTCGATTCCAGGCTCGCCAGACAAACTGCCCCTGCAACTCATCGCAGATGCGAATGCACCGGTAGCAATGAACGCACTTGCCCATGTCCACCTTGAGGTACGGGTGCATGTTGTCCTTAAAACTAGCCGCAGGAGTTCCGCTGGGCGTGATGCCGTATTGGCGTAAGTAGCGGTGAAACTCCACATGATCCTCAAGGGGTTCCCCAGCGGGATAGCTTTGCGCGAGCAAGGTTAGATTCGTTCTTCGGTCTGCCTCGGCTGCGACTGAGTGCGTTTGAATGCGCATTCCCTCGGTGAGTGGAGTGGTGCAAGCCGCGACCAAGCGATCTTGTCCTTCCAGTTCCACCGAGCAGAGTCGGCATGCTCCCGTCGGACGGAGACGGTCGTCGTGGCAAAGGGTCGGCACTTCGATCCCGAGAAGCCGGAGGGCGTCCAGAACCGACCCGCCTGTGGGGATGTCGTGTTCCTGGTTGTTGATCGCAACTTGAGGCATAACTTTAGAATTCCTCACCAAATTTTTCAAAGACACTGGCGGCGACGGCGGCAAGCCCTGTCCCATGGCCGCAAAGACTTGTGCGACGGATTGCATCGAGGATTTCCTTAAGTTCGGACTCCTCCTGTGCGGAAAGGCACCCGCCTTCTGCCCGATTTGCGAAAAGGACTTGGGCGCGCCGACTGCCAAGCCGGCAAGGCGTACACTTGCCGCAGGATTCGATCGCGCCAAACTCGAAAACATGGGCTAAAAACTCATCCATCCGGGTGTGCTGGTCGAAGGCGACAATGCCGCCGTGACCGATGCTCGCGCCGATCGCATGCATTTCGTCAAACCCGAAAAGGGTGCCAAACTCTCGCGGATGCACGAGGCCGGTGAGAGGGCCACCCACGATCACGGCTTTGAAGTCGCCGGTCTTGAGTCCACCGCCCAATACTTCCAGGATGGTTCGCAACGGCATCCCGAATTCGATTTCGTAGAGCCCGGGCTGGTTAAACAGCGAGTTGAGAGAAATTGCCTTCGTCCCTCGACTCGTCGAGAACCCTTTCTCAGCGTAGGCTTCTCCCCCGTTCAGCACGATCCACGGCACGCTCGCGAGCGTCTCCACGTTATTGACCAGCGTTGGTGCGCCAAAAAGCCCGCTTTGAGTTGGGAAAGGCGGTCGGGATCGCACCTCTGGACGTCGGTGCTCAATCGAATTCAGCAACGACGTCTCCTCTCCGCAGACGTAGCTTCCCTGGCCGATCACCACCTCAATCTCAAAACTGAATGAACTTCCGTAAATGTCTGCCCCGAGCCAACCCGCTTCCTCGGCTTCGAGGAGAGCCTTGCGGACGGCGACTTCGGCAACTGGATACTCTTTTCGAAGGTAAATGTAGCCTTTGCTCGCGCCCACGGCATAACCAGCGAGAGCGAGAGACTCGATCAGGCGATGCGGTGTCCGCTCCATGATGAAGCGGTCAATGTAGGAGCCATGATCGCCCTCATCCGCATTGGCAACCACATACTTTGTTGCCCCCGGCTCATTGAAAACCGCGCGCCACTTCTTTCCCGCCGGAAAGCCTGCCCCGCCCCTTCCTCGCAACTGCGAAGCCTCAATCTCAGCAACAACCGCTTCTGCCGGATTCCGCAGGGCTTTTCGCAGTGCGGCGTAGCCGTAGTCTTGGACGGAGAGCTTGGACTGATCGGCAACGCCGTCGAGAACAATCCCTTCGGGGCAGTGAATCTCGATCCGAGGCTGCTCGATGATCTCGGTGGTGGCGGGGGAGGCGTAACACTTGCCCAAACAATAGACGGGCGGCCACTGGGATAAGGCTTGTTGCCACCCTTCGGGGTTGAGGATCTTTCCCGCAAAACAGGAAATACCTCGGCAACTTCGGTGCTCCACTGGAGCATCGCTTAGATGATAAAAAGAATCAATTTCGCGACCGGTCAACTCGGGTTTCATGTCGTACCCTGTTTCCACGGCGGCATTTGTCGCCGCTACAGTAACGTTACCCCAGAATCGCATTGGCTAGCGACGGTGAGTGCCCATTTTCGCCCACAAAAGAAAACGCCATCGCGCGACTAAGCCAATCTGCTTGACTTGGATATTAAACTTCGGCTAGCACATCCAGGGCGCAAAGGGCATCCCCTCTAGCTCCCGATAAATTACGCCAGAAATAAACTCGTGACCACCAACGCTGTAAAATGGCAAGCGAGAGACGTTTCCACCAAACTCAACAAAGCCTCCTATTTCAAGACTCTGCGGATTTATCGACATTGCTCGCTCGTGGGGTGGCAACTGTATAAGCGGCAATCCTAGCAATTGTGTCGGAATTACCTCAACGTGTCCACGCACCATCCAACCGCCAATGGTAAACCCTGTTGGCCCAATCAACGCCCCGCGTACAGTAGCACTTTCAGAGATTTCGTTCAAAATTTCTCTCGGCGAGATATCACCCGCGACCCTAACCGGAGCACACGCAATAAATTTCAGCGCATTGTCCGACTGAATCAGAACAACACCTGGAGCGAATGTCCCGTCACGCAAGGGAATGACAAAGCAAGTCCCCGGAGCCGTTTCGAAGTCGCTTTTGCGGCGTTTCATCTTCTTCACGGAAGTGAGCGAGGGACTTTGACTACGGATATCTTTCATAAGTCGACACCTTCTAGTGACGTTACCCTTAGCCGCAGCACTCTCCACTTAAGCTCTCGCGAAGTCAAGCGAAGAGTCCCATCACGCTCACGTGTAATCCCAATCTCGACCAGCAGCGCATCCTCGTCTAAAACGGTCTTGAACATGAGCTTTCTAGGTCTTTGAAAAAGAAATATACCGCCCAGGAATCTTTCCGGACAGTCTCAAAGTGCTCCCGACGATACGCAAGATTAAACAGGGCTCTCTCGCTGATCTTGCTGCTGAGGTCATTAGCGGCCTTAGCAAATCACATTTTGATCGCTCTGTCATCAGAAGTGAGTCATTTTCAATCTTCCAATTTCCCTCCCCTTGCCGCATCAGCATCTGGAACGTGTGATCAGAACGCAACTCAAAAAGTGCCTTCTGCCCGGTCGTGTCCCTTGCCTCTTCTAGTAACTCAGGAACCTGAATCGCGCTAATCCTCCAATTGCCAACGGGAGCAAACTTCTGAGGACGCGGCCAGGCTACAAACGCACCAATAAGTAGTGCAATCAACGCGCTAAATGCGAGCATCCCCCACCATTTCTTCAGAATTCGAGTCACTCCAGCGATAATCCTCATGCCCATCCTGTCCCAGGTAACTCGCCAAAGGTCAAATCACGCATTCAACGACTTCCATCTAAATCACCCTTTAGCGCGATTTCTCATCTCTTCGTTCTCGAAGTTCGAAGAAATTGGTTCCCTCGCCGTCCCGATTGCATTTGTTTAACTTTACAGAGACAGGCGTGTCCAAATACCCAAATTCAAGTCCTGCTAAGTTTTCGCGTTCAAGAACCGATAGAAAATCAAGCAGTGCGAGATCAAAGTCAACCGTCGTGTGGATACTGAGATAGTCGCCATTCTCGACCCCCTGTAAACTCAAATCGGGCTGAAGGAACTCCGCAACTGAACCCGCACCGGGAATAAGATCTACCCAGGCAACAGCAGCGGCGCTCAAGTCTGCCTCCCATTCGCACTCAACAAAAATACATGGGCGATGGCTATTTGAATCTAGATGCTCTCTAAAAAACCCTTTACTGACATCGTTAGCAAGCAAATCAAGTGCTGATCCGGATTCGGGCACAGCCCGCAACGCCAGATATACGTTTATTTCAAGGATTCCCCTATCATTCATAAAATTCCTCCCTCTATGTCACTTTGGCTAAGCAGCGAAGTGTTTTTGTTGAGCGTGTTGGACTCCGAGGAATACCCAGTAAAGGCTAATTGCGAGACGCTAGGGACGGAGGTTTCAGACTTTGATTTTTTGGCACACACTTGCTCCTCACGGAAGTTTGGGTGGGCTGTATTTGCTCGCCCCAACATCCAGGCTGAAGAACTCAAGGACATCATCGAGGCGGTCGGCTTCCTTTTCGCACGAATTCATGACCTTTTCGCTATTCGCGTTTGCGTTGGCGATGGCGGCTTTCGCTTTGCTGATCTCGTCTTCTAGCGTTTTGATTCGCTCTTGGGCTTTGACGGTGTATTCGCCCGCTTGCCGTTTGTAGTCCTCGGAGTAGGTGGCGAGGGCGGCGAGTTTGCGGGTGGCATCGGAGATGACTTGCTCGGTGCTGATGCTCGTAGTCTTTGCCATGGCACCGAGAGTGATCTTCATAGTGGAGCGTTTCGCTTCCAGGGGCAAGGATTCGGGGAACTGGGAGATGATGGAGAGGACTTCATCGGCACCAAATGCCTGCGGGACAACCCCGGCAAGTTGGTAGATCGCGTCGAAATCAATCGAGCCATCGGCAAGAAAGATCGGTCGCGCTTCCGGGGCAGGAGCCGCGGCTTTGGCTTGGACTTGCTCGATGCTCGGCCCTTCGGACTCGGCGACAATCTGGGCGATGGTCTTGCGGTCGGAC
>JAIOPU010000127.1:5412-6987 GCA_021413725.1 Armatimonadota bacterium | reverse complement strand
AACTTCAACGCGATTGGCGAATAGGGGTCTTAACCAAAAGCTCCAGCGATGTACTCTCTCGTTTTCTCGCTCTGGGCGTTTGCAAACAGCTCGTGGGTGAGACCATGCTCCTCGATTTTGCCGTACAAGAAGAACGCTGTGTAGTCGCTAACCCGCTGTGCCTGCTGCAAGTTGTGCGTAACGATCACAACCGTGTGGCTTCCAGCCAATTTCGTAATCAATTGCTCAATGGACTTGGTACTGATCGGGTCTAACGCGGAGCACGGCTCATCCATCAGAATCACCTTGGGACGAACCGAAAGCATTCGCGCTATGCAAAGCCGCTGTTGCTGACCACCAGAAAGGCTGAGGCCGCTTTTTTTGTGCATCGAGTCCTTCACTTCTTCCCAAAGGGCAACTTCTTGGAGAGCATCAACGACTCGGTCTTCAAGTTCCTTACCCTTAAATCCATAGTGCGCTCGCAATCCAATGGCAATATTCTCAAAAATTGATTTAGGGAAGGGGTTGGGCTTCTGGAATACGATGCCCACATCCCGACGCAAGCTCAGGAGGTCGGTTCCTGGGCGATAAGGATTATCCTGTCCCACAAGAATTTCTCCTTCTAGCCGGAATCCTGAAATCCGATCATTGAGTCGATTTAGGCAACGGAGCATTGTTGATTTTCCGCAACCACTTGGCCCGATAAACGCAGTTACCACGCCCGCAGGAATCTGCATACTGACGTCAAAAAGCACTTGGTGACTTCCGTACCAAGATGAGATATTGCGTACCGTTACATCCGGTACTAACTCGCTAACTTCTTCCTGTATTTGCTGCGAATAAGTATCGAGAATAGGTTGATGATCAACACCAACCCCATCAGAATCAAGCAGGTTCCCCATATAATTGTCTCCGGTATCTTTCCCCCTTGCCGATATCCCTCAAAGAGGTGATACGGAAGGTTCATAATCGTCTCGCGAAGCATGTTCGCGTTCCATTCGAAATTTCCTGTTTTGTAAAATGCACCCACGGTAAGGATGATTGGAGTTGCCTCTCCGGCAGTCCTCCCTGTGGCAAGCACAAGCCCTGTCGCAATTCCAGGAGTTGCCGCGGGCAATATCACTTTGCCTAGAGTTTGAGCTCGTGTGAGTCCAATCGCGACAGCAGCTTCGTAGGTCGTCTCTGGCACGGCTTTGATCGCCTGCTCGGTCATCAGCACAACGATTGGCGTACACATCATGGAAAGCGTCAGCCAGCCAGCCCAGACGCTTGGGTTCAATTTGAGCAGAATGCAGAAGACCGCGTATCCAAATAGCGCGTAGACAATGCTGGGAGTTCCAGCAAGAGCACTTACACACGCCCGAATGAACCCAATGAATCGATTCGTAGTCCCGTACTCTGCAAAAAATACACCACCTAAAACACCAATCGGCAAGGAAAATGCCAGACAGCCTCCCATGAGAATAAGGGAGCCTCGGATCATTGGCCAAATGCCCCCTGCACTCATCCCCTCAACAGGCGGTTGAGACAAGAAGCTCCAGGAAATCGCCGGAAGCCCCTTGTACAGAATGAACCCGATGAGCGCAAAAATTAGGA
>JAIOPU010000127.1:0-5366 GCA_021413725.1 Armatimonadota bacterium | reverse complement strand
AAAATTAGGACCGTCAGGCTAATCGCAGTGGCTTGGATCAGATTCACAGCGCGGCGACTCTTTTGTTCTCGCCGACCGCTTCTTGCGATGCTAAGATCGTGTAGCTGTCTCAAATCCGACTCGGAACCTATTGTCGCCATGCTGCCCTCCTCGCCAACTTGTAGCCCAGTGAGTTAAAGGCTAGAGTTAACAAAAATAGTGTCAAACCAAGCAGGTAAAGATGTCCGTAGTGAACCCCTTCAAAATCCACGTTTCCGAGTTCAATTCCAATTGTGTCCGAAATACCCCTCGTCGAGCCGCCAAGTGTCGCAAGATTTACACCGGGCATATGCGGAGTGCCACCACTCAACATCCAAATGATAATTGTCTCTCCAATCGCACGGGCGAACCCGAACATAACGGCCGCGATCAATCCGCCTTTCGCCGCTGGAAAAATGATCTGTCTCAGGGCCTCCCAGCGCGTAAGCCCTAGTCCATCACCGGCATCACGGATACTATTGGGGACATTGTTGAGGGCTTCTTCAGCCAGCGTAGTGATCGTAGGAACGAGGAGAAAACTCAGGACTACCGAGGCCGTCAAGAGGCTTCTCGGATTGTCCATTTGCAGTATGCCTCCAAAGAGTCCTTGAATCTTTGGTCCTAACAGTGTCAGCCCAAAGTAGCCCAGAACAACCGTCGGAATTGAAGCAAGCAACTCAATGGTCGGCTTTAACCAGCCGCGAACTCGGTCGCTAGCAAACTCCCGGATGTACCCTGCGGTCACAAAGCTGATTGGAATTGCCATGAGGACGGCAAGGACCGTCATGGCTAGAGTGGAAAGCAACAACGGCATCACTCCGTATCGGACATGAGTTACGCCCGTTAGCCATCGGGTTGAGAAGAAGTCGGTTAGGACCGCAGCATTTTGGCCCATATTCGGGACAATGTCAAGTTTGAAGACATAACCTTTGGTGCGATCAGCATCTGTATTAGCCCGATACGTCTCAATTTCAATGGCCCCCTCTGCTGTCCGCGTGAGGTCAACGGGTTTGAATTCTTCATAACCCGGGCCAGAAACTTGACTCAAGATGTACTTCCGAGGACTTGAGCTTGGCTCAAAATCCACGTCTGGTTTCCATGCGAGCTTCATCGTCTGGCCCTTGTACTCTGGAGTGGCACAGACATATATGAGGGCAGACTCACTGACATCGGCGGTCGTACTCGGTCGCCAGTCGTCCCGAAAAAGCTGCTCAGGATCAGTTTTTGTCGGATCAGCCGTTAAAGATGCGCCAGTGACGACCTGCGCGCCCCCCGCCAATTCCGCAATCGTAGGCATCATCAGGCCCGCCTCCTTATCGTCCGGGCCCTGTGTAGCATCGGGGCTACTTGCAACAACCGTTGCGTTCGGATCTTGATCCAGAGGTTCGGGAGTGGTCAGGGTAGATTGCGCGGCAAACCGAAACCCGTAGTCGAACTTCCGGTCGAACGCGTACCGTCCCTCATGTCCTAAGTAGTAAAGAACGGCACCCACCATCAAAAACAAAGCAACACCTGCAACAAATAATGTTGAAAATCTTACAATACACTAAGCTAATCCCATAAAAGTAGTAGTACAGGTAACGCCAGATTGGATAGCACTTGCATCGAACATTAGCCTCCGTTGGGGCAAGAGCAGGACTCCCCGCCGCCTTCTTAATCGCAAGAACCTTGAGCTTCGAATTTCCTTTGAAGTAGGCGATTCCGCCGTAGGCGACTGCACCTTCGGTTCGGGCAACTTCCCGGCCCTCTTCCGATGTCGAAGGCATAAACCGAACCTGCGGGCCCCAGTTCTGTCCCTTCAAAACCACTTGCTGAACAAACCCATAAGTACCTGAGTTCGCGTCTCGGCTCATCACCGTGATCGCTTCATCGGAGCCGCCAACTTGCTTCCAGTTGGTGATTTGTCCGATGTAGATCTTGCGGACCTCATCCATAGTCAGAGACGAGACAGGGTTCTTCGCGTTGACGACGATCGCAAGGCCATCCAGTGCGATCGGTGTCTCGAAAGCCACCGAGCTTCGCGATCGAGCCTTATCGATTTCGCTCTTGCGCATCTTGCGCGACGAAGCGCAGATGTCCGTGACTCCATTGATGAACGCATTGATCCCAATCGAAGACCCACCGCCGCGAACGGCAACGCTACCGCCACTCTGCTTCTGAAAAGCCTCGGCGAGTTCCTGATTCATGATGAGCATCGTGTCCGAACCGGTGATGCTAATCCCCTTGTCCACAAATGCCAGGTTGGAACCTAACACTGCGATCGCTCCGAGTGTGCAAACTGTAATTTTTAAGATATTCATTCTGATGATTCTCCTTACTTAGAACTTAAACTGGCTTCGGATTGTCGTCACCCAATAGCTACTGGTCGGAGCGCGAACTTCCTCAACGGCAAATCCGATTCGTACCCCGGCGTTGATGTAATACAAGTAGTTCACACCATAAGTCTTCGTCACGTTCTTCGACCCAGCCGTATTGGGATTAAACTCGTCAATTCTGAAGTTAATCTGATTTCGTGAATTGAAGTTGTAGCCAAGCTGTGCTTGCCAACCTCTCATATTCACTTGACCGTATGTATTGCCAATCTTGTAGTTGCCGAGATTGTTTCGATCCTTACCCGTCATGTATTCTCCGCGGACAAAAATCTGCGGAAGAATCAAGCCAACGTAGGTTCCATCCACGTAGATGAATGTTCTCTGCACTTCTGGAGCAACAACATTCGGCGATGCCGCCGACGACGCTGCTGACAACTTATGTCCGGTGTCGAAAGTTGGGCGAGAACCACGGTAAACCGAAGCCCCCACTTCCATCTTTGGAGTGTGATACCGAACGCCACCTAGGACGGCTGCTCGACGACCATTCGTAGCCGGAGACTTCGCCGATTGCTCCGGGTCGCCGTAGGTCAACGAGTTGACAACCGCTGCCTGGGCAGTAACATTTGGCCCCATGCCGTAAGTCAACTGAAGACCCTGTGAACGCTCTCCGTTAAACAAAGTGGTGTTGTAGGTAGCCCGCTCCGGCATTTCTCTTTCGCTCGAACTGCGTAGCAATTCGTATCCCAGCAACAGCGGGAATTGACCAGCAGTGATGCTGATGCCAGCCGTGTCCTCCGCCGGAGTAACTTGATAGATGAGCTGCGCGTCTCGAAGCTGTCCTGCGCTTTGCTGGGCTCCGGTTGCAAAGTCAAAACTCAACTTGATTGACGTCTTTGGATCAACAACCTGTCCAATTCCAATTCGAGCTCGACGTAGATTAAACGAGCTTTGGTCGTTCGCCAGTGCAGGTCGATTTGTGGATCGATATTGAAACTGCATGTACGTGCTCGGCTTGTTTCGCTTCAAGTCAAGAATATCAGCCGTCATAATTGGCAGAGCCTCGTTCTGACCCTCGATCCAACCCTTGATCTCCTCGATTTCTCCTTGGAGTGTCTTCAGTTGGTCGTTGATGGACTTCAGCGCATCCGCCATCTCCTGCAAGGCTCGGCTGCTTTCCTGGCTACCATCGATCTTGAGTGTCGACATTCGAGCCACAACTTTTTGAGACTCGTCGCGGAGCGCAGTCATTTTTTCTGCCTTTGCCGCGATAAGTTTTGCCGCCTCGGCCTTGGTTTGGGTCTTCGAATTTACCTTTGGTAAGGTAGTTTCAGATTTTGATTCTTGTGCCAGGGCAACGGCCGGAAAAACTGCAAGTCCTGCCATCAGCCAAATTAACGATTTCTTCATAAGTCTGTCCCTCAGAGGCGGTCCCCCAACCCCAGCCTATGATTTTGAATGCCTTATGTTAAGGAACCATTAAGCCTCAAATATTTCGTGGGGAAAACACGGAAAATGCCCAGTTCGTGCCAATCTTTGGTTGGAACCTTATGCAGGGTAACCGCATTCCCCAGTAACATCAATGAAAGCCCAATCCTTTGCGATGCATCCCCTGAGTAAATTCAATCTCCAATCGCACGACGGCAAACAAAAGCCTATGCTCAGATTGAAATCATCGCGAAAGGAGGAATTTGCGTCGGTCGTGGAGCGCGAACTCGATACTCTATACAGGGTGGCCAAGAGGCTGACCCGAAATGAGGCCGACGCGGAGGATATCGTGAGCCAAGCCCTCACAAGTGCTTTCCAAAACTGGGATCGATTCGACGGCAAACACACGCGAAGCTGGCTCATCACAATCTTACGCAACGAGTGGCTCCAGACTCTGCGAAAGCGAAAATCCCGCCCGGAAGTCGCAATCGATCTCATTGCCGAGCCCTTCGAGGAATGCTCTTGGAAGGAAGTCGACACAAGAATTCTTGTCCAGCAGGTAAAACTCGCTCTTGCGCAAATTCCCGAGGAGTATCGTCTTGCCGTTGAGTTGTGCGACGTAGAAGGATTATCTTATGAAGAAGCCGCCGCAATGCTCGGAGTCCCCATTGGGACCATCCGCTCCCGGCTCTTTCGAGGCCGAGGTCTGCTCCGCGAGAAGCTCAGTGGACTCATGGAGGACGGGCAATGAATAACTCGATAGAACCCTGCAAGGGCCTAGAAAATATCCTCCAACGCGCTGCCGATGGCTCGCTCAAAGGATTCATGAAGGTCTTCGCCCTCTTCCACGCTGGGCGATGCAAGGGTTGTGGAACCTACTTGGAACGAATGGAGCTCACCATCAAAGCACTTCGCGAGGGACGAGAGCACAGCGAGAACGAAGAAGCTCTTGCCCGGCTCAAAGCCAAGGTGCAAGAGCTTGCGAAATCTAGCGACTAGAGTGCTAGAGTTTTCTTCGGCGCATCAAAAGACTAACCGCACCCAATCCCAGGGCAACGATTGCACTCGGCTCGGGAACTGTGCCGCTGATCCGCATATTCGTGATTCCGGTGTCGCGTACTCCACCCAACTGCCCGTACCAGCTCATGCCGAGAATCGCATCGTCAGAAATAATGCCCAGGAACCCATGATTGTTAGTAGGGGCATTCATGCTGAGGGTCGTAGTCCCCGCACTCGTCATCACCTTAACGACGATGTTCGGGGCGCCCGCCACGGATAGTGGATTTCCCACCTCATTGATCGTATAGGTCTCAAATCCCATTCTGTGAACCGCAAATCCAGGAGTCACCAAGAAATTCTCATCCCCATTTGCGGTAACTAAGAAGTTTGGAATGTCCGTGGATCCGAGAACCGAAGCCAACACCGAACCTTGCCAAGAGCCTACATCCGCAGTAATTGCAGAGTAGGTAATCGAGTTACTCACAAAGGAGCCTTGGCCCGTGTTCATGGGCAGAACACCGGAGTAGTCGTCGTAGAGTCCCAAAGAAGCAAAATAAGGGTTCGAGCTCGAATAAACGAACGAAACCGTTGCCTGCGCGCCAATTCCGCACG
>JAIOPU010000126.1 GCA_021413725.1 Armatimonadota bacterium | reverse complement strand
GAAAGTAATCCAGAAGAAACGGTTGACTATCCCCGAGGCGCGACATGCCCAAAGTGTCAGTCTCCATTGTCCAAAGATAACTGGTGTGGTCGATGCGCGGGTCGGAGGCAGCGAAACATTGGGATGGCACTTTTAACGATTGCACCTGTTCTAGGCTTCGGTGCGTGTACAGGTGGTTTCATCGTTGTGAATAACGCGCTAGTCGTGATCAGCGGCGGACTTTGCTGTTTGGGACCAACTATCGGAATTGGGTATCTCATCAGCGCGAAGAACTCGCGGAGCAAATATGGTCCCTGAAGTGCGTTGTTCTAGGTGCGGGAGACATTTGACGGACGGAGTGTGGTGCCGAAACTGCTCCGCGAATCGCCAGACATGGATAGGCTTGGCACTGCTCATGGTCTGCCCGGTGATTGGGGTCGGCACCTGCCTGGGTCATCACGGGATGACGCGAGAGATTGAGTGGGTTTTGAATTTGACCTTACTGGTGGGGCCAATGATCGGTGTGGTTTTGTTGATTTGGGCGATGGTCCAACGGAGTAGGATGTAATGTATGGAACCTGAGCCGAAACCAGAGGTTTACATTGGCAAACTTAGCCCACCGTGCCCGCGTTGCAAAAGGCCGATGGAAGATGGTCTTTGGTGTCCGAGGTGCGCCGCTCGGCGGCAGATTTGGCTCGGGTTGCTGGTGATTATTGTTTTGCCTCTCCTTGGATTCGGGACTTGCGTCGCCGGCTTTTTGGGGACTCGAGATCGCCTTGCAGCTGCGCTCGAAACTCTCGGGGTCGCAGTTCTTCTTGGCGGACTATTCTGGGGGGTCTCAATGTTCAACAACGCGATTACAATTAGGCGGAATCATGACCTCTGAAGAACCACTCGACCTCTCGCATCTTCAGGCAATCTCCAAGCCAGTATGCAGGCCGACTTGTCGAAATTGTGGTTCGCGAATGGAGGACGGTATGCGCTGCTGGTATTGCTCGAAAAAGCGGCGAGAGATTGTTGGGGTTATCCTAGTAACGGTTGTTCCGGCGATGGCACTTTTCGCGTTCCTTGTCGGGCTGATGTGGGACTCTGATCAATTCTTCAACATTGCCGCAACCGCACTTTTCGCATTCGTTGCCGCGCCAATTGCGGGCGGCGTGATTCTGTGGAAACTTTCCCGAGATAAGACATGAAAATCCACCCACCTGAAGAAACCTCAGAAAAATTTGGGCGACTGGCGTTTGCCTACTGCAAAATCGCAACCGTCTCTCTGCTGCTAGGGAGATTTGCTTTGCCCGTTGCGGCGGTGTTGTCGGCAGGGTTTTTTGTTGCCGGGTGGTTCAGGGGGAAGAAAGACACCCGTTGCGCTCTGCGTTCGCCACTTTTGGCGGCGGGCTTGTGGGGAGTTGTGCTTGCGGTTTGGCTTGGTTGCGAGTTTGCGCCACGTGTAATGCCGAGTTGGTTGGGCTGGTTGCATCGGTAGTATGGTTCTCCAACCAGAATCCTCGAGGCCGAACCATGTCAAGAATGTCTGTGGCTGCCCCTGAGGTCGTAACTCTGCCGCGCAAGCCAAGAACGGTTGACCACGACCCCTCTTGACTCCGAAAGACCAAAGGGAGATGGCCAGCAAATTCACCTTAACGTAACACTTCATGATTGCAACAAACAAAGAAATTCACTGCAGTAGTAATAGTAATTCGAGAAATCGCCATATCCAGCGTCGAATCAATTTCCCAATTACTATGGGGCATCAGAAACTTCAAGATGTCACGTGACATTAGCTCAAAAATTACTCAACCAAACACAAAAAAATGACCCCGCCCACCGAAGTGGAGCGGGGCCCTCGTTGGCGACGAGCCGATTATCCTCGAAGAAGCGAGAGAACCGCGCTTGATGAGGAATTTGCTTGTGCGAGCATTGAAAGACCAGCTTGCTGCAACACTTGGAGTTGCGTGTACTTAGTCATTTCTGCCGCCATGTCAGTGTCTCGGATGGAGCTATCGGAAGCCTCAAGGTTTTCCTTAGCAACACCCAGAGCTCGAGTGTTCGAGTCGATAACGTTTCTCATGAAGTTACCGATGGAGCCGCGTTGACCGGAGACCGTGTTGATCGCTGTGTCGATCGCAGCAAGTGTCGTGGCCGAGTTGGCAACACTCATGATGTCCGCCGACGTTCCTGTCAGACCTAGGCTACTCGCTGACGAACTGGACAGCGACAAGGTTGTCGTCTGGCCGGCGTTCGCACCGATCTGGAACTGCGAGGAGTTCGCTTGGACTTGTCCAACCGTGCTTGACGCAACCGTTGTTCCACCAAGAGCGGTCAACACGATTCGGTTTCCATCAGAGTCACCGAGGGTCAGTCCGTCTGTACCAGGGACTGCGGTGAAGTTCTTTGGCGTACCACCGAGTACGTCCACTGTTGCCACCGCATCAACACCACCAGCGAGGTTTGCTGATCCCACTGCGGAGAAGGCGGCACTCGAAGACGAGATGTTGACAGCGTTACCGACTGTACCGAATTTGTTCGATGTCAAGCGCAGTGTTGCGTTCGCACCGTTCATGTAGATATCCATGGTAACACCGGTTTCAGCCGACTTTGCGTTAACCATATTGACCATTTCAGCATTAGTCGTGGCCGCCGTTGTCGTGAACGTGGTACCGTTGACCGAGAAGGAGCCCGCATTACCGGCACCGACTGCAGTTGCACCAAAAGCTGCGACTGTGACCGCACCACCGTTTCGACCGTTTGCAGTCGCCTTGACCGCCGCGGTTGTAACGTTAAGAGTCATCGTGTTCCCAGTTGTGATCGAAGTTCCGCCGATTGTACCGCCAAGGGCAAAGGACTGAACCTTTGTCGAGTCGGTGATTGTTGCCTGCACACCGGCAGAGCCGTCGAGGAGCTTCTTCGTTCCGTACGAAGTGTTGCTCGAGATTCGGTCGACGGAAGAGAGAATCGAAGTCAACTGATTTTGGTTGGCTTGCTTCTGACTTACCGTAAGCGTAGCATCGTTCGAGTTTGCAATCGCAAGTGATCGAGCGTCGTTCAGCAGTCGGTTGACTTCTGAAAGGGCTCCTTCTGCGGTTTTTGCAAAGTTGGATGCGTCGCTGTTGTTTCGGAGAGCTTGGTCCATTGAGGTGATCTGACTTCGGAACCCTTCGGAAATTTGTAGACCGGCAGGATCGTCGGCACCTGAATTGATTCGGACACCGGAAGAGAGACGAGCCATTGCGGTCGCCATTGACGAACCGTTCTGACCAAGGCTGCGAAGAGCGCTCATTGCGCTGATGTTTGTATTAACTCTGAATGACATTTTCCATTTCCTCCATGAACACCACTCATCGGCCTTCCATAGCCTCGTGGTACGACAAAGAGAATCCATGAAATTGCCGGGACGTAGACTGGCATAATTGCGGGGCTGGGCGCATTTCTCGCATATATGCCAGGATTTTAAGAAGCCGGTAATAGTGCTTATGCGGGCTGGATTCCTGGTTCAAAAACCAGGTGTGTGGGTTCGGTGGGTGGGTTTTTGAACTAGAAAGTAAACTGGGGGCATGACACTTTCTGTTTTCGCCGCATCAACCAAGCGCAAAATTTACGAGGAGCTTTGCCTCGGTTTTGCACCCTCTGTGGGGTCGTTCGTGCCGGAGTTATTGCGAGATGCTAAAGATAGGGGGGAGCCGCAGATGGGGACAACGGTCTTCGCGCCCGATCTCGTGACGTTTGAGTACATCTATCCGGGGTCTCTTTTGTTCTCGGTTTCAGTGGTCCCGCCGCAGCGGATTGTCTTTATGCCAGTGCCAAGTTGGGTAATTGAGACTATTTGGCAGGGCGAAATCGCGGGCTCATACCACTTCGAGTCGGACGCGGAGGCGTTGGTGACGGAGTTTCGTGAGTTGCTCTCGACCTCGGGAAACGCGGGAGTCTTTGGGGCAGAGAGAGTGATTGGGAAGAACTAATCGATGGCAAGGTCAACAAAGACTGGACAATGATCGCTTGCTTGGTCTCCTTTTTGTAGCCAAGTGACCTTCTTAGGCTCCCCCTCGCCCTCAACTTTGACTCGCGGTCCCTTGCCGCTCAGCGCAAAATATTTCGCGAAGATTTCTGCCTTTCCCGCTTTCGCGGCCAGGTTAGGCGTGACCATGATCTGGTCGAGAAAGGTTGCGGTGATCTTGAGGTCATCTGGGAATTTGTGCTCTTTCCCTCGCCATTTCTCGTTTTCTGCCGTTGCGCCAGCGATGACTGAAGAGACAGTTTCCCCGACCAGGTGCCGCTCCAAACCATGGGTGACGTGATCGGCGGTGTAAAGTGGCTCCGTCATGTTTACAAAAAGCCTGGGCAATACGGTTCCGACCGGTGCCATCAGGTCACCGGTCTCCAGAATGTTCGCGCAACGATCATTCGGACTGTCGTTAAAGTCGCCAGCCACAAAGACATTCTTGTCGCCTTTGGCTCGGATGAAACTCGCCATCAGTCCGGTTGCCGCTTCTCGGCGGGCGTCTGTCAACCATCTGCCGCCGGACCGGCTCTTGAGGTGAACAACGTATCCAGTGATCGAACTGCCTCCAGGCAGTTGAACGGTGGCTTCAAGCAAGTCTCTGCGGCCCGGAAACGCATCCTCGAACTGATCGCCGGTGAAAATCATGCGGTGCTTGACTAATTTTAGAGGTTTGCGAACGGCAATGGCGGTTTCTTGCACATCCTCCGGGTCATCGGCAATACCGATTTCCCAGTCGTCGCCAAAGAGTTGCTGGGCGGCTTTCAAACTTTGAATTTCGTTCAGACAGACAATGTCAGGTTTTATTTCGCTCAAAACTCGCTTTAGATTGGCGATCCGCTCGGGGCGTTCCTCTTCGCTAAACCACTCCAGGTTATACGTCATCAGCCGGACTTTGTCTTCGACAGCTGGACATCTATTGAGAAGATGATCGGTGCCCAGGATCAGACTAAGAACAGCGAGAGAACGCAATTGCAAGAACATGTCAAGAGGTTACCTTTTCCGTGATCATCAGTCAGTTGCAAAAAAAGCGGCAAGGCGAATCGCCTTGCCGCTCTGATGAGTAGAGTCCTACTTAGCCTTAGTGTCCAGCTTCATGATCGACTTGACCGTCGAACTCAGAGGAATCTTCATTCCCATGTCCACCATCTCCATGTTTAGATCGGAGGTTGCGTTGGTGTCCATTGAGATGATCTTGCCGGTAGCCATGTCAATCGTCAAGACGGTGTCGTTCTGAATCTTGCCGCCCATGTTCATCTTCATGCCCGCCATCGGATTGTCGGCTCCGCCGCCAGCCTCTTCCATCAACTTGCTGACGTCGACCGCGATTTCCATCGGACCCTTGACGCTGATCTCGCCGACTTTCTTGCCGTCAATGTCTTTGACACTGATCAATTTCGCCTTCAGAATTTGGTCGGTCGCGAACATCATCTTGTCCTTTTCGAACTTAACATCCCATGAATCGCCGACTTTGACGGCGGCTTCGGGGTATTGCATTCCACCGAGCATTTGCCGCATGGAACTTTCGGAGGTCATCCGCATCATTCCGGGAAGGCCGGTGATGACCATGTCCTTCATGCGGTTGCGACCGTCGAAGGTTGCCATAACCGAGTATTCCTTGGGCATATCACCCATTGGCATTGGACCGTCCATCTTGGCTTCGACTTCAAAGAACTTTATCTCGACTTGTGCCTCGCCCTTTTCTTTGTCAAACTTCTTGGTTGTGTAGGTAACTTTGTTACTCTGCTCAAACTTCATCGCCTGGGCGCCTTGACCGGGGATTTCCAAGTTTGTATCGGATGACGACGCCATCTTGTAGGTGTCAGCCTCTCCGACGGTGAAAATTCGGCGAAGTGTATAGGTGTCCTCAGCTTGCGCGACGGCGAAGCTGCTGAGTACAAGAGCGATTGCAAATAAGCGGTTGGTTTTCATAGGTCCCTCAATTCGAGCAGTCATATTCTATCAGAAATACGAAGCTACCGTGAGAAAGTTACGGATAACGTCGTCATTTGGTTCCAGAGTAGGTCTTTTGGGGTGATTTTCACTAGTTTCTCGAATGGGGCAAGCCAGTTAGGTTAGGATCCGCGAACCTGAGCGGGTATCCTATCACCTTCCATGAGCTTTTCCCAGAGGACAGAATTGTGTGGCGACCTACGCGCTGAAAACAGCGGAAAGACGGTCGTCTTGAACGGTTGGGCGCATAAAGTGCGCGACCTGGGAGGAGTCACGTTCGTTGATTTTCGAGACCGTTCCGGCTTAGTGCAACTCGTCATTGACCCAACGAAGATCGAAGGCTCTGGCGAAATTCGCACTGAGTGCTGCCTCGCGATTCACGGCCAGGTCAGGATGCGGGACGAAGCTGTCCGCAATCCCAAGATGCCGACCGGCGATGTGGAAATCGAAGTCACCAGCTTCGAGTTGCTTGGCCCCGCAAAGCCTTTGCCATTCCCGCTGAGCGACGAAGACCAGATGCAGTCGGTCAACGAAGAACTGCGCGTAAAGTACCGCTACCTTGACCTCCGCCGCCCGGCAATGCATCGCAAGCTCGCCCTCCGCTCCGCCGCGATCAGCAAGATGCGCGCCTACCTGGATGCTCGTGATTTTTACGAGATCGAGACTCCGATCTTTACCAAGTCCACCCCCGAAGGAGCGCGCGACTACTTAGTCCCTTACCGATTGGAACCGGGCAAATTCTACGCCCTCCCCCAAAGTCCGCAACAGTATAAGCAGATGCTGATGGTGGCGGGGATGGAGAAATATTATCAAGTTGCTCGTTGCTTCCGCGATGAATCGCAGCGCTCCGACCGCCAGCCCGAGTTCACCCAGCTCGATATCGAACTGTCTTTCTGCACGCAGGAGGATATTCTGCAGCTCATCGAAGGGCTCTGCGTCACGGTCACAAACGACTTGATCGATCAGTTTAGCTTGGACCTTGAAAAGCTTCAGCCGTTCTACCGGATGACGTACGCGGATTCGATGAATCTGTACGGCACCGATAAGCCGGATCTGCGCTTTGGCCTGGAACTCTTTGACATTTCAGAGAGCGCAGGTGAGTCCACGTTTGCCGTTTTCAAGAATGCTTCTGAGGCCGGGGCCAGAGTTCGCGGCGTCCGGTATCCCGGTGGAATCGCTCTTTCACGCAAAGATGTGGGTGCCCTGGAGGAATTCTGTAAGGAGTTTGGTGCGAAGGGCATGGCTTCGTTTTATGTCGCTCGCGACGCGAACGATGGCGAAGGGGTCATCACTTTGCCGAGCGGACGGTTTATCCGAGGCGGTTGCGCCAAGTTCCTGGCTCCGTCAGAGGCGGACGCGATTCTGGACACGGCTAAGGCGGAGGCGGGCGACTTGCTCTGCTTCATCGCCGACGACTATGCTTCCGCGAACAACATTTTGGGTCGTCTGCGAAACGAGATCGGCACTCGCTGCAATTTGCGCGATCCTCGCGTTCTGAAGTTCGGATTCGTCCTTGATTTCCCACTCGTCGAGTGGAACCCCGAGGCGAACCGCTGGGACTCGGTCCACCACCCGTTCACCGCGCCGAAGACCGAGGACATGCAGTATCTCGCCGACGAGCCGGGCCGCGTCCGGGCGGATTGCTACGACGTGGTTTGCAACGGAGCAGAATGGGCTTCTGGCTCAATCCGGATCAACAAGCCCGATGTTCAGGCGCGGGTCTTCGATCTGCTCAATATAGACGCCGCGACTCAGCAGGCGCGCTTCGGGCATATCCTGGAGGCGTTCCAATTCGGCGCCCCGCCGCACGGTGGCATTGCGCCGGGAATCGATCGCTACATCATGCTTTTGCTCGGCGAGGAGAATATCCGCGAAGTCATGGCGTTCCCGAAGACAGGCCAAGGTTACGACCCCTTCATGGACGCCCCTAGCACCATCGATCCCCAGCAGTGGGCGGAGATGGGGCTGCGCTTAAGTTAGGGTTTCAAGTTATTGCCGCTATAATAGCTGTCTATGCGGATCAACTACGTGCTAGTCGATTACGAGAATATCAAGGCAGTTGACTTGCGCGAACTCAATCGCGAGGACGTCCGAGTCATTGTCTTCCTCGGAAGTAGTCAGCAAAAGCTGCCAACGGAATTGGTGGTCCAGATGCAATCTCTCGGCGAACGGGGGGAGTACGTGCAAATCTGTGGAAATGGGCCGAATGCGTTGGATTTTCACATCGCTTTCACGATCGGTGAAAAGTGCCGGGGTGAGACACCACCGTTTTTTCACATCATCTCCAATGATGCTGGCTTCGACCCACTGCTGTCCTATCTCAAGACCAGGAAAATTCCTGCATATCGACACAAGTCCATCGGCGACATACCCATTATAAGGTCCGCCCAACCCACAAGTGCGTCGGCGCGTGCAGAGTACTTTATTGACAAACTCAGCAGCCCCAGCTCAAGTAAGCCTCGGACGTTGAAAACGCTTTCGAATGCGATCCAGACCGTCTTTCAGCGCCAACTTTCGGACAACGATCTTTCGGAGGTTCTTGAATTTCTAACTACGCGCAAGCATCTCAAGATTGAGGATGGAAAGGTGACATACACGCTTAAGGTTAAAGCGGCAAAGCCAGCGGTTCCCCCCATCCGAACCAGCCCAATATTGAAGAAATGAGCCGACCCTTTTGCTGTAGGGGTTCTAAGGCACTACGTACTGCGCTAAGACCCCGCGCATCTCTTCCACAAGCTCCGCCTTGATCAGAATCCCGTCTGCTTGATAGTCCACTTCGTGGACTCGACCGAAGCGGTGGCACTTTTCGACCAACCCCGACTGTGAATAAGGTAGGAAGGCCGTGATCATGCCGAGGTGATTTTGGACGCTTCGGCGAATCATGTTCAGCAGATCGGGAATGCCTTCGCCGGTGAGGGCAGAAATAGCGACCGAGTCGGGGAAATCGGCGACGAGACGTCGGAGGAGCGTGGGGTCTTCTACGGCATCGCACTTGTTGAAAACCGTGATCGTTGGCTTATCGAGCGCACCCAACGCATCAAGCGTCTCGTGGACCGCATCACGCTGAACGTCCCACTCCTCGGCACTGACATCCACCACATGAAGAATAAAGTCCGACGAAGTGACCTCTTCCAGAGTCGCGCGAAATGCAGCGACAAGGTGAGTTGGGAGTTTACGGATGAAACCGACCGTATCGGTAATAAAGAGCGAGTACCCGTCGGGGAGGTCGAGTTTGCGGGTCGTGGGATCCAATGTGGCGAACGGCATCGCGTCCACGAGGAGCTCCGTGCCGCAAAGCCGATTCATCAGCGTGGATTTGCCTGCGCTAGTGTAGCCGACGATAGTTGCGAACGGGAAGGGGTGCTTGCGCCTTTGAAGCCTTTGGCTCGCGCGCTGGCGCCGGACATCCTCGATTTCTTCCTTCAGGCGGGAAATCTTGTCATCGACCATGCGGCGGTCGGTTTCGAGCTTGGTTTCACCCGGACCGCGCATTCCGATTCCGCCCTTTTGCCGCTCAAACTTGGTGTAAACGCTCATCAGGCGAGGCTTCATGTAGCTCATCTGCGCAAGTTCGACTTGGAGCATTCCCTCCCGGGTTCGGGCGCGGCGACTGAAGATGTCGAGGATGAGTTGGGTGCGGTCTACGACCGCGCATTTGACGGCATCGGTGAGGTTGCGAATCTGGAGGCCGGAGAGCTCGCAATCGAAGATGACAATATCGGGCTGGGCCTCAAGGACAGAGGCACCAAGTTCTTCGACCTTGCCCTTGCCAATATACGTGGGTTTGTGAGGGCGGTCCAATCGCTGTCGCAGAGTCGCGCAAGGGACGAGAAGCGCGGCTTCGCAAAGGCCTTCAAGTTCAGCTTCTTGGTAATGGTCGTCGCCAGGATCCTCGTTGACGAAAACGAGGAGAGCTTTTTCTTCGGGTGCGGGTGTCGGTTGATGTTTCAATGATTTTTCGTATCCCGCCCCGACCCTAATTTAGGATGCGGCGGAAAGGTCTTCAGCGCGAACCAAAATCATGTAGTTCGGCACAAAGTCCTTCTCCTCGGCTGTAAGTTTGGAACGGCCTTCTTCGCTGACAGACTCCAAAAACTTGGAACGCAGGCGCTTGGTCGCTTCGGTGTGGACGTCTTTGCTGACCTTGCTGAGGCTGTTCAGGTCCACCTTGACGGCTATTTCTTCATCGGAATAGACGTTTTGAACGGTGCCGACGAGTCCGGCCATGTGGTCGAAATAGCGGTTCGCCATTTTGTCCTGCATTGTCGTTTCTCGCGTTACAACCTTCACCCGATCGCCTTCTTTCCACTTTGCCATAGGTTCATTCTACCGTCCACAAGGGGTTTCACGCCATAATCTCTAAGATACTATGACCGTTCAGAAGCTGCGACAGCTCTATGTAAAGTTTTTTGAGTCCAAAGGCCACCTCCACCATGCGAGCGGCTCGCTGATTCCCTACGACGTCACCGGGCGTCTTGACGAGTCGTTGCTCTTTAACGGGGCGGGGATGATCCAGTTCAAACCCTACTTCCGCGGCACCGCCCAGCCTCCTTCAAAGCGACTTGTAACGGTCCAAAAGTGTGTCCGGACGGGGGATATCGACGAGGTCGGGGATCATAGCCACCTTACTTTTTTCGAGATGCTCGGAAATTTCTCATTCGGGGACTACTTTAAGGTTGAGGGCATTCAGTACTCGTGGGAGTTTCTAACCGGCGCTGAGTGGCTTGCTCTTGATCCCACTAAGCTGAGTTTTACGATCTTTGAGAGTGACGATTTGGCTTACGAAACTTGGGCGGAGTGTATTTCCAGAGCAGGAATCGATCCTGCCACCCGCATCTTTAGGCTAGGTGAGGAAACAAATTACTGGCCGGCGGGTGCTTTCTCAAACGGACCTCCCGGACCGTGTGGCCCGAACTCGGAGATGTTCTACTGGACTTCGAGCGATGCTCCTCCTAGCGGTTCCTATTCGGTGGATGACTATTTGAAGGACGAGGGACAGGGTAAATGGCTCGAGATTTGGAACGATGTTTTTATCCAGTTTGACTGGCAGGGTGAGCACAAGAATCCCGAGCGGCCTTCGGATGGGTATCGCAAAACGGGAATGCCGGATTTGCCCTTCCAAAGCATCGACACCGGAATGGGCTTGGAGCGCACGGCGGCCGTCCTCAACGGGTTTTCGTCGGTCTATGAGACCGATGCATTCACGCCGATCATCAAACTGATTTTGAAGCTCGCGGGAGACGTGAAGCCGAGCGAAGCGCGCGACCGCGCAGTGCGAATCATCTCCGACCATATCCGCACGGCTTCTTTCTGCATCGCGGACGGAATTCTGCC
>JAIOPU010000125.1 GCA_021413725.1 Armatimonadota bacterium | reverse complement strand
AGACCGCGGCGTTCCTTGCAGTTTCATTCGTAGCTGGCGTTCTTGCTTCCTACATTGCGGGTTACGTTGGTATGAAAACTGCCATCGATGGCAACATGCGAACGGCTCACGCCGCTTTGACTAGCTACAAGCTCTCCCTCGAGACTGCCTTTAAGAGCGGTGCCGTTGCTGGAATGCTCACCGTTGGTCTTGGTTTGATCGGCGCCACGATCATCTTCTTGCTCGGAAAGGGCGAGGCGATGAAGTTGCTCGTTGGATTTGGATTTGGCGGCTCCTTGGCCGCTCTCTTTATGCGTGTCGGTGGTGGAATTTTCACCAAGGCCGCAGACGTTGGAGCTGATCTCGTTGGTAAAGTTGAAGCCGGAATTCCGGAAGACGATCCTCGAAACCCTGCCGTTATTGCCGACAATGTCGGTGACAACGTGGGCGACTGCGCCGGTATGGCCGCAGACATCTTCGAGTCCTACGAAGTCACTCTCGTTGCCGCCATTGTTCTCGGTGCTGCAACTTCCGCAATTTTCGACACCCCGACTTGGATGCGACTGATCTTGTTCGCCCTCGTTGCTCGTGGCATTGGAATCATTGCTTCGATCGCGGGTATCAACATGGTCAAGGGTTCAGACGATCTGGACTCCGATCCACTCAAGCCGATCACTCGTGGATTCATGGGCTCAGCCGCAATCGCGGCTGTTCTCACCGCAATCGCAGCCTATCTGATGATGGGCGGCGATGGCAAAGCTCCGATCAAGTTCTCAAACTTGAAGACTCAGGCCGACTACCGCTACAACCAGCTTGTTGAGTTCAAGCAGGTCCAAGGAGATGTCGCCATCGCCAAGTACAAGGGCGATCAGACTAAGGTCACGGCTGAAGACTTGAAGGGCAATGCGATCCTCAAGAAGTACGAACTGGAGGAGAAGGAGAAAGAGCAAGAGCTCAAAGGCCTTCTCGCCCAAGACCTCGCCGAGACGAAGAAGCCGGACGCATTGACAGGCTATGCAGCCGTCGATCTCACCGACACGAAGAGCCCGGTTTACAACTACGCGGTTCAGAAGATTGTGCAGGCAGCTCCTGGACAACCACAGCCGACTCCGGAGTTCGACTCCCTTGGAAATGTCCTCGCGGCATATGCCAAGTCGAAGAACTTTGCGGTTCTGTATCTTGAAGTCGAGCAAAAGAACGCTCCTGTCCCACAAAACCGAGACGACAAGGACAAGAAGGCCGGAAAGACCTTCAAGCCTTTCTATTGGGGACCGGTGGACATCAAGGCTGCCGAGGTCATCATCAAAAATGCGAGAGAGCAGCAGAAGATGGAGATCAACCAAAAGGGCACCTACGAGGCGGTTCTTCTTGCAAACAAGAAGGGCGAACTCGCTTGGGGCGTCGGTCGCGAACTCAAGGATGGCGTTCCGGTTGAAGGAACTTCATTCACTGCCGTAGACAAACTCCAGCCCGCGCAAAATGGCGTCGGCCTCGGAATGTACTACAAGGGCACGGTGGAAGAAGTCACCGCCGCGACGAAGGACGCTCAAACTCCTCCCGCCGCAGGCAAGACCCCTGCCACGATGCCGAAGCAACTCGGCTTCCAAACCGCTGGACTGGAAACAGTCAACGTCGGCTGGTGGCGATTCGCGATCTGTATTCTGTTCGGTATTCTCATGGCCTTCGGCTTCGAGCGACTGACCGACTACTACGTCTCCCTCCACAAGAAGCCCGTTATGGAAACCGCAATGGTCTCCAATGCTGGCCCCGCTCCGATGATCATCCAAGGATTCAGCTACGGCCTCGAGTCCAGCGTGTTCTCGGTTGTCCTCATCGTAGTGGCCCTCCTGGCGCCCCTCTACCTGTTCGATCCCGCTGTATTCGGCGGCCCGATCCTTAGCTTCTACGGAATCGCTCTTGTCGGTCTTGGCCTTCTGACCACCACGGGATATATTCTTGCGATGGACACCTTTGGACCGATCTCCGACAACGCCCAAGGCGTTTTCGAGATGTCCGGTGCGGCCCATGCGAATCCTGAGGCGGCGAAGGCTGTCCAACGACTCGACGCGGCTGGCAACACCACCAAGGCTCTCACGAAGGGCTTTGCGATTGCCACTGCGGTGGTCGCAGCGGTTGCTCTGTTCCACAGCTACGTGCAAGACGCGATGCTCTCCACGGCCGGAATGCCGCTGGAAGTCCCGCACATCTTCCTCGGTCTGTTGATCGGCGCGGCGGCTCCTTATCTCTTCTCGGCGTTCTCAATCAACGCGGTCGGACGAGCTGCCTTCGAGCTGATCAATGAAGTTCGACGCCAGTTCCGAGAGGACAAGGGCATCATGGCTGGAACGAGCAAGCCCAACTACGCGATCTGCGTGGAAATCGTAACCAAGGCTGCCCAGCGAGAGCTGATCGGCCCTGGAATCCTTGCGATCTTCCTCCCGGTTGCCGTTGCCTTCGGATTCTCCATGATCGGCGGCACGACCAACGTGGGCGGAGTCACCGTGAACCTGAACGGCGCGCAAGCGTTGGGCGGATTCTTGGTCGGAACGATTGCTTCCGGACAACTCCTCGCGGTCATGCTCGCCAACTCGGGCGGACTCTGGGATAATGCCAAGAAGCTCATCGAAGACGGCATGTTTGGCGGAAAGGGTTCCGAAGCTCACAAGGCTGGAATCGTTTGCGACACCGTCGGTGATCCGTTCAAGGACACCGCCGGCCCCGCCCTCAACCCGCTTATCAAGGTTATGAACCTGGTCGCCCTGCTCATCGCACCGATCATCATCCAACCTTGGAGCAAGGGCATCGCGTTCGCGATCTTCGCGGTCTGTATGGTAGCCCTGATCTTCGCGATCTGGTGGTCCAAGCGCGGTTCGATGGCGACGGGAATGCAAGCCGCCGGAGCCGTCGACGGGCCTCTGCCCGGCGACAACAGCTAAGAGTTAGCTGGAAACAAAACAGAATCCCGCCTCGGCTTGCCGAGGCGGGATTTCTTTTGACTGAGTGGCGGGTGCTACTGGCCCGTAGGCCGTAGAATAATTCAGTGGCCAGGTCTTTGCTCAAGTATGCGATGTGGGTAATGTGGGTGGGCGGGGCTTTGCTCACATTCCTGACCACCATGATGATTGCCTTCGGCGCCTTGAGGTTGGGGGCGTGGGCCGCAGCCTATGGTGTTAGTATCTTGTTCGCTCCAGCGCGTGCGATGAGAGATACTGGGCGTCGCTGGATTAGCGAGGTTTGGCGGGCTGCTGCAGGCGTCTATTGGATTATTTTGATTCTGGCTGTACTGCTCAAAATTGCATACAAGTAACTTCTTTAGCGTGCTTTGGGTCACTGATGGGCAAGAGGGTAGCTGGTTTTCAGGATGCGCTTCCCGACCCTTGGGGGGGACAATGACCGAAGGGAATTGAAGGGGAAAATTTAGCCTTTGGTTCGCGAGGATTCTGTTCCCGAGAACCAAATTTCCGCTCCCGGTTCGTACCTCACCGACCTCCTCATGAATGGGCGAGGTGCGTAAGCCACATTTCCCGCCCATTTATGGGGGGACAATGAGCGATAGCGAATTGAGGGGGGAAATTCGTCAGTGCGAGGTGGGTTTTAGGCGGCTACATCCGTCTCAGTTTGCAACTGCACCGCGCCGATAATCTCCACATTCACCCGAGACGCCACTTCGTTGTAGGCCATGACTTGGAGGAAGGGGAGTTCGTGCTCGATGAGGCGGCGGAGGGGGAGGCGGACGGGGTTGCTGGAGAGGAGAACCGGCTGGCGGCCCATGACCATCGCCTTTTCGGCCTCGGTGCGGAGCTGATTGATCACGCTTTCGCGCTCTCGCGGATTCAGGACAATCACGCCGCCCAGAGTCGTCATCTGGAGCGCGCCCATGAGACGGTCTTCGAGGAGCGGGTCGAGGGTGAGGCAAGCGAATCCGTGTCCTTGACGCGCTCGGCGTAGTACGCCATCGTCTCCTGAATCGTGACCATGTCGCGAATCGGAACCCTCTCTCGGAGGAGATGGCGGAGAACTTTCTGCACATCGCCGACCTTGAGGACAGCGGGGACGAGCTCAGTGACGACGGTTGAGTTGACCATCTTGGCGTTTTCGAGAAGCGTGTTGACGTCCTGGCGGCTCAGCAATTCGCTGGCGTGGGACTTGACGATTTCGGTGAGGTGGGTCGTGATCATGACGTTCGGCTCGATGACGGTGTAGCCCGCGAGCTTCGCCTGGTCGGCGAGTCCCTGCTCGATCCAGAGCGCGTCGAGACCGAAGACCGGGTCTTTGGTCGGGACCCCGGGGACGGCGGAGAGGCTCTGGCCGTTGGAGAGTGCCATGAACATGTTTGGCTCGATTCGGGTGCGACCGACTTCCTCGCCGCGAACTTTGATCGCGTATTCGTTCGGCCCGAGGGCGATGTTGTCGCGGATTCGGACGCTGGGCATGACGAATCCCAGCTCCAGCGCAATCTCGCGCCGGGTCGCTGCGACTCGGTCGGGCAAGTCGCCACCGACTCTCGCGTCGGCAAGGCGGGTGAGGCCGTGCCCGATTTCGATTTCGAGCGGATCGACTTGAAGAAGGGAAAGGACAGCTTCCGGCCCGGCGGGGGCGGGGACAACTTTGGCGGCTTCGACCGCCGCGTCGGCGTCG
>JAIOPU010000122.1:5049-18637 GCA_021413725.1 Armatimonadota bacterium | reverse complement strand
AGTATTTCGAAATCGCATGGTCGGATATTGCGAGAGTTTACGTAAAGAACGAGGCGCCTGGGATGCCTGTTCTTCACATTCGGTCCGTAAGTCGGCGATTTCTGAATTTGAGCATGCCGCTGAACCTGGATGACTTAGAGGGATTTTACCAATGCGTTTGCGACCATGCGCCACCGGAGAATCCTTTAAGGAAATGGTGCGAGGTCTGGAAAGCACGACCCGCAAAGGAGCAGTGAGATGCTCGGCGAAGTTCGCTTCAAGAACAAATCAGGGCTGCTGGGTTGGCGGATTCTTTACTATGCGTTCCCCTGTCTCCCGATAATTATCGCGGCGATTGTGGGTGCGGAACCCCTTAATGCCCAATTTGGACCCGGAGCCTCCAATGGGCTAATCGGGACGGTCCTTCTCCTGTTTGTTCTGGTTTGTTCCTTCGCCTGCTGGCGAGCCACCTTACCCGTGATTGCAAACGCTTGGGGGCTACGGATTTACACGATGCTCGGGCGCTCCTACGACATCTCCTGGGAAGAAATGGCGGAGATTGAACTCGTCAAGTCGTATATCTTCGCCACCTCGTCAAACCGGCCCAATTTGGCACTGTGCATCCCACTCTTCCTGTCGGACCAACAGGGCTTCTATGACTACGTCCGCCAACACGCCCCGGCCGACAATCCCTTGCGGCTGTGGATCGAAGAGCAACCAGGTGCAAAAGCCCCGATTTTCGAGTGAAAAATCGGAATAAAATCTACGGCCCAACGCAATATCTCTCGAGTTTAACGAGTTTAATCGTGAAACTAACGCGAATAATCACGAGTTTAACGAGTTTTTTCGAAAACCCAACGGAAAAAATCACGATTCTAACGAGTTTAATCGTGAATCTATCGAAATAAATTTGAATTCCAACAACTTATATTTCGATTTGATTGAGTTTTTTCTAGAGAGAAAACGCGTTTTTCGAGGTCCAAAGAGATCGATTCTCGGCGCAATTTTAAGTTTATCCAGGCACCAGACTTCCCCTGCTTTGAAACGGGATGTGCCCTTCAGCCCAGCGTTGGCGCATCGCGCCTCCTCTACCATGCGGTTAGGAAACCGCTACACCAACCCAAACCTGGGTCATGTCCCTATGTCATTCATTTGCCCTCAAAGTCTTTTACCCGGACGTCTGGAGCATATTCCCTCAACTTCTTCAAAAATAACTCCCCATCTTTCATCCCAGCGATGCAGAGGCGATCGTTCTTGAAAATAAGGATTGTCCCGATGTCATAGACATTAATTTGAATCTGCCGCAAGTCTTCCAAAGGATAAATCTTGGGCGTCTTTCTAGACCAAACACCCCACGTTAAACTCGTCCTTGTTAAAATCCGAACCTCATTCTGATAAGCGAGGATCGCAATAGCACCCCATAAAACTGTAAGCGCTCCAAACGCCAGGAACCACCCACGATCTCGGGTCACTAACCCGAAAGTGCAAAAGAGGAACATACAAATTGTGCCTACCAGGTGCCCCCACGCCCTGAATATCAGCTCTCCCTCTGCTCCATTTTCATTCATTTCGAGTGCTCGCACGTTTGGACCTGAACTCCAACAATCGCTCGTGAACCACTTCGAATCGAGCTCGTTGTCCTTCATCAAAGGGTGCATGACGCAACTTTCGCATCAGCGTGTCCCACTTATAGCCCGACCGGAAAAAGAAGGGCTTGCATTCAACCCAAGCAAGTGCCGCTTCGAGTGCCTCGGGGTCCTCCGCCGCAATTCGCGCGTAGGCCGTTTCCCATCCGCCCGGAAAGGCCAGTTCATCATATCTCGCATGGAATTCCTTGCAAGCCTCGGCATGAGACAACGCGTGTTCACCTGTGGCAAAAGACTCACAAATCTGATCATGCAAGCGGCGCAATTCTGCCGCATTCTGGAGAATTTCTTCAGCAAATGGACTCACGGAATTGTGCTCTTTCTGTTGAACAGGGAGGTCAGCTAACGATGCTCCAGAATAACGCGTGTTTCCTGTAACCTCCTCACCCACAAAATCAGGCGGCAGGAATGCCTCGGCTTCCTTCAGTGTCTTAAACTCGACTTCAAAGATCGTCGTTCCGTAACTGGGTGACTCGTGAACATCCAATGAGCCGCCCGAGAACGAATAGCGCTTCTTCAAAACCCGCGCCCCGCCCAAAGCGCGTAGGACGTTGTATTCAGTGAGTGACAAATAGAGGTTAGTGATCGATTCCTCCAGCCCGTCGGCCTTGCCATACTTTTTGCAGAGCTTGTAAACCGGATCCGCGCCCGGCGCACAAATCTTGCGCAACCTCAACCGAGTCCCCCGAAGATAAAAATCCTCAATCTCGCGCCAAGGCAACCCTTCCAAAGAGCCAACCGCCGCCCTATCCACCAGCCATCGCCGCTCTATTTCAAGCTGGGAATACTTGGGAGGCTTGGACATTTAGATTCATTATCCCGCAATTAACGCCAGAAGGGAAAACAGGTGGGAAAGGCGACAAAACCGAGGCCGCCACCCCGTCTATTCCCAAGGATTATCCCGCATAATCTTGTTTCCCCATGGCCATTGATCCTTACCTTCCTCCTCAAAATATCGAGGCCGAAATGTGCGCCCTCGGATCAATGCTCATGTCCGCCAAGGCCGTCGATGATGTTATGGAAATTCTCTCGGAGGGAGATTTCTATTCCCCGGCGCACAAGGAAATCTTCAAGGCCGTCCTGCAACTCACGATCAACACCCGTGCGGTGGACATTCTCACGCTGAGCCACGAACTCAGTGAGCGGCGCTCTCTGCCGATGATCGGAGGACAGGACTACCTCCTTCAACTCGTCGAAACCGTTCCGTCGCCGACTAATGCAGCGGCATACGCACAAATCGTCAAGGACAAAGCCACCGCAAGAAGGCTCCAACAAGTCGGTCACGAGATCGTCCAGCTTTCCCAAGACCCGGACGCAACGGCAAAGGAGAAGGTGAGCGAAGCTGAAGGACTCGTCTTCGACCTCGGCCGACAGCATCTCGGCTCGGACATGCGCGAAGTCAAGTCCTTCGCCAAAGACTTCTTCGTCGAAGTCGACAACTTTTACGCCACCGGCGTCCCCATCCTCGGAGTGCCGTCCAAGTTCTACGATTTGGACAAGATGACCGGCGGATTCTACGGAAGCGACTTCCTCATCGTAGCGGCACGTCCTTCGATGGGAAAGACCTCGCTCGTCTTGAACTTCGCGCTCAACGTAGCCCGAGGCGGAACGGGGAATGTCGCGTTCTTTAGCCTGGAAATGAGCGGGCAGCAACTCGTCCGCAGAATGCTCTCCATGATCAGCGGAGTCGGCATGGGCGTCTTGCGGCAAGAAAGACTGCACGACGAAGACTATCACAAGCTCGCCGACGCTTGCGAGACCCTTTACAGTCTCCCGATTTTCATTGACGACGCGAGCGACATCTCAGCGATGGAGATGATGGGCAAATGCCGCCGCCTCGCCCAGCAAGGCGGACTCGCGCTTATCGTGGTGGACTACCTCCAACTCATGCGTTCCAGCCGCCGCATCGAGAACCGAACACAAGAAGTCTCCGAAATCGCCCGTGAACTCAAAAGACTGGCCAAGACGCTGAACGTACCGCTGATTGCACTCTCCCAGCTCAGTCGAAACGTCGAAAACCGCGACGACAAACGGCCGCAACTCAGCGACATCCGCGAATCCGGTTCGATCGAAGCCGAAGCCGACCTCGTCATGTTCATCTACCGGCAGTCTTACTACGATGCCAAAGAGCGAGTCGAGGAGCAGGACTGGGATCCCGAGCGAGTGGATGAGTCGGAAATTATCATTGCGAAGCATCGAAACGGCCCCACCGGCAAAGTCGTTCTCGGATTCCAACCGAACTACGCTCGCTTTGTAAATCTCAAGGAGTCTAGCTAAATCCGCTTGCATCGGGTTGCCGAAAAATGCTAGAATTAAGGTTGCGCTATTTGTGCCACTCCGGGACAAACTCGCGCAAGAGGATCACCCTTGGCCAAAGCAATCCAAATTAAACCCGAAGAAGCACTTGCGCGTGCGTATGCCGACCGACTTATTCTGCACAAGCTCACCGAATTGCAATCAGTTGTGAAGCTGAGTGAGATCTCAGACGATTTGAGCAAAGACGGCTTAGGCCTCGCATCGGTCCGAGCCCTATTGGCCTCAAATCCGCACATGTTTGCATACAACGAGCGACGCTGGGTACCCGCATCGCGAGTTGATGGCGAGGGACGACCCTTTGCTGAGTGTGTTCGCCTCGTCGTAGACAGATTCGGCGGCCCAATGCCCATCGAACTGGTGGTGAGAGAGCTATCCCTCCTCCGCGAACTGGAAGAATCCTACTGCGAAGACGTCATTCTCCGACTCGCCGAGACCGATGACAACATTTTTATGACCTTCAACAAGGAGATTGCTCTCCGCGCTTGGGTCTGGTCTGGATACGATCAAACTATTGATGCCGCACTGCGACTTCACAAGATGACCCCCGAGGAACTTGAGTCCACACAGAAGAAGCTGGAAGGCTTCGACTGGCACCAAGAGGGAGCCATCGGTAAAGCGATGAACATCGCGGCCCCGGTCAGCGTGAAAGTGCTTGGAGCGATTTGCTGGATGAGCGTCAACACGCAAGATCCCCGATCCCCGATGCGATTCTTCTGGCGAAAGTTCAACGCCGAAGTCCTGAGCGTGGAAGGATTCGTCTACGGTCCTGACGGAATGATGACTCCAGAAGCTGATGCCAAGAAGTGGATCAGTGCAGCCGTCAAACTTGCCGAAAGAATTGCCCCGACCGTGGAGATTGAGGACGCCCAGCCAATTGAAGTCAAGTCTGCCGATCTTGGCAAAATGGCCGCCAAGATCATTGCCAGCGATGATTCGGTCACAGCGACAAAACTGCTTGAAGAATTCTACGAGATCACTCCGAGCGTCAAGACTTTCCCCGACGATCTTGCGAACGTCATCAATGGCCTCAAAGCAGACTCCTCGGTTTGGTGGGTTGGCGGAGACCGATTCCGAAAACCGAAGTCGGCTCCGGAATTCGTTTACTCAGTTCCGGAACTTTTTGACTACATTGACACCGAAATGGTGGACGAGGATGGCGATTACGTCGACTCTGAAATCACCGATGAAGGTCTCAGTACAACTCTGCGAAAGCTCCTCTCCCACCCTCTGGCGACAGATGTTTTGGACGAGGAAATCCTGCCTTTGCTCAAGCAACAGCCGGACCAGATTCGAGTTGTCCTGAAGTCGATTCACCGAGAACTCGGTACATTCCCAATGTCGCAGGTCCCAACGGGCTGGCTCGAAGAGAAGCCTGGTCTCCAAGAGTTGATCTTTGTGGACCCAACCGGAAGAGAGCTTCAGGTTTGGATGAACACCGACGCGCGTCTCATGTTCAACCTGCTGGACTGGTTCTTTGAGCAGCCGGTTGAGTCCGGTGCCGTCTTCACACTCGCGAAGACAGCAAAGCCCAACGTCTTTGAGTTCTCCTGGCTCGACCAATCGGACCCGGTCGTCTTTATCTCTGTTCAGCGAATGGAGGAATTGCGAGACATTCAAGCCGCGTCGGAAGGGAAGAGCACACTCCAGCTTCTCCAAGAGGTGATGTCGCACTGGCCGAAGGGCGCAGACTTCCTTACTATTCTCTGGGAGCTGAACGTTGTCCGCCGATCCAAGCGACGGCTCACAGCTTCACTGCTCACGAATTATCACTGCTTCTACCAGCGATCAGGTTCGCCGGTGTGGCATTACGACGCAAAGAAGGTCGAACAAGGCTTCGACAAGACCAAGAAGAAGTTCATTATCAAGCGCTAGGGTATAACTAGGGTTGTAATTTTAGGATTTAGAAACGAAACATGGCTAATATCAAATCTCAGAAAAAGGACCTCCGCCGAAATGCGAAGCGAAAGGTCATCAACACAGGCATTCGAAGTGCTCTGAAGACTTTCATCAAGAAGGCAAAGACCACCGCAACACCGGATAGCGTAGCTTCCGCCGTAAAGGCTCTCGACAAGGCTGTACAAAAGGGCGTTGTCCACAAGAACCAAGCGGCTCGAAAGAAATCGCGCTTGATGCTTGCTGCAAACAAAGTCAACTCCGCCGCTAAGTAATCGAAGCTCCTTTGACCTCAGAGCCTGCTTGTCCAAGGACATGCAGGCTCTTTCCGTTTCGCAAGTCAATTGACCCGTCAGGCTCTGAGGTAGGCTCATGGGAGTGACCTCAGCCCTCATTCTTCTCGCCGCCATAACAATGCAAAACCCGCAGACTTCCAATAATCCTGTCTTCCCAGGTTGGTACGCGGACCCGGAGTTGCACGCATTCGAAGGGCGTTACTACATCTACCCAACCTACTCTGCGGCGTACGAGAAGCAAACTTTCTTTGAAGCATTCAGTTCTCCTGACCTGGTGAACTGGCATCGCGAAGGCAGGATATTGGACTTCAAAGACATCCCTTGGAGTACGAATCGAGCCGCATGGGCACCGAGCATCATCTTCCGGGATGGCACGTATTTCATGTACTTTAGCGCAGGAGATGGCGCGGGGATTGGGGTAGCTACGAGTAAAAAGCCGGGAGGACCGTTTAAGGATGCGCTCGGCAAGCCCCTTATCAAAGACTACATCAATGGTGCGCAACCCATCGACGCAATGGCTTTCCTCGACGACGATGGTCAGGCGTACTTGTATTACGGAGGCTGGAAACACGCGAATGTCGTGAAACTTACCAAAGACATGCTCCACACTGAAGGCGAGTTCAAGGAAATCACGCCCGAGGGTTATGTAGAAGGCAGTTTTATGCTCAAACGCAACGGCGAGTACGTGTTTATGTGGTCGGAGGGCGGTTGGGGAGATTCAACTTATGGCGTTGCTTACGCTCGCGCAAAGTCACCCACCGGCCCGTTTGTGCGGATTAATAAGATTCTTGGCACCGACCCTACGATTGGGAAGGGAGCAGGTCATCATTCTGTTCTCAAAGTTCCAGGGACCGATGAGTATCTCATTTGTTACCATCGAAGACCTTTGGATGAAACGGATGCCAACCACAGGGTTGTGTGCATTGACCGATTGGTTTTCGATAAACAGGGGAATATTCTGCCGGTCAAACAAACTTTTGAGGGAGTGAAATCTCACCCCCTCAAAAAAATTACTTCTCATCAACGAGTAGACGAGAAGTAAAAGAGCCGCGTGGTTTTTCCGCGGCTCTTTCTCTTGTAAGTTATACGATTCCGACTTCGTTGAAATTCACGACGATACTGGTGTAGTCCGTGAGGTCAACAGTTCCATCTCGATTGAGGTCCGCGGCTGGGTTCCAGTTTGGACTTGGTTGGTTTCCTGGCGTCGCTAGATCAGCATCAGCTAAAGAGTTGAACGCAACCAGTATTGCGATAAAGTCGGTAAGGTCTACCACATTATCCGGAACAGTGTCCCCATTTCTCAACGTGAAGTTAAAGTTCACTTCACCGTCGGTCGGAAGCACGAAGGAATCTGCTTCACTAAGAAACGTTGAAGACTTGACAACAATGCGATGCGGTCCGCTCAGTAGCGTATCAAAGAAATAGTAACCGAAAGGTGAGACTGAAACATTTGGAATCGTTTGAACAACAACGCCTGCCGGATTCTTAATGTCAAACGTCAATGTATAGTCATCCGGATCGGCTTGTGTTAGAGTGAAGTGGACAACACCATAAACCGTAGTCGATGCAGAGCGGATGTACTTTGTGAATACATCCTGCTGACCATTTGCATCACCAGCGACGAGATTACTGGCAACGGATGCGAAGTTCACAAAACGCCCGTCTCCGGATACTGTGCTACTGAAGCTGGGAAGATTACCTTCGATTCCACCGACATTTGAACTCGAAAGAATCACTTTGCCGTGAATTCTATCGTAAAAGTAGATGTCTTCGAATACATTGATTGCCGGGTGAAGGTTAGTGGCACGACTCCTAAACGCTATATAACGTCCGTTATCGCTAATGGATGAGAGTTCACAACCATTGTTTGCCGGCGTACCCGCATTGGAGTCGGAAATAATCGTTGTGCGGCTCAAATTAAAATCGCGAACGAAGATGTCTTCGACACCGTTTGTATCGTTTGGTGATAAGTTGTTAGCAAAAGATGTGAAGGAAACGGCCGTTCCATCCGTGCTAATTGCGCCATCGAAGGAGGCTTGGTTTGCCATTCCACCGTCGGTCCTCTGACTTACTAAAGTTGTCGGGCCTGCTGCCACCATGTTGCGCATGAAAACATCAACCATCCCGTTTGCGTCAGCGGGCGTCATCGGTGCCACACTATGAAAGACTACTTTCAATCCATCACCACTGATGGAGGGCGCAAAACTTGCAAAAGGTGTTTGAACTCCGGCGAAGTTGAGTGATGCTATCGCATTAGTATTCGCGATGTTGTTGCGAACGAATATGTCCACAGCACCATTGGCATCGCCGGCAACAATGTTCGATGCATTGGACTCAAAGGCGACAAATTGTCCGTTCGCACTGATAGACGGTGAAGCAGATGCGCCATTGGTGGGGCCGCCGGCGCCATTATAGCTGACTCTCGTCGTTGTGCCGAAAGCTCTGTCGTGCAGGAGAATGTCGGCAAAGCCATTGGCATCACCAGGAAAGAGATTGTTCGCATCGGTAACAAAGGCAACAAATCGGCCGTCGCTGCTAATGCAAGGATCGCTCGATGGGCCATTGCCCTGTGTGCCAATGGATGAGAGCGAAACCATAGTGGTTATGCCCAAAACGTTATCACGGACAAAGATATCCTGCATACCATTACCGTCTGCCGCAACCAAGTTGGGCGCATCGCTAGCGAATACGACAAACCTGCCGTCAGAACTGGAGTCCACCTTGCCTTGACCGCTTGGCCCTATTCCCTGGTTTCCGATCGTGTTTTGCGAGTTGAGGCCGACCGCACCAACTTGGCCGTGAGCCAATGTAGCGAAGAGCGATAGCGCCGTAAGTGATGAAAGTTTGCTGACGAGTCTTGATTTCATTTATTTCCTCTGACGGGAAATCCCGTACGAAGAGATGATATCAACCCTACCGTCACAGAATCGTCACAAGGTTCTTTTTAGCATCAAATTGGGGGCGGAAAAAGTCAAAGAGCCGGGGGCGAGAGATGGAGCCGATGACCGTGCATCGTGTGAAGCAAGCTTCGTAACCAATGAAACGAAGCCCTGCGCTTCAGAAGTTTCTCACAGAAGTTCTAAAGACACGCGAGATTGTTTGAAATAACTCGGCGTTTTGTTCGAAAGGTCAGCCGTTTCGATGGAAAAGACGGCCATTTTGATGGAATAAATGGTCATTCTTATTAAAGAAATGCTCATTTGTTCGTAATAAAAGAGCGTTGTTAGGTTCAAATGGGCTTTGTTGCAATAAAACTGCGACATCAACCCGCAAAACGCCAAAAATGCCCGAGGGAGTGCTAAGATATCCCCATGATCGACGCCCTTTCTCGCCGTGATTTCCTCGCTGGTTCGATGCTTGCGCTGCTTGCGCCGGGGGCTTTTGCCGAGAGTTTGAGCGGCGAGCCGATCCGGTTCGGTTTGGTTACGGATGTCCACTTCGCCAAAGCCCCGGCTCGCGGAACTCGGTTCTATCAAGAATCGCTCGCGAAGCTTCAGGAAGCAACCTCTTACTTCCGGGAAACGAAAACCGACTGTGTCATCGAACTCGGAGACCTGATCGACTCCGCCCCCGGCGTGGACGCGAAGGGGGAACGCCAATTTCTAGAGCAAATCAACAAAGTCCTCACAACCGGTGCCCCGCAAACCGGTTATGTCTTCGGAAATCACTGCGTCGGCGCGGTGACCAAAGGCGACTTTCTCAGCACCGTCGGGCAAAAGACGGGTCATCGGAGTTTCGACGTCGGTCCCTGGCATGTTGTCCTTCTGGACGCCTGCCACAAGATGGACGGAACAAGTTATGTCCCCGGAAATTTCACTTACGACGACACGACTATCCCCGATTGGCAGATTGATTGGCTTGAAAACGACCTGAAAGACACCAAAAAGCACACTCTTGTGTTTTGTCATCAAAGGCTCGACTGGACAACTCCCGAGCGCCCCTTAACCGGCGTCGCGAGTGCGCCAAAAGTTCGCAAAGTCCTGGAATCTTCCGGCAAGGTACGCGGTGTTTTCATGGGTCACACGCATTCCAACGACGCTTCCGTCGTCAACGGAATCCCTTACGTCACGCTCCGCGCGATGGTCGAAGGGAGCGGCGCGGAAAGCTCGGGATATTCCACGCTCCTCGCCTATCCCGACGGCTCGCTACTCTTGCGCGGACTCCGTGATCAGTTGTCTCGGAAAGTGGGTTAGTCTGGTTTCAAAAGGCCCAGAACCTTATTCTTGCCTTAACTCACGAAAGCTCCCTCTCGCGCAATAATAACCCAGTGAAACGCGCGTTTACCCTTATCGAACTGCTCGTGGTCATCGCGATCATTGCGATTCTTGCCGCGATTTTGTTCCCGGTATTCACTCAGGCGAAGGCTGCCGCCAAGAAAACGCAGTGCCTTTCGAACATGCGTCAGCTTGGAATTGGGCTTTCGATGTACATGACCGAGTCCGACGAGACGTGTTTCTTTTTTGGCCATGCGGTCGACGTTTCGCGCGCGAATCCCACCGTGCCCTTTGGCGCAACTCGCGAGAATCGCTGGTGGAACCAGATTCAGCCTTATCTGAAATCTCTGGAGATACTCAAAAGCCCGAGCGATCCGTTGCAGCGCCCTCACGCGCTTGAGGACGGACAAGCCGGGCGACCGCTTGTCAAGCGATCTTATGTGGCAAATCGCGCGGCGGAAAACCTGAATACTTCCTCGATTGACGCAGTTTCTGATATTGTTGTGATCACCGCCAAGCATGGTAGTTACGACGATTCGTGGTACGAGCCGCCCAAGAATCTTTATCCCAAAACCGCCACCACTCCGCCGGTTTTGTGGCTGGATTTGCAGACGAACGGGGTGAACAATACTTTTTTTGACGGCCATGCGAAGTGGCTTTCGAAAGGTGCGCTGACGAGCGATCCTTGCGGCCTGCCGTATAGCGGAGTTCAACTGATGCGCCAATATCCGATCCCGCCAACCCCCGGCCAACCCAACCGAACTCCCTGGCATCCCGCTTGCCCGAACTAGAAAATTATCCATCGCCCCAGATGGGGAGATTTGAGGTAATCGCACTCCCCGCACCAAAGGTGCAAGTCTATATCAGCCTAGGTCGCGAGGCCTAGGAAACGGGCCGTTTTGATCTCAAGGGCTGAAGGCCCGGACTATTCCTCAATCCCAAACATAGCGTTCATCAAATTCTATCCCCGCTTCCGCCAAAAGTTCGCGATATTCCTCCTGAAAGCTCTTCACCTGATGATGCTCCTCCTGCCGATCAATGTATCCGCAAAGGCGCGGCAAATCTTTGGTGTCTACGGAAAAGCATGCATACCCTCGCTGCCAACTAAAGTCGTGCAGATCCGGCGACTGAGTCTTGATCCACTTCGAAGATGACACTTTAACTTCCTCGACAAGCTTTGCCAAGGTCAAGATTCGCGATAGGCGGATCGCAAGGTGAACATGATCCTCAACACCACCCACGCGATAGCACTCACAATTCGTATTGCGGGCGATGGTTGCGAGATAAGCATGGAGAGGAGTCCTCACTTCAGGTTCGAGACAAGGTTTGCGGTCTTTTGTACTGAAAACCAGGTGAACCAAGTTGAAAGACAATGACTGGGGCATTGCTGAATTATGTCAGGAATTGTCCGGGCCTTCAGCCCTCGAGATCGGATTGGCCCTTTTCCTAGGCCTCGCGACCTAGGCTGATATAGACTTGCACCTTTGGTGCGGGGGAAGCTAATTGCGCGGGATTGGGCGGAAGAAAGGATAGTGCGGGCCTTCAGCCCTTTGATGTTTGTTGCCCTCTCCTAGGCCTGGCGACCTAGGCTGATATAGAATGCACCTTTGGTGCTTAGGGAAGTAAGCGGCGATGCTCTTTCGGAGCCCATGAGGCCATTCGCGCTCCGTGAGCAAAGACGGCAACCTGCAGGGCATTCCGCTTGCCCGAACTCAAAACGGCGGCATAATAGCTAGAACATGATGATCTCTGCGCAAATTCTAAAGGCAGTTCAGAGGGTTTATCCCGGTTCTGAAGTCGTTTCCGTGCGCCTCCTCAAAGGCGGAATGTCGGCGGAAATGCAGTTGCTCGAACTGCGCTTGTCTTCGGGCGAAACCGTTCAGGTGGTTGCGCGAACACCGGGCGAGTATGTCCACACCTTGTTCGAGGATCCTGCCGCCCAGGAGTTTCGAACGTTGTCTGCCGTCAGTTCGATGGGGCTACCGGCTCCCCGACCGCTTGGACTGGGGGAGAATCTCTTGCTATTGGAGTACTTGCCGGGGAAACCCACCGCGAATCCTTCGAACCCGGCGGACTTCCTGCAAAAAATGGCCCAGGCTCTCGCAAACATCCACAACACGGATCTTTCGCAAGGCACTTTTGATTTCCTTTTGCAAACAAAACCCACGTACGCGCCTCCTTCTCGCGAATTATCGGCGGACCTTCGCGAACCAGAACTTGTAGCGGCGGCGATTGCCTCGCTGCCCGATCAAGGTGGCTTCCGCGTCCCGCGGATTTTCCAGAACCAGAATCGGCGAGACGCCAAAGCCACTATTACCGGAGTAACCTGCCTCCGTCACGGCGATTTTTGGCCGGGAAACCTGCTTTGGCAAGACGGAAATCTCACCGGAATTATCGACTGGGAGAACGCTTTACTCGGCCCCGCAATCGCTGATCTCGCGATTAGTCGGCTGGATGTGTACTGGATTCTTGGTCGCGAGGCGATGGAGACTTTCACGGAGGCTTATCTTAAATTCAATCCGATAGACCTGAAGGACTTACGTTATTGGGACATTCGCGCGGCGTTGCGACCGATGAGTAACTTCGAGGAATGGGCAGGGCCTTACGCGGATCTCGATCGGCCTGATATCACTCCCGAATATTTGCGCGAATCCTTTCTTGAATTCATCGCGCTCACCCTCTAATCCGTGAGAGCATGCGGTCAAAATGTCCGGTCAATTAAATTTCCCCGACGTTATCCTCTCAGCAAACGTAACCGCATAGTAGATTGTGATAATTAACCCGATGACAATCGAAACATTCGCCCATGTATTGGAAGTTTGTCTCTGTTTTTCCGCTGCCATCGGGTCTCGGTGAGCGTTGCTCATCGCTTGCGAAGCAAAAACGATGGCAACGATACCCGCCGGAAGACAACAGCAAAGCGTCGAAATGATGGCTTTCACGAGGACCGGGGTCATGTCCTGTCCCCCACCCATGGGCCTCTGGTAGTTCGCTGATCCTTGCTGATCCATCTGCCGGGCTTGACCAGGAGGCATCGCATAGCTCGGTGGGGGCTGGCTGTTGAACCTTAAATCGAGAACCTGCTGCGCGGGAAGTTGATTGCCGCTGAGTTCTTCTTTCAGCATCGTCTGCGGCATGACTCGGCCCTGATCCACCCAGCCCTGCAATTGCGCCAGATCCACGGGCCCATAGAGAGTTCCGTCGGCACCGATCACGAAATATCGATTCATCGCCCTATTCTTAC
>JAIOPU010000122.1:0-5003 GCA_021413725.1 Armatimonadota bacterium | reverse complement strand
CTTACCCGTTCACGCCGGTTTTGGTTTCAGCCTTTGGCGAGAAGAATGTATTGCCCTTTGGGATGCACGCGAAAGTTTGCTGGACGCCGAGTCTTCTCAAATTGGGCAAGCGCTTGTTCTAACACGGACCACAGTGCTTCGGTCGCGGAGGTCGAAGGGAGTTCTTGAATTGCGCGAGCGGGGAAGATGTCCACTCGAATATGCCTTTGCCCATTGTCGCGAGCCGCGAGGGCGGCGAGATAGATTTGGTTGATGACCTCGTCGGTCATCGCGAGGCAGCCGATGCTCACGTTACTGCCGTGAATGAATATGTCCGACCCTGGCTTTGCTCTGTCGCTCAGAATCTTGTCGCTCGCGTTGGGATAATTCAAACCGAGGGAAAGCCAGAATCGGCTCTGAGGATTGAAGCGATTGATCTCGTAAAAGCCCTCGGGAACCTGCTTATCGCCCTGAATTCTCTTGGGGCCGAGTTCTCCCGATGCCGCAGCGACGTCCCAGGTGTGAATTTTGGTGAGTTTTCCGCCTTTCTTGTCGGTCGCCCATAGCTCCAACTCTCGCTCTTTCTTGAAAGCTCTGATATAGATTTCGCTCGGGGGGAACTTGATCTTGGCGGCAGAGAATTTCGCTTGAATCTCCGCTCCAGACCTCTGCTTTGCGACGGCAACACGGTCTTCACTCATGGGACGCCCGCAACCTAGAAGGAATATGAACGAGAGAGCAACGCATCTCATTTTGGTTGGATCAAAAAGTAAAAACGGAGCATTGGCGTTTCTGCCAATGCTCCGCAAAGTCATTCGATTTAGCTGATAACCGCGTAAATCTGATCTTCGTCGAGAATCGTGTAGTCCTTGCCGCTCAGGGTGACTTCGTTTCCGCCGTACTTGCTGAAGATCACGCGATCGCCGACCTTGACCGACAAAACGTTTCGATTGCCATTTTCCAAGACTCGACCTGTTCCGACGGCAACAATCTTGCCTTCGGTTGGTTTCTTCTTCGCGCTATCCGGCAGGATGATCCCGCCTGCACTCTTTTCTTCAAGCTCCATAGGCTCGACAACAACTTTATCTCCGAGGGGTTTCAGTTCGATTGACATAATTTTTCTCCGTAGATGGCCTTGGGTTAGCAAACGCAAGGCACGACTGCTAAAGTATACGCTCCAAGAGGCTCCCACGTCAACTGAGGCAGGAACTATAATAGAGTCATGGGGGTTCCATTCGAGTCGATGCGCGAGGTTGCGCTTGGTGAATTTGTCCCCATCGTCCTGCTTCTTACCGACATTGAAGGCTCCACGCGTATGTGGGAGCATTTCCCCGCGCAAATGGCACTTGCGCTGGATCGGCATAACAACCTCGCCGAGCAGTCGGTTTCCAAGTTCGGCGGCAAAATCCTCAAGAAGAAAGGCGAAGGCGACAGCCTTTTTATCGTGTTTTCGGATCCGATCGCGGCGGTCAATGCCTCTATCGACATCCAATCTGCCTTACGGCTAGAGAATTGGCCCTCTGAGATACAGATCAAGGTCCGAATGTCGATCCACTGTGGCACGGCGATTCAGGGCGACATGGATTACTTCGGCCCCATGGTCAATCGTTGCGCAAGAATCCGTGGGGTTGCGTTCGGGGGGCAGGTGGTTGCGTCCGAAGCCGTTGTCCTCGCCACGCGAGATCGCCTCGAACCGCCTGCCGCCTTCGTGGACTTAGGACTTCATCGCTTGAAAGACTTGCAAATCCCGGAGAGAATCTTTCAAGTCACCCATCCCGAGATTGAAGAAACGTTCGGCCCGCTCGCTTCGCTCAACGCATTCCCCAACAATCTTCCGTTCCAAACGAGTGCCTTCGTCGGTCGAGAAACCGAGATCGAGCATATCAGGACCGTGATTGCTGATAACCGATTAGTGACGCTGAAGGGAACCGGAGGGACAGGGAAGACGCGACTCGCCTTGCAGGTCGCCGCGGAATTGGTCAGCGATTTCTCCGCCGGAGTCTGGGCCGTCGAACTCGCGTCTCTGTCCGACGAATCCGTCTTGCTTACCGAAGTCGCCCGAGCGCTTGGCATCCCCGACAGCTCTGAACATCAGAAGATCGAGCGCATCGCCGAGCGATTCCGCGATCAGCCCGGCTTGCTCATTCTCGACAACTGCGAGCACTTGCTTCGGGGTGCGTCGAAACTTGTTCAAAACCTCCTCGCGCAAGCCAGCCAACTCAAAGTCGTTGCCACGAGTCGTGAACCCCTTCAAGTTCCCGGCGAAAAAGTCATCGAAGTTGCGCCTCTCGAGAAGGTTGATCCATCCGGCGATCTCGATCTCATCGAAGCCTCTCCTGCCGTTCAATTGTTCATTGACCGCGCCAGCCTTGCCAATCCTCAGTTTGCGTCGGGAGAGGAAACGGTTCGCGGAATTGCCCGCATTTGTGGCCGCCTCGACGGAATCCCTCTCGCCATCGAACTCGCCGCGGCAAGATCGCGAACGATGAGTATCGCGCAGATAGAAGAGCGGCTCGCTCAGAGATTTCGCCTTTTGGGCGCAAGCGCGCAAAGTCAATCCCTCCATGATGTCATCGACTGGAGCTACCAATCTCTCACGCCATTCGAGCAGGAACTGCTGTCTCGGCTCTCGGTCTTTCAAGGTGGCGCATCCCTCGCGGCGGCTGAGGTGGTTTGTGCCCGCGAAGGCGAGGATCCTTGGGAGATCGGGGACGCCCTCACACGGCTCGTCGACAAATCGCTCCTCGTCCTAGAATATGGGGCGAACCCGCGCTATCACATGCTCGAATCCATTCGGGAGTTTGCCGCTACGAAACTGGGCGCAGCAACCGAAGAGTTCAAAGCGCGCCACCGGGACTACTATCTCACCTCCTCGGCTGAGTTCGCTGAGATCGAGGAGGACCACGACAACTTCCGCGCGGTTTTTGATAATTTGCGAGAGGCTTCAGACCCGAGGATCGCTGACTTTGTGCTGAAACTCGCCCCCTTCTGGGAGACGAGGGGCTACCTTAGCGAGGCGAGAATTCGTCTGCGTCAAGTGCTATCCGTCACCCTAGGACCCATCGCAGCCCTGCACAACTGCCTCGGATCCTTGGCCCGAAAGCAAGGCGACTTGGAAGAAGCCCAAATCGAGCTTACCGAAGCCCTACGCCTCAGCGAACTCGCGAGCGATCTCCCCGGACAAGCAACCGCCCTCGCCAACCTCGCCTCCGTAGCCACAGTTCGTGGCGATTTGCCCGTCGCGGAAGACCTTTCCCTGAGAGCACTCGCGATGAGCGAAGAACTGGGTAACAAGCCCCAGCAGGTGCGCCAATACATCATCCTCGCCAACATCTCCGAGAGGCGAGATTCTTTCATTGAGGCGGAAGATCGGCTCAAAATGGCAATCACTATCGGAACCGAAGCTGCAGACAAGGGCGGGTTACTTTACGCATTTGCAAACCTTGGCCTTGTCTGCGCCAAGCAAAACAAAACCGCCGAGGCGCGCTCGGCCTACACCTCGGCACTTAAGATTTCCCGAGAGCTAGGCGAGAAGTACACCGCCGGCCTCATGCTCACCTTCATCTCCCAACTTCTGCGCACCGAAGGCCTCCCCGGCCCCTCTCTGCAACTCCTTTTAGCGGCTCGGGTTATCCGTCAAGACCTCCAAATCGTACTTCCGCCGGATGAGCAGGAAGAGGAGAACTCCGAGCTCACGGAGCTCGAAGAATTGCTGGGTAACGATGCGGAGCAAGTGCGTATCGAAGCCAAACAGTGGGTCTGGCCCACGATTGTGGACCAGACCCTATCTATTCTCGGCAACGTTTAGTCGCCGATCATGTTGAAGTTTGTGACGATGATTGTGTAGTCGCTCAGATCGACAATTCCATCCTCATTCACATCGCCATCGTGAGGAGCGAACCCCGAACTATCCACCACGTCCCATCCCTCCAGTCCAGAATCCCAGTTGAAGTAACTGACGATGATTGTGTAGTCGGTCAGGTCAATCACGTTATCGCTGTTCTGGTCGCCCTGGACGACATCCTGCATCGGGATCCAAGTTGAATCAGGTGGCAGAGCGGGTTCGGTCAGAGGCGGGTAGATCTTGCCGAGGTATTTGGGCAGCCTGAGATACACCCGGAACGGCTGGTCCAGTGCCTGCGGAATCTGGAACATGAGTTTGCCCGTGTTCGAGTCATATCGGGCCGCGATGTTAGATGCGACCGATACCCCGTTGGTGTTCCGCAGATCAACTTGCATGAGGCTCGGAAGGATGCCGTGGTAAGTCGGGCTCGCACCGATTTGACCGAAGTTGTAGTTTGCTACGAAATTCGGGTTTGGCTTGAGTAGCCCAGCCTTGTTTCCTGCTGGGCTAATTCCCGAGAACGAAGTGACGATCTCCCCCAATTCATTGATTGAGAAGAAGTAATCCGGGTGTGTAATGTTTCCAGGTAATGGCGTGTTCAGGACGGAGTTAAGCGCCTCTACACTGCCCAGTTCAGTCCAAACTCCATCTTGAAACATTACTGGCCCCGTGCCACCATACTGCCGATATCCAGTAAAGGTCTCTGCCTCATTCGCGGCATCAAACCATCCCCAGCTGTTCCTCGAATAACCTCTGCTTCCGTTGCGGAAATTAAATAGACGCCAATTGTATTCGTTGAAGGAGTATCGTTCCCATGCAGCAGTAACAAACCCGCTATTGGTAAGTTGCCATCCGTGGTATGAGTAATTGGTGTTCGGAGCATCACTGCCATTTTGTTGGAAAATGGTTGTCTCGGTGGCAGGATCAAAAACTCCAATGGTAGTTGCAGTGCCAGGCTGCGCCTCCCATAGAATTTGCCCTAGATCATTGACCCCGGTTCCCCAACTCACAGCGAATCCGGTATAGAATAAGTGCCGTGTATTTGAACTAATATCCGAAGGCGTCCAATAAGTCGGGAATTCGACGCCTGGACCGTTGTTAGATCCTACAATGACGTCACTATTGTTGATCGCCGAGGCTCTGGAAAAGGATGTTGTAGAAGGTAATTGCTGGTAACCAG
>JAIOPU010000124.1 GCA_021413725.1 Armatimonadota bacterium | reverse complement strand
TGGAAAGCAACGCCAACGCGAGTTGCTTCAGCAGGCGCACAATAGCAACCCAATGTTCCCGGCTGAGATGGTTGCTATTCTGGGAGAATTTGCAGGAAATTTGATCTTCGGGCAAGGTCTTGGGTTGCAAGAAGAATGTTGCACCCCTCCAGGGTGCGGGGATTGGGAGCGTTCCGGGGGTGTCGCCACAGGCCCGCTCCCTCACGGAGAGGGGAAAATACGGCAAAAATCACTCTCCTAGGTTCAAATGCGCTTTTTACGGCGAAAAAGATGACCATTTTAGCGATAAAGATGAGCATTTTAGCGACAAAGATGAGCATCTTTGCCGGCGAGTAGAGGCATTTTAGCGATAAAGATGAGCATTTTAGCGATAAAGATGAGCATTCTAGCGATAAAGATGAGCATCTTTGCCGGCGGGTAGAGGCATTTTAGCGATAAAGATGAGCATTTTAGCGACAAAGATGAGCATTCTTGTCACTAAGATCGTGATTCTTACCGTAGGAATGACCATTTTCGTGTGTAAAATGCCCATTCTACACACGTTTATCGACGTCTTTACCGCTAAAATGGTCGCTTAGCTCGCAAAAATTCTCGGTTTTGTCGCTTGGATCGTTAACCTCGTACGCTTTTTCGGGTTGCCATGGGACGAGATCGAGGCGACTGGAGCGCAGAGCTTGCTCCCCATCGCACCGGGAAGAGCCATCATCCGGTTCGTGCCTCACCGACGTCTCACTCGGGGGCAATGACCGAAGGAAATTAAGGGGGAGAAATGCTAAGCCGACCGCGTGGTCAAGTTCTCAATCCGCTTCTCGAAGCTCGCGCCGACAATCAGCCGATCGACATATATCCCCGGCGTGTGCACGTTGTCCGCGTCCAGTTCCCCGACTTCGACCAATTCCTCGACCTCGGCGATGCAGACGCGACCGGCGGTTGCCATCATCGGGTTGAAGTTTCGGGCGGTTTTGCGGAAAACCAGGTTTCCGGAGGCGTCGCCCTTCCAGGCTTTCACGATGCTCAGGTCGGCTTTGAGGGCAGTTTCCATGACGTACCACTCGCCGTCAAACTGCCGCGTCTCTTTGCCATCGGCGACGACCGTTCCGTAGCCGGTCTTGGTGAAAAATGCCGGAATGCCCGCGCCGCCCGCTCGGATGCGCTCCGCCAAAGTCCCCTGCGGGTTGAATTCTAGTTCGAGTTCGCCGCTCAAAAACTGCCGGGCGAATTCGGCGTTTTCTCCAACGTAGCTGGAGACCATTTTCTTGATCTGTTTGGTTTGGAGCAAGAGGCCCATCCCGAAGTCGTCCACGCCGCAGTTATTGGAGATGACGGTGATGTCCTTGACCCCCGAATCGCGCATCGCGACAATGAGGTTTTCGGCGATTCCGCAGAGGCCGAATCCGCCGCTCATCACGGTCATTCCGTCGAAAGTCAGCCCCTCTAGGGCGGATTTGGCATCAGGATAAACCTTGTTCATGGTTTTATTATGAGTGCAAATTTAACTTCTCGGTGGTATAAGGGAGGAATGATTCGACTCGTGGTTTTTGATCTGGGCGGGGTCTTGGTGCGGATTGCCAAGACTTGGGGGGAAGCGGCCGACGCGGCCTCTGTTGAAATCCCGGTTTCAAAGAGCGGGTTGGTGTTTACTGAGTTTGTCGGTTTTGAGCAATATCAAGCCGGGCAGATTGATACGAGCGACTATTTGCAGACTCTCGCCGCGTGGCTAGGGCTTCCTTCTCGGGAAGAGGCTCTCAACGTTCACAACGGCATCCTCCTGCGCCCCTACGACGGCACTGCGGACATCATCACCGAAGTTCATGGTTGGGGAATGCAAAGCGGTTGTCTGAGCAACACGAACGCCCCGCATTGGGAGATCATGTCGGACGCAAGACGTTTCCCCGGCCCGGCATCCTTGCAAATTCCCGGATTGAGCCACGAGATTAAGGTGGACAAACCCGCGAAAGAAATTTATCGCGCTTACGAAAAAATCGCGCAAGCAGATGCTTCAGAAATTTTGTTTTTTGATGATTTGCCCGCCAATATCCAGGGGGCGAGAGACTGTGGGTGGACTGCAGAGTTAATCGACCCTACGAAAGAAACGGAACCGCAATTGCGGAAATGGGTCGAAACGCACCTCAGTTCATCGAATTAAACTGAAGTGAGCCGGCTGGGACTCGAACCCAGGACCCACGCCTTAAAAGGGCGATGCTCTACCGACTGAGCTACCGGCTCGTGAAGCTAAAATGATACCCCACTCGGGTATCGTCCTTGTATGAGTGAGACACCCATCAGCTACGCGGACTCGGGAGTGAACATCGATGAGGCCGCGCGCGCCCTACGCGCCGTCGCCCCCCTGATCTCCCGAACCCATGATTCCCGCGTACTCGGTGGCATCGGCGGCTTCGGCGGCCTTTTTGATGGTTCTTTCACCGAAGATCGCCCGGTTTTGGTAAGTAGCATCGACGGAGTTGGGACAAAGACCAAAGTCGCGGCGATGGTGGGCGACTACTCGAACCTTGGGCGCGACCTCGTCAACCACTGCATCAACGACATTCTTTGCCAAGGCGCAAAGCCTTTGTTCTTCATGGACTATTTCGGCTGCTCGCACCTGCAGGGCTCGGTCTTTGAGGCAGTAGTCGGGGGAGCAGCGGAAGCTTGTTTTGAGTCCGGCTGCGCTCTCGTGGGTGGGGAAACCGCAGAAATGCCAGGCGTCTATCACGATGATGAGATCGACATTGTCGGCGCGATTGTCGGGATCGTCTCGCAAGGAATGCAACTCCCCAAACCCGGAATTGAGCCGAACGACGCGATCATCGGGATTGCTTCCAGCGGATTGCACACGAACGGCTTTTCCCTAGCGCGTAAGGTGTTGTTTGATATTGGCGGGCTATCCGTTCGGGATGAGGTTCCAGGGCTGGGGACTGCGCTCGGATTGGAATTGTTGCGAGCGCACCGATGCTATTTCAACTCTGTTTACCCCCTGTTGCAAGAAGTCCCCGAGATCATGGCGATCGCACACATTACCGGCGGCGGCCTTTATGATAACTTGCCAAGAGTTCTCGGGCAAGATGTAAGAGCAACCATTGATCGTCGATCTTGGACACCTTTGCCCGTGTTCGAACTGATTGAGCGGGTGGGTAATGTAGCTTGGCCCGAGATGTACCGGACCTTCAACATGGGTATCGGTATGGTATTAGTGGTGAAGCGCGACGTGGCCTCGGCGGTCGTGCAGCGTTTGAGTCAGGCGGGCGAAATGGCGAGCGTGATCGGCGAAATAGAGCGCGGCCCTCGGGACGTTCAGATCGTTTAATGATCTTTGCTCAAGTTTAGATAAACTGGCGTACAATAGTGCTGTGAAGTTCCAACAGATGAAACTGCTCGCGCCGATATTTCTCGCTGTGGGGTTTTGCTCGAGCGCTCAAGCTTCCTTCGAACTAGTGCTTATGGTCGACCTCAACAATCATTGCATCCAGCGATACGATGGCGAAAGCGGTGTTTACCTCGGAAACTTTGGCGCTAATCGGCTGAGCAACAGCATGTTCGCGATGGCCTTAGATCAGGGGCGGAACCGGGTATATGTTAGCGACGTCAATGCCGTTCGTGCATTTAACTATAATACGGGTGAGTATATAGCCAGCATCACCTCTACGGCATCAAACCTAGGTGTTTTCTCAAACGGGGATATCCTTGTGAGCAATGGAACTAACTGCAAGCGGATCGATTTTGCTACAGGCAATGTGGTTACCACCTATGACGTGACTGCGGGTGGTTTTAATGGGAATGTCGTTGCATGCACCGTGGATGAGAATGACAACGTCTTTGTCGCCGATGGGACCGCAAACTTATCGACGAACTCGTGCTTTATAGATCGTTTTAGCCCATCCGGAACATATATCGCCAGTTCGGCAAACTATGCACAGCGATTTACTGGCTATGCCCAGCAAATGCGGGCAAAGGGCGGCCAGATCATCATTGGGGATGGAGCCGCTTCACGAGTGAACTATTTCAATTACACCTCCGGCGCGCCCGTATTGCAACCCAATACCGTGATTAACGGCAATGTCACTGTTTTTGGAGTTGCCCTAGGGCACAGCGATATACGATACGTAGCAGGCACTGACGGTACAAACTCTCGTCTTCTAGCCCTCTACTCGAACGGTTCGACCCAGCAAGTTATTGCAACACCGCAAATCTCCGCGAGTTCAGTTCGGCAAATTGCCGTTGTCGTCGCGCCGGAGCCAGGTCCAATGATCGGACTTGGCTTGGGAATGTTCTTAGTGCTGCGAAGAAAGAACAGCTAAGGTATTACTCCTCTTTCAGCCTAGCGGTTAAATTAGCGCGCGCCCCTCGGGACGTTCAGATCGTCTAGAGATTTAAGATGGAATTTTTCTCGCAGTATTGGGTTGTCGTCCTAGTCGGCTTTTTTGGCCTCTTAACGTTCTTCGGTGCCTTTTTCGCGGTTCCCCAGCAGGAGTTATTCTTAATTGAGCGACTCGGGAAGTTTGTGCGTACGGCCCAGCCCGGACTCAACTTTAAGCTTCCTTTCTTCGAAACAGTGCGCGGCAAGATGTCGTTGCGGGTCAAGGAGATTGATATTCCAGGTGACTTCAAGACTAAGGACAATGTCTTTATTCAGGTCATGGTCCGGGTTCAGTATCTTGTTTTGCCCACCAAGATCTACGATGCTTTTTACCGGCTGACGAATCCGGAGCAGCAAATAGCTGCATTTGTCTTGAACACCGTCCGTGCTGAAGTCGCGGGAATGAACCTTCAGGACGTTTTCCTTCACCAGGACGCGATTGGTACTGCAGTCAATATGCAGCTTGACGCAATATTTCGATACGATGAAGGACATCGGGGCGAAATCGGGTTCTCGTGTAATCTTCCTATCGAATTCTCCAGGTGGTCTGCACGAGGCCGAGTCCTCGATCATGGCGTTCATGGCCGCGCACGAAGCATCGGCGCCAAACGCCCCAGTTCCCCCCAAAATAAAGTGATCTGAAACGCCCATAATTCAAATTACTTTGCTTTCACTGATTGCTCTCGCCAACATCTTTAATAGTGACTTTGCTGATTCCGACCACGACGGCCTCCTCGACAAGTGGGAGATCAACGGGTTTGGGCCGCTGAATCCGAAGACCATGGGGTGCAAGCCGGATCATGCGGATATTGTCATTGTCTACTGCCTTCGGTCCAATATGACGCAGGCGAAAATTCAACCGACGATTGATCGCATGAAGAAATTCTATGCGTCGATGCCGTACAAAAATCCAGACGGGACCATAGGGCTTAACCTGATCCCAATTGTCACCGCGCCGAATCCGGCGGATACCGACAAGATCAACTATCCGGAAATGTACGAACGCGCATTCCCTTTGGAGTGGCGAGGTCTCGCTCATGGTGCGATGGTGGATAGCAATCCTAATGGCGGCGGGCAGTCGAATCGGCCGGATTGGGCGGGGCTCGGGACGCACTGGGCGACTTTTGTTCATGAGGTTGGACACCAGTTGGGTCTTCCGCACGATCCGCTGGGTGCGAAAACCGGTTCGCCTTACCATCGAAGCCTGATGAACTACGATTACAGTTATCAGCTTGGTGGGAACGGAGAGGCCATCATCTTTAGCGACGGAAAGTTCGCGAGTTTGAAGATGAAGGAAACGGATCTCAATGAGCGCATTCCATTTCCGCTGGCCGATCTGGACTTTTTGGCTAAGCGTCCCTATTTCTTTGCTATGAAAGCTGTTGACGCCAAGCACACAGATGTCGATTGGAACCGGAATGGCATTTTTGGCCAAAACCACGTCCGCGCAGATATCAATGACGGGTATTCGATTGGTCTGCCGTCGACGATCAATCTGGAAAAGGTGGGCGGAGCGCCTTCGATGGTTGCGCTGGGGAATAAGCTAATTGTGCTTGAGGCAGTAGGAACCGGGAAAATGGCTGATGCTTCGCTAAGCAAAGCAAGCCAGGGCAAGCTCCAAGTCCAGATTGTCGAGAAAGGACAGGCGGGCAAGCCGATTGAAATCGCGAGTAGCGGAATTTGCGGTGACATTTCGGCGGTCGAGTACCGCGGGTCAATTTTTGTGAGCTACGCAACGGAGACAGGGTTGATCGCCTTGGAGTTCAAGTTGAAGGGCGGGCAACTTGTTTTGCAGAGTCGAAGTACCCTCAAGGGCGAGAATTTAGTGCCGACGCTCGTGGTGACAGACAACGGAGTCGGAGTCCTTGTTTGGAACTCAGTGTCGAAAGCCATAAATTACTACTACTACCAAAAGATCAAGCTGGCGGACGGCAAAAGCCTCGGCTTAGAGAGTCAGCAACCGGTGGGCGCGGTTTGGAACCCCAAGCGCAAATCGCTAGCGGTGGCCTCGGTCGTCAATCAGACCAAATTGGATGGGTGCATTAAGATCACGCATTTTGATAAAGACTTGAAGGCATCGGAACCGCTTTGGGTGGGCAACGATCACGGTGGGTCGCGGACATCTGGACGACCGATACTCCTCGTCGACTCCAGCCGAGACGGCGGAAAACTTGGATCGTATACAGTCTATGTTAAAGGCTTCTATGACACCGCAAATCAACCGGGCTTGAATTTTTCTTGTCGACAAATCAGCGAAGGCGAGGGCTGGCGGATCAAAATGATGGGCAACGAATGGGCAAACTCGCGTAGCGTTTGTGCAGTGACACCTTATATGAAGGATGTCGCTTACGCGTATCGATGGTTCAGCGGCGATGCGGACAACTCGATTTGGCTCACTTTAAAGGCATCTGGCATTGAAGATAAAGTGGTCACCGATTTTGACGAGGTCAAGTTTATTTTCGAGCATGGACTGCAGAATTCCTTGCACGAAGTTCAGAAAGAGCAGTGGATGAAGCACTAAGCAGAGCCAGCCCCAAAGGTACACTAAAGGCAATCCTCAAAGGCGAGAACAAAATTTTATGGCAACCGCGACTCCGAATTCAGCACTCGAATTTCCCGAATACCTTTCTAACAAACACGTCAAAACGTGGGTTCAACAGATGGTTGAACTTTGCAAGCCTGAATCTGTCCACTGGTGCGATGGGTCCGAACCGGAGTACGACCAACTCGCGGGAGAGATGGTTGAGAAGGGCACTTTCATTAAGCTGAACGCTGAATTGCGACCCAATTCTTACTTGTGCCGCTCCGACCCCGGTGACGTGGCACGAGTTGAAGACCGGACGTTCATTTGTTGCGAGCGGCGCACTGACGCGGGACCGACCAACAACTGGGTGGCTCCTGCTGAGATGCGCAAGACCCTTCGCGGGCTGTTTGACGGTTGCATGGCGGGACGGACGATGTACATTGTTCCGTTCAGCATGGGACCGCTAGGCTCGGATATTGCCCACATTGGGGTCGAAATTACTGACTCCCCGTACGTTGTCGTGAATATGAAAATCATGACCCGGATGGGTCGCAAGGTCTGGGATGTACTCGGATCGGGTGACTTCGTCCGCTGTATGCACTCGGTCGGCGCACCCCTCAACGCTGGGCAAGAAGATGTTCTTTGGCCGTGCAACGCAGATACAAAGTATATCGTTCACTATCCGGAAGACCGCGAGATTTGGTCTTACGGTTCAGGCTACGGCGGAAATGCGCTGCTCGGCAAAAAGTGCTTTGCCCTGCGGATTGCAAGTTCTATGGCCCGAGAGCAGAATTGGCTCGCGGAGCACATGCTGATTCTCGGCGTGGAGTCCCCGGCTGGCGAAAAAACTTATGTAGCGGCTGCTTTCCCAAGTGCCTGTGGCAAGACGAATTTTGCCATGATCATCCCACCCAAGGGCTTTGATGGCTGGAAGGTCACGACTGTCGGAGACGACATCGCTTGGATAAAGCCGGGGGCTGACGGCAAGCTTTATGCGATTAACCCCGAGGCTGGGTTCTTTGGGGTTGCTCCGGGTACGGGCTATCACACGAACCCGAATGCAATGGCTTCGATTCGATCCAACACGATTTTTACCAACGTTGCCCTGACCGATGACGGCGATGTTTGGTGGGAAGGCATGTCCGAGGACAAGCCGGCGCACTTGACTGACTGGCAAGGGAATGACTGGACCCCGGACTGCGGACGCTTGTCATCGCACCCGAATTCGCGCTTTACGGCCCACGCGTCTCAGTGTCCTTCCATTGATGAAAACTGGGAGAACCCGGCTGGTGTTCCGATCCGAGCCTTTATTTTCGGCGGTCGCCGAAAGACGACTGTACCTCTCGTGTACCAGGCCTTCAACTGGACTTTTGGTGTCTACGTCGCGGCAACAATCGGCTCGGAAACGACCGCAGCGGCGGCAGGAGCGGTGGGTGTTGTTCGCCGAGATCCGTTTGCGATGCTTCCGTTCTGCGGCTACCACATGGCCGACTACTTCAATCACTGGCTCCAGATGGGTCGGCAATTGCCGGATCCGCCGCGTATTTTCTGCGTGAACTGGTTCCGACAAGACGACGACGGGAAGTTCCTTTGGCCGGGTTACGGCGAGAACATGCGAGTCCTTCAGTGGATCGTCGAGCGAAGTCGAGGTCGTGCGAGCGGGATTGAGTCTCCTCTTGGCTGGATGCCGCGGTACTCGTCGCTAAACTGGGACGGGCTCAACTTTACTCGCGATGAGTTCGTGAAGCTCATGGCGATTGACTCCGACCTTTGGAAAAAGGAAGTTCTTCAGCACGAAGAGCTTTTCGAGAAAATGTACGACCGAATGCCGAAGGAATTCACGTTCATGCGTGAATTGCTCCTCTCAGGAATTTGGCGGTCGAGTTCAACTTGGAACGTCGAGAGCTACAACTCTTAAAAAAGTGGGCCCGGTGTGAACCGAGCCCGAGAGTATTTTTTGGGTTGCTATCGTTATTGACCGTTCGTTGCCGATCAACATTATGTTAGTCCGCAACTTGCGTGCCAATGTTCGCGAAATAGTCCTTTGGTCCCGAAAAAAAAGCCAACCCGGACGGGTTGGCTTTTTTCATTCAGACCTGGACCTTATTGCATGTCCCAGACGTTGCTTGCATCGCCCAGCGCATATCCGGCTGGAATCGGTCCCGTGACCTTGGCGATTGCCGTAGTCTTGGCACTGCCGTCAAGAGCGGCGTAAGAAACTTTGCCCTCGAATGCAGGGAACAGAGTCTGGTTGTACCAACTGGTTTGCCAGTTGTTCGTTGTAACGTTGTACACCGTTCCATTTGGGTGGGTGAATCCTCCGATGGGTGCGCAATACCACTGGGTTGCATAATTGACGGGCAGTTGACCCCACTTCTCAGGATTCGTCTGTGTTGACGGGTTTCCGTTGTAGTAGATTGTGTCAGCAATCATCAGCGTTGCCGACGGTGAAGAAGCGCTACTCAGGTTGATTGAGTTCGTGTCCCAGGCTACACCTAAGCTCGGTTGGTAGTCCGAAATGTACCACGGGTAGTCGGCGCCATAAGTCGTCGTATTCGCATCATTTTCCGGTTTCCAATACTTCTTGGCGTTCGGGTTTCGTCGCAGGCTGGCTTCTTTATAGTAAGGGAGCGTGACTTGCCAGAAGCTCTTGTACCCCCCTTTAGCCGATGCTTCTGCGAAGTACGCCATCGGAATGATGTCGTCATTGTCGCCGGCATACATCATGATGCTGAGGCTCAATTGCTTCAAGTTGTTCGTTGACTTCGTTTGTTTCGCCGCTGTGCGAACTTTGCTGAAGACTGGGAATATGATCGCCGCAAGAATCGCAATGATCGCGATAACGACGAGTAGTTCGATAAGTGTAAATGCTTTTTTCATGACCCTTTTACTCCCCCAAGCGCGAGGTTCGCACATGAGCTTTCACAAGTTTCTTTCCATACTGGCAATTCCGCAGGGAGCCAGTAAAAGTGCCAGAAAACACTGGACGCAGGTGAGCGGTCATAATATCGGTACGGCTGGAGTGGTGTCCGAGTGGTCGAAGGAGCACGATTGGAAATCGTGTGTAGGGCAACTTACCGTGGGTTCGAATCCCACCCGCTCCGCCAGCCTATTCTTTAATGAACGTCTCCGCGTCTGAACAAACGGCACGCAATCAGATCATCGCGGACATCCTCGCGAAGATTGAAGCTGGAGAGACGATCAAACTTCCGCCCTTTGATCGATCCAAGCAGATGGGGTCGGACTTTGCCCTTCAAAACGTTGGCGTTGAGTCCAATCCATTCGGCGCGACAGTGGGCAAATTCCGCTACCAATTTGAGGCCGAAGAGGACTTATTACACCTATTCATCGTGCGCCAGGATGGCACGGAGATTACGGTTGAAGACGCCCAACCCGTGGCGTCGTTCGTACTGGGCCCGGTTCCCACGGCCATGATTTGGTTGCGCCCGGGTGTGTTCTCCCAGCATTTTTACTTGGGTCACGAAGCCCTCACATGGATTGTCTGAAACAGCACTCCAGCAAGTTTCTGGACAGATCGTTTAAGATAAAGATGGCGTCCTACGTGTCTCCTAGGCACAATTGACGGTAAATCTATGAACCGTATTTTCATATCCTGTCTTACTCTTGCTCTTCTGAATTTCTCGGTTGCCGGGGCTCAGACCAAAAAGTCAAGCAATCCATTCGATTCTGTGAAGCATGTCAAAGGTGTGCTAAAAGCCTACGACGCGGAAGAAAAGCAAGAGAAACAGGCAAAGAAACTCAAAGGCCAGAAGTCAAGTAAGAATTCGAAGGGGCCCGGAGAAGAAGAAAAGGGGGACTACCTCCGAGCCTGGCTCTATTGTTTGGAGCGCAGAGCGTTTCCGAACGACAGTGTGAACTGGTCCGCTTACGAAACCGCACGAACTCACATCCAGGAAATGCCGTCTGCTGCTAAGACGCTTTCAAGAGGTAATTCGAGCGTGTCTCTTGCCAATCCGGGTGCGGCACTCTCCGGACAATTCGAATTCACTGGCCCCAAGAATCTAGACGTTCCGTACCAAACCTATTACGGAGTGAGACCCACGACTGGCCGAGTTGGAGCAGTCGCATACGACCCTTCGAATACTGAAACTTTGTATCTTGGCGGCGCAAATGGCGGCGTCTGGAAGTCAACAAACAATGGCTCAACTTGGATTCCGTTAACGGATGACTGGGACGTGATGCAGGTGAGTGCGTTGGCGGTTGACCCGCAGAGTCCAAACACGATCTATGCCGGAACGGGCGACTTCCACGGCGGCGGTGGCTTTGCCAACGGGATCATGAAGTCGATGGACGGTGGGCAGAGTTGGGCGCGATACGGTCAAAACGAATTCGGTGCATCTGCCGTTAGTCAGATTCTCATTGACCCCGACAACACACAAGTCATCACTGTGACAACTGGCAACGGCCCTTCGGGAACCGGAAAGGTTTGGCGCTCAACCGATGGCGGGGCGAGTTGGCTCGTCGCGATCAATGTGAACTCGGACTGGAGTGATGCCACGATTGGAGGCCCGGTTGGAGCGCGAGTTTACTATGCAGTCGGCAATGGAAATCAAGTTTGGACCTCACGGAATCAAGGGTTGACCTGGACGCGTCTCAACGCTGGAGTTAGCGGCGTACTTGGAGTCGCGGCTTCACCGACCAATGGCAACACGGTTTATCTCCTTGCTACGGGTAACAACGCCGTGCTCAAAAGTGCCGATGGTGGCCTCAATTGGAGCAACACAACGAATAACCTCAACGCTAACTGGGGGCAGGCTTGGTACGACTATCATATACGGTGCGGAAGTGCAGGTGGACAGGACATCGTTTATGTTGGCCTGATTGACATTTTCAAATCCGGCAATGGCGGGACGACTTGGGCCAGCGTCGGTGGCCCGACCGATAGTGGCAATGCGATCACCCATAACGATCAGCACTGCCTCGCCATCAACCCTAATAACGCAAACCAAGCCTTTTTGGGCAACGATGGCGGGGCGTACTTGCTTAACGGCACTTCGATCGTTGGTCTTAGTAACACTCTTGGATTGACCATGTTCTACAACGCGGATTGGCACCCGACCGATCCTAATCGAATGATTGGCGGTACGCAGGATAACGCCACTCCGGTGGCGGTGGGCGATCTCGGCAATTGGCTCAATGTCGCTGGCGGGGATGGCGGCTTTGTCGCAATCCACCAGCGAAACCCACTCATTCAATACGCGACGATCTACGGTTTTACGATTATTCAAACCAAGGACGGCTGGAAAAACCAGCGCGAAATCTCGCCAAATACTGGAAACGACAACTCACCCTTTGTCACGTGTATTGCTTCTGACCCGCTAGATGCGGATGTTCTTTACGGAGGGACCAATTATGTTTGGAAGTACGCCGGTGGCAAGTGGATTCCGCGTCTCGGGAATCAGAAGATCACGAGTAATAGTGTCGTGACCGCCATCGCGAGTGGATTTACTGACTACAAAGTCATTTACGCCGGTTCGGGCGATGGACAGCTTTGGATGAGTTGGAACAGTGGCGAAACTTGGACTAAGATCAGCGGAGGGCTTCCTCAGAGGGCGATTACTTCGATTTCGGTTTCCCCGACGAATGCCTTTGATGTTCTTGTGACTCTGTCGGGAACAGGATCATCCCACGTTTACCAATGTTCATATACTCCGACCGGCGGGCGTGTTTGGAAAAATGTTTCGGGTGCCTCGATTCAGTCGCTGCCGGATGTTCCCTTCAACTCTATCGGGCGCGACCCGAAGCATCCTGAGCGGACTTGGTACGCTGGGTCAGACCTAGGACTCTTCGCGACTATCGACGGAGGAAAGAATTGGTCGAACGCAACCGTTCCTTTGGGATTGCCCAACACCAATGTCAGTACTGTGAAGGCGACACCGGGAACAGGTTTCCTCAATGTCGCGACCTACGGTCGCGGCATGTGGAGAATTCCCCTGGGAATCGAAGTGCGATCTACCGCTGACGCTATCGTTGCCAGCAATGGTGCGATCACTTCTGGGGTTGCCGCCGATCTGCCTGACTATGATGGCGAGTCGGTTAACCTTTTGAGTTCGCTGGTGAAGCGAACAGGACAACTCGCGGGAATCTCAGGAAAGATTCTCGTCGGCAAGCCCGCGGTCGACATCTATTCCGTCACGATTGACTACGTCGCGGGAGGCAACGCGGTGGGATACCAGAGTTTCCTTCTCAAAAACGTGAAGACTGGCAAGTTTGAGCCACTTTCAACGGTGGCTATGGGCGGCGATCCCTACGTGGGTTCTATAACGCTAAAGGATGCCAAAGCGGCAAAATATGTGACAGCAAATGGGACCGTTGAGTACATGGTTCGCGGCTATGTTCCGGCTGGCACTATTCCCTTCCAGTACAACGTAGACCAGGTTGTCGTAACTTCTCGCGTGGCTCCATAACTGGGCTATACTCCTAAAGGCAAAACTCAAATGGCTGGCGTAACTTACAAGAATATCAACAAGGTCTTTGGCAAAGATGTCAAGGCCGTAGACAATCTGAATTTGGAAATCAAGGACGGAGAATTTATGGTTCTCGTCGGCCCTTCAGGGTGCGGCAAGACGACTGCGCTGCGGATGATCGCGGGATTGGAAGAATCAACAAGCGGCGACCTCATGATTGGGGAAAATCGAGTCAACGATGTTCCACCCAAAGATCGCGACATCGCGATGGTTTTCCAGAATTACGCGCTGTATCCGCACATGACGGTTTACGAAAATATTGCCTTTGGCCTTAAATTGCGTGAACTAAAGGGCTTTATTTGGTCTTTGACCAACGGAGCTGAGTCTAAGAGAATCAAGACGGATATTGACCAACGGGTCAAGGACGCGGCCCAGATGCTCGACATAGGGCACCTCTTGCAACGGCGTCCGAAGGAACTCTCGGGCGGTCAGCGACAGCGGGTTGCACTCGGGCGCGCGATTGTTCGCAAGCCCAAAGTCTTCTTGATGGATGAGCCACTTTCAAACCTTGACGCCAAACTCAGAATTCAAACTCGGGCGGAACTTATCCGCCTTCACCGACGGCTAGGCATCACCACGATTTACGTCACGCACGACCAAGTCGAGGCGATGACGATGGGCCAGCGGATCGCGGTGATGAAGGACGGTCTGCTTCAGCAGTGCGACTCGGCTGAGAATGTTTACAATAAGCCAGCCAATAAGTTTGTTGCCGGGTTCATTGGCTCCCCGCCGATGAACTTCTTGGATGCCAAGATTGTTTCTGAGTCCGGTGGATTGTTCGTGGATACGGGAGATTTCCGACTTCCCTTGCCAAAGGATCATCCGGCCGCTGCCTATGCGGGTAAAGCAGTAACCCTAGGCATTCGTCCGGAATCGATCTATGACGCCACGATGAACAACCCCATCGCGACGACCAAGGAGAACACGATTGACGCAACGATTGACGTGATTGAGCCCCTAGGACACGAATACGTTGCCTATCTCAAGGTCGGCACCCATAGCTTCCTCGCCTCGATTGACGCGGGATCCAAGATTAAAGAAAACTCCCAAGCCAAGTTCTGCTTGAATTTGGATGCGCTCCATATCTTTGATGCGGAGACTGAGCAAGCGGTTCGCTAGCTCCCTTAGCGAGTTTGGGCGATTCTTGGGTATCCTTCTATTTCGCGTCCTTCTTGGGCGCGTTACAACCTGACCGCGGGCAAGGTGCGGGGTTCCATGAGAACCTAAACCAAACGCAAACCTCCCGAGTACGGTGGAAAAAAACTATGGCTAAAGAATGTTTAAGAGTCAAGCAACGGCGCGCGCCGAAATTTAAGACGCGCGGATATCACCGTTGTAGTCAATGCGGCCGCGCAAGCGGATTCATCCGCTATTTCGGCCTCTGCCGAATTTGTTTCCGAGAGATGGCGCACAAGGGCCTTCTTCCGGGCGTGACCAAATCCAGTTGGTAAGGAGCACCCAGAAAAAACTATGCACAGTGATCCTATCGCTGATCTACTCACACGTATTCGGAACGGCGCTCATGCCCGAATGATGACGGTTGAAATACCGCTCAGCAAAATTAAAGTTGAAATCGTGAAGATTCTCGAAGCCGAGGGCTTCGTGAAAGGCCACGAAATTTCGACAGAAGGCAAGTTCCCGACCCTACGTATTCATATGAATTACGACGCCAAGCGAAAGCCGCTGATCCACAAGATCAACCGGATTAGCAAGCCTGGTCTTCGAGTCTATACCCACAGCGACGAGCTAAAGCCGTTGCGAAGTGGTTTGACGACCCGAATTCTTACGACCAGCCATGGTGTCATGACCGACCGCGAGGCCCGCAAGCGAAAGATTGGCGGCGAAGTCCTCTGCGAAGTGTACTAAGGAGCCCATCATGTCAAGAATTGGAAAGCAAGTTATTGAAGTACCAAATAACGTCACCATCTCAGTTGATGCGGGGAACTTGGTAACGGTCAAGGGTCCGAAAGGGCAACTTGAACAACAGATTGCTCGAGAGCTTGAAATCAAACAAGAAGACGGAAAAGTCACTCTCGACCGACCCAACAACCAAAGCCGACTGCGTAGTCAGCATGGACTGGCGCGAACCCTGATCAATAACATGGTCGAAGGGGTCACGAAAGGCCATGAGAAGACTCTGCAAGTCATTGGCGTTGGTTACCGCGTAGCGGCTGAAGGAAAGGGATTGCTCCTGAATATGGGCTATTCTCACCCGGTCAGAATCGCACCTGTCGATGGCATCGTTTACGAAGTCAAAGTCGACGACAAAGCGCGAACTCAGCACATCACGGTCACGGGCATCGATAAGGCGCTCGTGGGTCAGATGGCTGCCGACATACGCAAAGTGCGAAAGCCTGAGCCCTACAAGGGTAAGGGAATTCGCTACCAAGGCGAGACGATTAAGCTCAAGGCTGGAAAGCGAGCTGGGGCTAAGAAGTAAGGAGTTTTTAAGATGGCAAAGAAGACAAGACAGGAGCTTCGAGTCGTACGACACGTGCGTGTACGCAAAACCGTCGAGGGGACAACTGCGCGACCTCGGCTTGCTGTGTATCGCAGCTTGAAGCATATTTCAGTTCAAATCATTGACGACTCAACCGGTAATACTCTGGTTGCGGCGAGTACCTACGAAAAGGCGCTCAAAGCAAGCGGCAACGCCGAGGGAGCCAAGGTCATTGGCGCCGAAATCGCAAAACGCGCAATCGGCAAAGGAATTTCCAAGGTCGTGTTTGACCGAGGTGGCTTCCGCTACCACGGTCGAGTATTGAACTTGGCAGAAGCCGCCCGAGCGGCAGGGTTGGACTTTTAATGAGAATGCAACAACGAAGTTCGGGTAAGCGCGACAATCGCCAGCAAGGCGATGGTCCGCAACTCGATGTGCGTGTAATCCGTACCAACAAGGTTTCCAAAACCCACAAGGGTGGAAAGACCATGTCCTGGTCTGTTATGGTCGTCGTCGGCGACAATAAGGGCAAGGTCGGAGTCGGAATGGGCAAGGCTCGTGGAGTGCCAGACGCAATTCGCAAGGGCGAAGAAGCGGCTCGCAAAAACATGATCCGAGTCCCGATGATCGGACTCACGATTCCGCACAACGTGGAAGCGAAAGTTGGAACAGCGAACGTAATTTTGAAGCCAGCCTCACCGGGTACGGGCGTTAAGGCCGGTTCCGCAATCCGAGCTTGCTTGGAGTGCGCGGGAATTCACAACGTTCTTTCGAAGTCATTGGGTAGCCGAAATCCGGTGAACATGGCTTACGCTACGATTGAGGCTTTCAAGGCTCTCGTGGTGCCGGAAGACCTCGCAACCCGTCGCGGACTTGAGGTCAGCGAATTGGTGCCTTGGCTTGCTAAGGCACGGAAGGAGGAAGAAGATAATGCTACGCATTAAGTTGTTAAAGAGCTTGATCGGCGAAAAGCCGGGCACGCGAGATAACGTCAAAGCCCTGGGTCTCGGAAAGGTCAACAGTAGTGTTGTCCATAACGACGGTCCGGTGGTTCGCGGTCAACTGCATCGCGTCCGACACCTTGTGTCGATCGAGGAAGTTGAAGGCCTGGCACCGGTCAAGAAGCAAGTTGTCCACGCTCGAAAGCCGCTACCTGTCAAACGGGTCGATGGCAAAAAGGGTGGCGCGGTCAAAGCTATTGTAGTGAAGGCTGCAAAAGTCAAAGCCGAACCGAAAGCAGCAAAGCCTGCGGCTAAACCCGCAGCGAAGAAGCCTGTTGCAAAGAAGGAGGATAAGTAAGTATGAGCCTACACAAATTGCGCCCAAGTAAGGGTGCTACGAAGCGAAGACGAGTCATCGCGCGCGGTATCGGATCGGGTCTTGGTAAGACCGCCGGTCGTGGTACGAAGGGCCAAAAGGCTCGACGACAGATCCACCCTAACTTTGAAGGTGGTCAGACTCCTATTCAGCGCCGATTGCCGGTTAAGAAAGGTTTCAGAAATGTCAACCATAAGGAGTTCGCGATTGTCAATTGTGACGATCTTCAGCGGCTCTTTAAGGCGGGCGATATCGTGACTCCAGAAGTCCTGATGGCGCACGGAATTATCTCGAAGTTGAAAGACGGCGTGAAGATTCTTGCTTTCGGCGACTTGGAGACGAAGCTAACGATTACCGCACACAAGTTCAGCAAGGCGGCCGAAGAAAAGGTCACCAAAGCTGGCGGAACAATTACAAAAATCACAGGTTAAGGATTTCTTAGAATGAGTTTAGGGTCAATGCAGAGTGGATACGGCGGGGGTAGCGGTGATCGCAACCTCAAGATGAGCTTGTCGGATACGTTTCGACTTGCCTGGGCCGACGAAGACTTGCAGCGTCGCCTTAAGTTTATTCTTACAATCTTTGCTGTGTACATGCTGGGTATTCACATTCGGGTTCCGATTCCGGGTGTGAACCCCGCTCTTTTTGAAAAGACGGTCTCCGACAGTCCGTTGTTCGCGATGATGAACACTTTCGGTGGGGGCGGACTTAAGCGAATCTCCGTCTTTGCACTTGGGCTTGGACCGTACATTACGTCCTCGATTATCATGCAGATCCTGACTCAAGCCAACCCGGCTTGGAAGAAGGAGTTGCAGGAAGGCGGCGAGTATGCGCGCAAGCAACAGAACAAGCGCACGAAAATGCTGATGTTCGTACTTTCCTGGTTCCAGGGAACGACGATTTTAAAGATGATTCAGCAGACCGGTGCAATTCCAACGGTGAGCCAGGGCTGGTTCATTAGCGTCAGCGTGGTCCTGTTTTGGACGGCTGGCTCATACTTCCTTCTCTGGTTGGGTGAACAGCTTAGCGAAAAGGGAATCGGGAATGGAACATCACTTTTGATCTTTGCAGGAATTGTTATCGTGATTCCTAGCCAGATTGAACTCATTGTTAAAAACTTTGGCGTCCTGGTTCAGTGGTGGCAGGTTCTTGCGATTGTCGCACTGTTCGTCGGCACAACTTGGTTCGTTGTCTACTTTACGCTTGCTCAGCGAAGAATTCCGATTCAACACATGCGGCGCCAAATGGGAACCAAGGTCATGGGTGGTGGAACGAACTACCTTCCGTTCTCAGTGAATATGGTGGGCGTTATTCCCATCATCTTTGCATCAGCGCTGATCACGATGCCCGGCCAGTTCGCTCGAGCCTTTCCACCAAACAGTAAGATGTTTGAGATACTAGAAGGAATTCAGAAGTTCACTTATCCAGATTTCAGCCACTGGCAAGGATTCGTTGCAGCACTGGTCTACATGGCCCTGATCTTCTTCTTCACCTACTTCTACACTGCCATTCAGTTCAATGTAGACGACATTTCTGACAATTTGAAGCGAAGCGGATCATTTATTCCTGGAGTTCGTCCAGGTAAGCAAACACGAGATTTCTTGGATACCATTATCTCTAGAATCACGGTCATGGGAGCTGGATTCCTGGCGATCGTGTCGCTCTCGCAATACTTGGTTCCGGTACTGATCAAAATTTCGGGATTGAGTATGATATTTGGCACCTCGCTCCTCATCATGGTGAGTGTAGCGCTTGAAACAATGCGTCAGATCGAAGCCAATTTGATCATGAAGCAGTACGGCCTATAAACCAGTTTGAGGCTGGACCGCAAGGTTTGGCCTCGAATGTGCGACCAATGACGTTCGCACAAAAACGGACATGAACTTAATTCTCATTGGCCCCCCAGGTGTCGGCAAAGGCACTCAAGCAGAACTCCTCGAAAAGCGAATCGGTCTAAAAACCCTTTCATCCGGAGTAATCTTTCGTCAAGAAATCGAGGCGGAAACCGATTTGGGTCGTTTGGCCAAACGCTATATTGACCACGGACGCCTGGTGCCTAGCGGCGTTACCATCGAAATGATGGCAAAACGCATCCGCTCCGCCGAAGCGCGAAAGAATGGATTCATTCTCGACGGATTCCCTCGTGCAATCGACCAAGCCGTTGCGCTATCAGAAATGGAAGAGGACATGGACACCGTCATCGATGCGGTCATCTCTCTCGAAGTCCCCGACGAAATTCTCGTTTCCCGGCTTTCGGGTCGGGTCGGATGCACCAAGTGCGGGGCGATCTATCACATGACCAATAAGCCGCCAAAGCGCGACTGGGTTTGCGACAACTGCAACAGTCCGCTCTTTGTGCGAAGCGACGACCAGCCCGACGCGATTCAGCAGCGTCTCCAGATTTTTCACGACACGACGATGCCGGTCGTGAGCTATTACGAAGGGATGGGAATGTTGACGCGGGTGGATGCACGGCAAGAGCCGGAGAAAGTCTATCTCGATATTCTTGCGGCTGCCGCCGCGAGAGAGTCAAAAGCGTCACAATAGTGGTGTGATCGTTCTGAAAACTCCGGCCCAACTTGAGCTCATGCGTGAGGGCGGGCGTATTCATGCACGGACAATGAAGGCCGTGGGTGCGATGGTTGCACCGGGACGAACTACCAACGAACTCAACGACGTTGCCCACCAGATGATCGTAGATGCGGGTGCGGTTCCAAGCTTTTTGGACTATCGCGGCTATCCCAAGTCAATTTGTCTTTCCGTCAATGAAGAAGTCGTTCATGGGATACCGAGTGATCGCGTCTTGGTAGAGGGTGATGTGGTGGGCGTCGATATCGGGGTCTACTTTCAGGGATTCCATATAGATGCGGCTTGGACTTTTCCGGTGGGTGCGGTTTCGAAGGATGTCGCGATGCTGTTGCGGGTGACAGAGGAGGCACTGGTTGCGGGAATCGCCCAGGCTGTTGTCGGAAAAAAAGTGGGCGATATCTCAGCAGCAGTTGAGGCGGTGGCGAACCGGCATCGGCTTGGCGTGGTTCGGGAGCTAATTGGGCACGGAGTAGGTGCTTCGCTTCACGAGGAGCCCGCAGTACCGAACTACGGCACGAAAGGCAAAGGACCCGCACTGAAGGCGGGGATGACCATTTGCATAGAACCCATGTTCAATTTGGGAACTTATAAGGTGAAAACCATGCCTGACGATTGGACGATTGTCGCTTCGGATCGAAAGCCGAGTGCACATTTTGAGCACACCGTCGCGATTACGGAAAGTGGGCCGGTCATTTTGAACGCAGAGTAGTCTCGATTTTAACGGTACAATCTATTCACCAAAATATGGCGAGATACAATCCAAGGCATCATAAAAAGAAAACTGAACCTTCCGATAAGGAAGAGGGCATTGAATTAGAGGGTGTAGTGGTCGAAAACCTCCCTAACGCGCGATTCCGCATCAGCATTCCTGAGCTTGAGACCGAAGTTTTGGCTCATGTCAGCGGAAAAATGCGAATGCACTGGATTCGGATTCTGCCAGGCGATAAAGTACGAGTCGAAGTTTCGGCTTACGATCCTACAAAAGGTCGAATCGTTTACCGTCATCGCGTATAAACGCTACAAGACAGCACCGCTTATTTGAAGAAGAAAAATGGCTCGTATTGCCGGTATTGATGTGCCCCGAGAGAAAGCGATTCTTTTCGCTCTCCCCTTGATTTACGGACTTGGTCCCAAGACAACTGCTGATCTCATTGAGAAGGCGGGCTTGGACCCAAGAAAGAAGGTTAAGGAGTTGACCGAAACCGAAATTGGTAAGTTGCGCGAAATTATCGACGCCGACTACCAAGTTGAGGGAGACCTTCGCCGTGAAGTTCACTCGAACATTCGCCGATTGATCGAAATTGGTTGCTACCGTGGTCTTCGTCATCGAAGAGGCTTGCCGACAAGAGGTCAGCGAACCCGAAGTAATGCTCGAACTCGAAAGGGTAAGGCCAAGACAGTTGCCGGAAAGAAGAAAGCGAAGAAATAAGGATTAGACTATGGCCAGAAAGCAGAAAGTCAAAGGAAAGCAGAAAGAAAAACGCCAAGTGGCGAGTGGTATGGCGTACGTTCATTCCAGCTTCAACAACACGATTATCTCCATCACCGACCCCAAGGGAGACGTTTTGGTTTGGTCGAGTGCCGGTGCCGTCAACTTCAAGGGCAGCCGAAAGGGCACGCCATACGCCGCACAGGTTGCCGCGGACAGCGTAGCGCGCCGAGTGATTGACCAGCACGGTCTTCGCAAGGTTGAGGTTCTCGTGAGTGGTCCTGGCTCTGGCCGAGAGACGGCGATTCGTTCGCTGGCTGCGGCAGGTCTCGAAATCCAAGCCATCAAGGATATCACCACGATTCCGCACAACGGATGCCGCCCGCCGAAGAAGCGACGCGTCTAACATAAAAATTCTTAGAGCCGATCACCTCGCGGGACCGGCTCTAACCTGACTCAGAAATACAGTTCCATGCCTTATATTCAAACGCTAGACCTAAATACAACATACGGAAAGTTTGTCCTTGAGCCGCTTGAGCGCGGTTATGGTCAAACCATCGGTAATGCCCTTCGGAGAGTTCTTTTGAGCTCCATCCAAGGTGCTTCGGTCTCCGCCATCCGAATCGACAAGGTTTTCCATGAGTTCGCTCCAATTCCAGGAGTTAAGGAAGATGCGACTCAGGTCATGTTGAACCTCAAGGATCTTTCGATCCGATACGATTTTGAAGCTCCACAAACCGAGCCGCTGACCCTCACGCTCAACGCGAAAGGCCCCGGTAAAGTCACTGGAGCAGACATCGTTTGCCCACCAGGGGTAACCGTCTGTAACCCTGAAGTTTATATTTGTTTCATCAGCGATGCTAAAGCGACGTTCTCGATGGAATTGCTTTCCGAGTGGGGTTCCGGCTACGTTCTCCCCGTGAACCAAGAGCGATGGAAGGGCATTATCAGCACGATTCCTCTCGGTTCGCAGTACACGCCTGTCCGCAAGGTCAATTACATCGTGGAACAGACCCGTGTCGGAACTCGAACGGACTACGAGCGATTGGTTTTGGAAGTCACCACCAACGGTTCTGTGCCGCCGAACGACTGCATTACCCAGGCTGCCCAAATTCTTGACAAGTGCTTCCGAATGTTCTTCGAACTCGGTCGCGCCAGCGCAGACTCCGGTTTGGACGACATCGATTTGGACGACGCCGAACTCAGCAACGTGCCTGAGCTCAAGATTGAAGAGATGGACTTCTCGCAGCGAACGTTTAACTGTTTGCGAAGAGCCTCGCTTCTGACTCTGCGCCACCTCGCTGTAGTCACAGAAAATGATTTGATCGGTATTCGTGGTTTCGGTAAGAAGTCGTTGAACGAAGTTCGCGACAAACTCGCCGAGCACGGCCTCGCAATCAAGCCTTCTAAGGGCGGTTTTCGAATAGAATTCGATGACGATGAAGAAGAGGATTTTGACTAAGGATTTTGCATAAGGAAGATTTGAGATGAGACACAAGATTGACCGAAGAAAGCTTGGATTGCCAAGTGACCAGCGAATGGCTTTGCTGACGAACCTAACTCGTCAGTTCATTCGACACGGGTTTGTCCACACCACGGAGGGAAGAGCAAAGGAACTGCGAAGACTCGTAGAGAAGATGATCACCCTCGCGAAGGATGACACCGTGAACGCACGACGTATCGCCCGAAAGACCCTTGTCGGTCACTCGTCCAGTACGCCGAAGCCGACTAAGATGCTCGCCGGAAAGAGCGACATCGAAAAGCTGGAAATCCTGAAAACGCGAAGTTTGATCAACGGGGAAGACCTCGTGAAGCACCTCTTCGACCACGTTGCCCCTCGATTTAAGGATCGACCGGGTGGCTACACTCGACTCACGAAGACGGGTGTTCGACGCGGCGATGCGGCTATCACGGCCATTCTTGAACTTGTCGACTAAGACAAGCCAAAGAATTAAGCTAGTCGTAGCGTACGACGGAACTGAATTTAGCGGCTGGGCCGCACAACGGGATCTGAGAACGATCCAAGGTACTTTGAGAGATACAGTTCGCCAGGTCTCGGGCGAGGATTGCGAGATCGTTGGGGCAAGTCGCACCGATGCCGGTGCCCATGCGCGGGGGCAAGTCTGTCATTTCGACAGTACAGTTGCCATAGAACCCGAGCACTGGGTATACGTGCTGAACTGGCAACTGCCGAAGGACATTTCAGTCGTCAAGGCTGAGGGAGTTAATGAGGGCTTTCACGCTCGCTTTAGCGCTCGTTCGAGGCTGTACCAGTATCGAATCACCAGGAATCGCGATCCGCGTTATACGCGAGTCGCACATTGGTATCCGAAGGAATTAGACTTTGACAAAATGGAGGAAGCCGCGAAGCTTCTCATCGGAGAGCACGATTTTCGTGCCTTTGGAGAGGAGTTGAACGAAATTCCGAATTCGGTCAGGGTGATTCATTCGATCAAACTTCGAAGAGTGCGACACGAGATATGGATCGACATTGTCGGGGCCGCGTTTATGCGCGGCATGATGCGTCGGATTTCAGGCGGACTTTTAGAAGTCGGTCGCGGCCGGAGAACGGTCGCCGAAATCGGGCAGTTGCTTGATCCGTTGCTTCGAGATAAGTTGATGTGGCCGGTGGTTCTCCCCGCTCACGGACTTACGCTCCAGACGGTCAGCTACGGAAGACATTTTCGAGACATTCGGGCTCTGATGACGAATGATCTCACCGACGAATAAAAACTTAGACAGGAAAAGAAACAATATGAATCGAACATACTCGGCAAAGCCGGCAGATATCGAAAGGAAGTGGCACATTGTGGACGCTACGGGAATCCCCGTGGGTCGCATCGCTGCTCAAGTTTCGATGATGCTGCGCGGAAAGCACAAGCCCCTATTCACCTACAACCAAGACTGCGGCGACTTCGTAATTATTATCAATTGCGACCGCGCGGTTCTTACCGGCAACAAGCAAGACGAATTGATCTACTGGCACACAGGTTGGCCAGGCGGACTCAAGAACGTCTCGCGAGGCACGATGCTCGCCGAGAATTCTGACAAGTTGGTCGCAAAGGCCGTCTGGGGCATGATGCCGAAGACAAAGCTTGGCAAGGCAATGTTCAAGAAGCTCAAAGTGTTCCGCGGTAGCGAGCATACTCATGCTGCACAACAACCGACCGAACTCAAGGTAACCAAATAATGGCTCCAAAGAAACCTTCCGATAGATTTTACGGCACGGGCCGTCGAAAGTGCGCCATCGCACGAGTCTGGCTCAAGCCCGGTGAGGGCAACATCCTCATCAACGGACGAGACTTCAAGGAGTACCTTGGTCGCCCCGTCCTCGAAATTCTCGTCAAGAGCCCGATTGTTCTGCTTGAAGTGGACGGTCGATACGACATCGTCGCAACCACCAAGGGTGGCGGAATCTCCGGACAAGCCGGTGCCGTCCGACTCGGAATTGCTCGCGCCCTGATCGAGATGGACTTGAACCTCCGCTCGCCTTTGAAGAAGGCCGGGTTCCTTACGCGGGATGCGCGTATCAAGGAACGCAAGAAATACGGTCGGAAGAAAGCCCGACGCGGCTTCCAGTTCGTCAAACGTTGATTCGCAACGTTTCTTTTCCGGGCCACCTCCTTTGGGGGTGGCCCCTTTTTTTTGCCTCCTCCCGCGGGAGCGGTTGCACATGGTCGGGAACGGGTGAGAGGCTTGGAACCCAAAGTGATCTTCAAGTAATTTCCTTCGTAACCTTTGGGGCACGAGGGATGGATTTGTAAACTGCAACTATTTGCTTTGTAGCGTAATATTTGCTTTAGTGGACAGCAAGAAGCGGTACGGGATAAATCTCCAGTTGTTCCTAGCCATGCTATTGTCGTTCTTCGGTCTGTATGGATTGATTCAATGGCTGAGCGACCCCGTTTACGGTTTTTCCGACGTCCTCTCCGGCGACCCAGAGGGCGTTTTCTGGTTCATGAGGGGTGTCTTGCCTCTGCTTTTCGGGCTAATTTTGATTTGCACCGGGTTGCTGAGAAAGAAAAATGGTGGGTGAGCAATATGGAATGTGAAACCGCTATTTGCGAAGAGAGGGCCACAATTCGGCTTAAAATTGGAAGAATAGGGCGGGCCTTCAGCCCTTGGGGTTCTTGTGACCGACACCTAGGTCTCGCGACCCAGGCTGGTATGAGATTGCACCTTTTGTGCGT